>CACZYY010000009.1:0-11023 GCA_902785455.1 uncultured Spirochaetaceae bacterium
ATTTATCAGAAACAGGGGCAACAAGCAGCGACCGGGCAAACGCATTATAATCGAATTCATATTAAAAATGGCGAGAGGGAGTGAAACGGCTTACGGAAATACTCGTTTTGTGCTGCCGCGGGAGCGGCAACCGTATATAGTTACAAGCACAAAACGCGTGTAGCATGCTAGCATGCGTTTCCGATAAGCCGTTTTCATGACCGGAAGCCATTTTTGACAGCAAGTATTTTATAATGCGTTTACCCTGCAAGCAGCGAGCTATGATGTTTTTATCTTATCGAATATCGATGTAGAATCTCTTGAGGTAAATCGAGCGGTTCTTTGCCTGTTTCCAATATTTGCTGGCAGGATAGCGTTTTACGAGCATGTCGTAAGAATCTACTGCAAACCTGATATCTCGGATCTGACTGTTGCTCTCCGAAATCTGACCGAGAAGGAAGAGTGCTTCATCGAGCCTTGTTGAGGCCGAGTTGTAATATTCCTGCGCTTCTTTGAGTGCGTCCGCGAATTTCTTGTCCTCAAAATCCTTCTTTGCTTTTTCTAGGAGCGATTCGTCCGGTGTTACCGTTGTGTCTTCAACGATGACTACAGGCTCGCTTGAAACAGGGCTTTCTTCTGTTTGTTCGATCTGTGAAGAAACTGGTGTGTAATTGAAACTCTGAGATTGAGGTGTTTTTGGCTCAGACTTTGATTCCGTCTCTTTTATGTGAGTTGTTGTTTCTTTGTTTTCAATTACGGTTTTGATGTCACTTTCTTGTGCGACTGCTGGGACAGAAGAAGACGACTTTGTTGTACCTGTGAACGGCTTTTCTGTTTTTGCAGAAGCGTTTTCTTTTGGCTGATTTTGTTTTGGTCCAGAACTTTCTTTTTGCTGTTTTTGATTTGATTCTGGCTCAACCGTTTTTTGATTATTCACTGGGGCCTGTTCTTGCTTCTGCTCAGTTTTTTTGAGTTCTTCTTTAGAGTTCTCCGGATTTGCGTTCTGATTTTTTGGAGCCACCGCGGTTGTTTTTGATTGTGGGGCTGTGAGCGCAGTTTCGTTTGGAGTTTCGATTTGCTTTTTCTGTGCGTTTTCTTCCTGTGTAGGAACGTCGTTAATGGCGGAATTTTCATTTGCACGGTCGATTCTTCTCTGAGGCTTTGCAGGAACAATGTCTGCGTAAGATGGAGCCTTTACACGGCCAGTGCTCTTTTTGTTTTCAACGTTGACTGCAAGATAATCATCAATATATTCGCCTGTGAGAGCATCAGTTTTATAGAAATGAAGAATTGTCTTGCCTGCCTTTTTGGCTCTGAGTGAGAATGTTGTATTTTTTGTGCCAAGTTTGCGCCCAAAATAGTTGAACACATCGTTTTTGTCTGTTTCACCGATATAAGTCCAGCCTGTTCCTGGATATGTTACATCAAGATACTGATTGATTTTAACATTAACAGAACGGGAAGGTTTAACTTGCTCGCTTTCATCTAGAACCGCAGGAATTTCTTCGACCTGTTCTGTTTGTTCGACATCTGGAGATACGGGTGGAACTGCAGTAATTTCGTTTTCAGTTGATTTTGGAGTTGACGATGGCTCGTCTGCAACTTCCTGTGGCTCAGGTTCCTGAAGGGCAGTGGCGGTTTCATCTGTTACGGGAGCCTCTTCTTTGATTTGAGCAATCTCTTCGCCTGCGGACTGCTCTGTTTTTGGTTCTTCTTTTGCTGGCTCAGGCAAATCATGCACAACGATTTCCGGCTCTTCAAAAATCTGATATTCAGAGACTTTATTTTTTTCGTCGGTAGTCGGTGCTTTTTCTCGTTCTTTGTCGAAAGTTGAGTCTTCTTCGCTTACTTTTTCTGTTGAATCATCAGTTGAAGTTTCTGAATCTGATTCTGCAGCTTCTTTTTCTTCTGCTGATTCTGTGTTGTCGGATTCTATGTTTGTTGCACTCGATTCTGATTCTGGCGCGTCCTGCTCTGAATCTTGTGAATTTTCGTTTTCTTCTTGATTGTTTTCAATTGCTGGCTTTTCAGTTTTGGCCGGGGATGTTGAGACGTAGTAAATTCCTGTCGGTTCGCTGGAATTTACGGATTCTGGTTCCGCAGGATTTTCTGCCTTTTCTGAAAGTTCTTGTTCTTCTGGCTCCTGAGCGTTTGTTTCATCTTCTGTCGTGACTTCTGGCTCGGCTTCAATTTCACCTTCAGTTTGAGGCTCTGATTCATCAGTTGTCGGACTGGAAATTTCGTTTGCAGGGCTTACGGCATTGATTTCGTCCGCAATCTCATTTGCCACTTCTTCCTGCTTTTGAGTTACGGCTTCTTCTGCTGTCTGCGGTGCTTTTGACGGTTCCTGAGTTGTGGCGACATTACCTGTTGAGCCGCACGATGTGAGAAAAACTGAAACTGATATAAAAATTGCTGCCAGAAAAACTTTTTTCATTATGGAGCTGCTCCTGTTATGTCATCGGCAATTTTGTCGTTCGCCTTTTCGAGTTCTTTCATTGTTTCTTCTTCTGGATAGGTGAACCATTTGTTAATTTCTTCTTTGGACCACTGATTTTCAGTGATTCGGTTTGGATAGTATTCTTTTTCGATGTCCGATGAGTCTGGAATAAGAACGGGTGCATCTTGTGTGAATGGTTCTGCTTCCTTAAACTCTGTTTTTTTGACAGGCGTAGTCTGAATCATCAGAATTATGAGCCCTGCAAAGAACAAAAACACAACAATACAAATAATTGCAACTAAAAGTGGCTTTTTCTGAGTGAAATCCGAAATGCTGTCTTTTAAATCATCAAAATCAAACATTTTCTGCCTCTTTTGGAGCCGCTTCCTGATTGTTTTGCTTAGCAGCTGCTTCTTCGGCTAGTTTTGCAGCCTTAGCTTCTGCTTTTGCCCGTTTGGCGGCTTCTTTTTGCTCTTCGTTATATTTCTCGATAATTGGATCAGTGATTGTACCGTCTGGATTGTGAATTCGTGGCTCCGGTCGTGGCGGAACAACTACACCTTCTTCTTCCGGAACATCTTCTTCGACAAATTCTTCGGTTTCATCAAAAGAATCGTCCTTTGAGATTGATTTGTCGAGGCTGATTGTGATTACCTTACTTACGCCAGATTCCTGCATTGTGACACCTAGCATAGTGCTTGCACCCATAACAGTTTTTTTGTTGTGGGTGATGACGATGTACTGAGAAAGTTTTGCAAATGAACGTAGGGCCTGAACGAAGCTCGTGACGTTTTTATCGTCCAAAGCCGCATCAATCTCGTCCAAAAGACAGAACGGAGAAGGCCGAACCTGATAAGTCGCGAAGAGAAGGGCAACAGCCGTCATCGTCTTTTCGCCACCTGAAAGAAGCGCGATATTCTGGAGTTTCTTTCCTGGCGGCTCTGCGTAAATATCAACTCCCGAAGTGAGTACGTTCTGCGGGTCTGTAAGCCTGAGCTCTGCCCTGCCACCACCGAACAATCTTCGGAACATATTGTGGAAATTCTTTTTGATTTTATTGTATGTGAGGACAAACATTTCTGTTGATTTTGTTTTGATTTCCTCGTAAACACGCAGAATGTCTGCGCGGGCTTTTACGGTGTCCTCATATTGTTTCTGAAGTTTTTCGTATCGTTCTTTTTGCTCCCCGAATTCTTCTGGTGCCATGAGATTTACGGAACCGAGATCAGCAAGTGCTTTTCGAGAAGAAGAAAGTTTTTCACGCAATACAACTGACGGAGTATTGATTTTGTACATGCGTTCCTCAAATTCCATGAGGTCGCGTGAATGAGTCTCGATAAAGTTCTGCTTGATGTTTCGGATGTCGTTTTCGCTTGTGACCAAATCAAGAGTGAGTTTTTCGTATTGAGACTGATATTTCTGCTGTTCTTCACGTTTTTTGTCGAGGGCATTTTTTTTGCCGCTGACACTTGTGTTACAGCGTTTGATTTCCTCGTCAAGATTGCCCATTGTTTCGGCACATTCGCGGCCATGGCGTTCGATTTCACCAAGAGCTTCGTCCAAATCAGAAATCCGCTCTTCCAAATCTTCCTGATTCTTTTGCTCCAGATACAAATCCTGCTCATTCTGGCGAAGTGCATTCTGCTCACTTGTGAGATTTCGCTTGAGCAAATCAGCTGTTTGCTTTGCATTGAAAATCTGCTGTTGCATCTGAGCTTCTGAAACGCGGAGCTGGCTGAGAGTTTCTTTGTATTCGTTGATTTTACCGATAAGAAGAATATTTTCAGCTTTGTAACCGTCGATTCGTTCTCTGATTGTGGTGATTTTCTGCAAATTTTCCTGAATATTTCGGTCTATGTTTCGTTTTTTGGTGATGATACCTTCTGGAGATAGGAATTCATCGATAAAGTTTGGTACAGTTTCTGAATAAGTCTGAACTGCACTTTCGATTTCTTTTACAAGAGTGGCTACTTCATCAAGAGCTTTGATTGCATCTTTTGCAAAATTTTCGTTTTCGTCATCGGAATGACCTTTGAGCGATGCAAAATCAGTGAAGATGTTTCGACGTCCTTCAGCATAAACCTTGAGCTTTCCGACAAGAGAATCCAGGTCTTCTTTGGCTTTTTTACTTGCTGCACTGGAGAATCCAGAATCTTTGAGCTTTGCATCGAGCTCTGTTACGATATCTTCCGTGATGGCCTCAAGCTCTTTCTGGAAATTTTCACGCTCAGTGTCGAGATTTCGGATTTCCTCTTCGCTTTCGGTGATTTTCTGCTCGTTTGTCGTAATTTGATTTTGAGAAGATTCGATGTTTTTTACGAATGAATCGATATTCTGTTTAACTTCTTCAATCTGCTTTGTTTTTGAGTGAAGGTCTGCATCCTGATTTGCGATTTCATCATTGAGCTCGTCAATACGCTCCTGAATTGAACGCTGTTTGAGTTCCAAAGTTCCGATTTTTTCGCGGATTGTACGGGCATTTTCGTTAAGAATCTTCTGCTGATCGAGTTTATTTGTCTTTTCAGTTTGGATTCTTACAAGCTCCATCTGAAGCTCACCCATTTTTGCCTGCAATTCTTTGATTTTATCGCTGTTTTCTGTGAGGGTGTTTAAAATCTCATCGATTTCGGCTTGAACTGCATTGCGTTTTTCGGCAATTTCTTCTTTTGCCTGTGTCTGGCGCGCCTGATTCTGAACAAAATCTTTTAATTTAAGAAGCTGAATATCAAGCTCAAAATTGAAAATATCTTCTTTGAGCGCACGATATTTAAGTGTTTTTTCGCTCTGGACTTTGAGAGTTTCGTAGCTTCGTTTGTTCTCTGCGAGAGAAACTTCAATCATGTCGAGGTTTTGTTGTGTTCGCTCCAAATCACGGCGTGCTTCTGCAACTTCAGCCTTGCTTCGTGAAATACCTGCCGCTTCCTCAAAAAGATACCGGCGGTCCTCCGGTTTGCTTGAAAGAATCTGGTCGATTTTGCCCTGTTCCATGACGGAGTAGGCAGCCTTACCGACACCAGTATCCATAAAGAGACGGCGGACTTCTGTTGGACCTACCTGTTTGTTGTTGATGTAATATTCGTTTTCACCTGAGCGGTAAAGACGGCGTTTGAGTGCAATTTCTGTGTCATCGAGAGGAAGAAGACCGTTTTCATTTGCAAGAGTAAGCGTGACTTCTGCGATGTTTAGCGGCGGACGAGTTTCAGTTCCGTTAAAAATGACTG
Organism: uncultured Spirochaetaceae bacterium; assembly: GCA_902785455.1. Classification (GTDB taxonomy): domain Bacteria; phylum Spirochaetota; class Spirochaetia; order Treponematales; family Treponemataceae; genus Treponema_D. The sequence goes on from CACZYY010000009.1 coordinate 5,641, forward strand.
ATTCCATTGTGTCCGCACGAAGGTTTTTTGCCTTATTCTCTGCAAGAACCCATTTTACCGCATCGACGACATTACTCTTTCCACAACCGTTCGGGCCCAAAAGAGCTGTGATGCCATCGGCAAATTCAATGTGGGTTTTGTCAGCAAAAGATTTAAATCCAAATATATCTAGACTTTTTAGAAACACAAGGAAACCTCATTTTTTGAAATGTATTAGTCAGTATAACATGAAATATATGTGTAGTTCAATAATTTAGGAATTTCTCACGGAAAACACGGAGTTCACAGAGAAAAAATCTCTGTGCTCTCATTAGCTCTGTGACGAAGATTCTTCTTTTGGGGCGTTGAGTTCGTTCGGATCAACGAGCCTTCCTTTATAAAGCATTCTGGGATATACCGTGATTTTGAGTTTCTTTTCGATTGCGGCATATTTTCGCATTTCATAGCCATCGCCGATTACGATATTGATTCCTGTTTTGCCCATTCGTGCTGTTCGCCCGGCTCTGTGGATAAAAAAGTCATCGTCGCTTGGCATGTCCATTTGGATTACATGGCTGATGTTCGGAATATCCATGCCTCTGGCAACAAGGTCGCTTGTGACAAGAATCTTGATTTTGCCGCTTCGAAATCTGTCAATAGTTGCTTTTCGTTCGGCTTTTTCTGTTTTTGCTGTAAGTGCGTAACATTCAATGTTCTTGTATTTTAATTTTGAAACAATGTTCGCAACCTGATCGATTTTTGATGTGAAAATTAATGCTTTAGCTGGTTTTTCGGCATTCAAAAGACTTCTGAGAGTGTCAATTTTGTCGCGTGTTTCTGCAAAAAGTGCGTAATGTGTGATCCTTTTGCGAAGAACATCTTCTGGAGGCAAAAAGAGAGTTTTTAAGTCACTTTCGGTTGTGCCGTTTTGCTTGATTCTCGTGCTCTGCAGGATTTTTTGTGTGCTTGCGGTGATTGTGGCGCTTGCTGCGATGAGCTGAATATCTTTTTTCATTGAGCAGATTAGTTCGATTGTCTGATCCCGAAGTTCTGGAGAAATAAGACGGTCAACTTCATCAAGAACGACAGCCGCGGCTCCGTCAAGCTTTAATTTTTTTAGATGAAAAAGTTCGAGGAGGCGGGCAGGACCACCAATTACGACAAGAGGCTTTTCTTTGAGAAGTTCAATCTGTCTTTTGATAGGTGCCCCACCAACAAGAAGGGCCGCCTTGCTGTCTGAAACTAGCTGAACCTGCAGTTTGATTTGTGAAGCAAGCTCAATAGTCGGCGAAATGATTACGATTTTAACTTCTTTTTTGGAATTTTCGATTTTTTCAATATTCTGTAAAAGAGGAAGAAGGTAAGCGAGTGTCTTTCCTGTGCCTGTTTCACTTTGAAACAGCAGAGATGTTCCTGCCAGAATTTCTGGTATTGCCTGCGTTTGAACAGCACTTGGTTCCGTGATTTCATGTGATGCTAATTTTTCGATGTATTGATCTTCAATTTTAAGTTCTGAAAATGATTTAACTGAATCCATATTTTTCTACTATAGCAGAGAATAAGAACTTTTGCTATAATTTATTAGTCTATGAAAATAGGTATTGATACTTTTGGTTGTGAGCACGGGCGAAGTGGTATCGGTTCGTATCTAACTTCTATTTCTCAGAGTTTTCAGAATACTGATGAAGTCCAGTTCGAGCTGTTCGGAGCGGAAATTGACCGTTACACTTATGGCCGCGATTCAAATATCGGCTATGAATCAGTGATTTTGCCAGACGATGAACGTTCCGAAAAACTCTGGCATATGTTCATCTCTAACGCCTTTGCCAAAAAACAAAAATACGATGCCATGCTTTTTCCTGCATCGTCTTACGCAATGCCGCTTTTCTTTACCACACCTTCTGTTGCGGTTGTGAATGATATTGTTTCCGAAAGTTTTGCCAGCAAGACTTTTGCTGAGAAAATGCGGATTAAGTTTTGTCTCAAACATGTAAATAAAATAATTGCCCCAAGTATGTACGTAAAAAAGGATTTGCGGCGGCTCGGAATCAATCAGGATAAAATAATTGTTGTTCACAACGGAATTAATCATTCACTTTTTTATCAGCGCGAGATAATCACGGCTGAAACAGAGATGATTAAACCGTTTGCAATCCGTCGTCCGTATTTTTTATATGCATCCACGCTTTCATCCCCGTTAAAAAGACATATTGAGCTTATCAAAGGCTTTGAAATCTTCAAAAAAAAGACGAATCTTCCGCACAGACTTGTCCTTTCTGGTGCAGAGGGGGCTTGTGCTGAATCTGTCAGAAAAACTGCGATGATTTCACCGTATGCGTCGGATATTTTTATTACAGGCTATTTTCCTCACGAAAGTTTTCCTGCTCTTTATGCTGGCAGTGAAGGCTGTTTGTTTCCTTCCGAAATTGAGGGCGTAGGTCTTCCTGTTCTGGAGGCAATGGCAACAGGAGTTCCTGTGGCTTGTTCAAAAGCTGGAGCCCTACAGGAAATTGCTGGCGAAAAAGCCATTCTCTTTGACAGCTCAAATATCGAAGAAATTGCGGCTTCAATCGAAAAAATTGCCGTTGATAATAAACTTCGTAAAAAAATGATAAAAGAAGGGGTAGAGTGGGCCAAAAAATTTGACTGGCAGCAAACTGCTACCGAAACACTTGAAGTTTTGAAATCCGTAATAAAATAAAAAAAACGCGATTCTGTTATGAGTCGCGTTTATATAAAAAATGCCCTGTTAGAACAGGGCTTAAAGGGCTAGTCTTCTACAGCTACACCCAAGTGCTTTTTCTGGAATTTTTTGAGCATTGCTACACCGTTTCGTTTGCCGTTGTAAACATAGCCACCATCCCAGTACTCAAGGGCTGCGAAAAGTGCGTTACCACCATCCTGATCATCTGACTTTTTGGTGCGGAATGAAACGTAATTTGCGAGCTGCTCGAAATCTGAGTTGTGGAGAGCTTCGAGACGTTTGCGGTTGAATTCGTTCCATTTCTCCAAGTCTTTGAAACCTTCACCTTCGTCCTGTACGATGAGGTGAGCGTGAGATGGGCTGAATGAGTACCAAACCTTAACCTTTTTGTTGATGTCGCAGTTGTTACCATGTTTTACAGCGTTTTTGATAACTTCCGAAATCTGCTGCTCAAGAAGGTTAATTTCCTTGATTTCAAGTGGTGCTGACTGAACGATAAGAAGAGTGAAATAACGAATCTGTCGGAAATCTGATGGAAATTCCTTATAGAGCATATTTGTCGTGTCGAACAATGGGTCATTGTCGTCTGAGCGCAGTTCTTTGATTTGTTCCATTTGTGTATACCTCGCTTATTATTCATTTACCATGAGAAGAGCTTCTTCTACGCTGTTAGCGATAGGGAAGTATCCCATGAGTTTTGTAAGTTCAATGACCTTCTTTACAGAGCCATGAATGTTTGAAATTGCAAGTTTGAGGTTCATCTTTTTGATTGTTGAACAGATGTAAATCAATGCACCGATTCCAGACGAGTCGATGTAGTCTACTTGTTCAAGGTTGATGATGAAGCTCTTTACATTTTTCTCAAGCATTTTCATGACGAGTTCCTTTAATTTATAGGAGTTGTAAAGATCCATTTCGCCGTTTACATCTATGATATAAACTTCTCCATTTTTTCTAATTTTCAGTTCCATAAATTTTAACTCCTTTAGTTACTGAATTTTAATCACAAGAAGTGTCTGGTCATCGCGCAGCGTTTCGTTACCAATAAACTTCTTGATATCGGATTTTACCAGGTTTGCAATATCTTTTCCTGGCAGTTTAGCATTCGCTTTTATGATATTAGTCAAGCTCGCGAGGGAATATTGCTGTCCCTGTGCGTTGAGAGCTTCGACCAAACCATCGGTATAACATATTATAATATCTCCTTGGCTTGCTGTAAACTCTATATCCTTATAACTTGTCGTTTTTTCGATACCAATTGGCTCACAAGTTACGGATACCTTTTCTACAGCTTCCTTAGCGACATTATAACGATAAACAGGAACGCTTCCACCAGTTGCAAGCTGAATTTTTTTGCTTGTTGGATCATAGTTGATAAGCGCGATTGAAGCAAAGTGGTCTGCGTTTGGTTCGCTACAGATACCACGGTTAGCCCAGCTAAGAATTGTTCCTGCTGTTTGAGTTGTATTAACGATAAGACGGAACATTGCCCGAATCATTGTCATGACGAGCAATGAGTTCATTCCCTTGCCAGCAACGTCCATTACGATGAATGCTATCCTGTCCTGACGGGCTGGAATTACATCGTATACATCTGAACATACGCCTGATGTGTGCTCTGCGTAAGTGCCGATGTTGAGACCTGGCAGAGGAGGGAGCTTTTTGGGCAAGAAAGAAATCTGAATGCCAGAAGCAATGTCTGCCTCTTTTGTAAGTTCCTGCTTTTCTGTGTATTGTTTAAAGTTAAGGGCTGTTTTGAGTGCTGACTCAGCAAATTCTGTGAGTGTCTGCGCCCAGTCAAACTCTTTGTCTCCGAATGGATCTGTGCCCGGATTGCGTGAAAGTGCAAGAACACCGACAACAACGTCTTTGCCAGGCATACGAAGCGGAAGGAAAATAAAACTACCGAGTTTTAAGAAGTCTTCCGGCCCGTTTTCAACGATGCGGTCGTCCATCTTTGGAACGGCGATAAGCTCTGCCTTGCCAGCTGTAGCAATTTCACCGAAGATATTGTCGCGGAGCGGGAACTGCGCGTATTTGAAACTTGTTGATACACGGAGCGGCTTGTGCGGTAAGTCGTCCGGAAGTTTGTATGGAGGAGGAAATTCGCCGGTGAAAGATTTGACTGTGATTAAGTCTTCAAATTCATCGACCATGAGAATTGCGCCACCATTTGCACTTGTTACTTCGACACAGGTTTTATTGATTGTGTCGAGAAGATTCTGCATTCCGTCTTTGTCGGAAAATGAATCTGCAGCAGCGGCAACGAAAGCCTTTCCCTTCTGGATGAGGTCAATCTTTTCTACTTGAATCTCTTCAACGACTATTTCTGGCTTGACTTCTTCTTTTTCTTCTTCAACATCTTCTGCTTTTGCATATTCCTGAGGTTTGCCGAATGCCAGCATAACACAATAAGGAATAAGCAGGATTGATGCAAAGAGAATAAGAAGAGCAAAGCGCATCATGCCAGGGTGAGTCGCAGTATAGATACATGCAAAAATTAATACTGCCAGCGCAAAGTATGCAATAAAACTAACCTTAGCTGTTTTTCTTACTTTTATAATTGTAAGAAGCACTGCGATTACGATTGAGACCGCAGCCGTACAAAACAGAGGAATGTAAGAAATTGCGTCTGATGTGAACATTTTGCTCCCTTAAAATTTTTTAGATTTTATAATTGTAACATCGGAAGAAAATGAC
>CACZYY010000009.1:11052-67395 GCA_902785455.1 uncultured Spirochaetaceae bacterium
AAGACCTTTTATCTTATTTTTTAAATGTTTTACAGGTGATTCGCCAAATGCTTTCATAAATGGTGTTGCAATATCGTCAAGTGTGAGTTCGGAACCATATTTGTTTTTGATTTCGTCCCAGTATTTTATCATCCATACATAGAGATCGCTTTTGGTGCGGTGCCTGAAGTATTTCATGATATGGTATTTGTCAATAATGCTGATGACCGGAAAATAGACGTGATAAAGCCATGACTGCATTGCCATGTCCATGCCGATTTCATCACTTTTGTTCATATTAATGTAGTATTTGTGCGTGAGAATATGGTTGTAAATAACGTCATACTGTCCAGGAACTGAAAAATCCAGACTCCAGAAGTCAGTGGCGTCTCCAAAACCTGTCTCTGTGTAGAATACACGTTTTTCGTAATTTATGACTTGTTTTGTCATTTTTTTGAGTGAGTCGCCTGGATGGAGCTTGATTTCGCTCTGGAGGCTTACGACTTCGGCATCGATGAACTCGACGCCGCGTGATTTTGCAACTGATACACGATGATTTCCGTCTCGCACAAAATAGACTCCGCCAAGCTCGTAAAGTGAGATTGGAGGCAGGGGAATGTCATTTATGTGCGCGATGTCGATATGTTCCCATCTTGCTTTGAGATGCATGCTTTTTGGAAAAAAACGGTTGTCAAAGTCGTTGTAACGGCCTTCGCTTCCTACGATTAATTTGACTGGGACTGTCTGCATGCCTTTATAGACTTCGTTTTCTGGTTTGAGCAGCTTTTTAATATCAGAAAGAGAAATTAAAGTCGCTTCATCAGGATTGAGAAAGTGTTGAACTTCGTTGAATAAAGCTTTGTGCCTTGCGCGTGAAAAATCTTCGTCTGACATGCTTGAAAGTACTGTTCCGCTCATTGTTCACTCTCCAAATTTAGAATTGTGTAGCTGAATGCGTTTACGACCGTTGTTTGACCAACTTGTGTAGTTCGAGGTGTATTCATGTCGTAAAGATGTATGTGACCGTGGACTAGATATGTCGGCTGGAATTTTTTGATAAACCAATTGAAACATTCAAATCCTTTGTGGCACGGATCTTCTTTGTCATGGATGTGACGTGGAGAAGCGTGCGTGAGAAAAATATCGAGGTAAGTTCCGTAACGCAGTTTGTTGTACAGAAGGCGTGGAACTAATTCAAGAAGTTTGAAGAACATCTGTGAATTTGTGTACTGGCAGAGACCGTTGTTGTAACGGATTGAGCCGGAAGCCCCTGCAATGAGAAGTGGACGCGGTTTTTTGCCCTGCCGTGGAATCTTGAATTTTTTATCTTTGAGGACCTTGAAACCTGCGTAGGTTGCTCCAAAACTTCCTTTGAGGTTCCCGACACTCTGGTCCTCAAGCCAGGTCGGGTGCGCACCTTTTTGTGGACGCTGCTTGTGATAATAACCGAAATCCTTGAGATTGTGATTTCCAAAAATGAAATATGTCTGGCGGTTAAGCGTAGAGACGATGAAATCAATATAGTCGGAAGGCAAATCGCCGGCACATAGAATTAAATCAATATCTTTGAAGCGTTCTTTTGCTCCTGTGCTGTATACGAGCGGATCAATTTGATCGGAGACGCAGAGAATCTTCATATTTAACCTAAATTCCTGCTTTGGCAAGAATTGCTTCGAGTTTGTCTTTGCCAACCAGCTCAATCGGACGGTTTTCTGCAAAACGCAATGCTGTAGATGTGAACTCTGATGAAGTGCATGCGTATGCTTTTACACAGTTCTTAGACTTTGCGAAATCAAGTGTACGACGAACTTCGGCATCTTCGATTGGCTCTGTTATGCGGTAGAAATTGAGTAGGAAGAGCTGCTTTCGCATGTTCATCCAGTCGTCCTTTTTAACCTCTGTGGCAATAATCTGACAACCCCATTTCTTTTCTTCGGTGGTTTGAGCCGACATGTTGAATCCTGCGAGAGTGGCCTTTTTGCAGATTTCTAGAAATTCTGCATTGGAGCTTGTGAGGAATTCTTTGAGACTGTCGTTTGACTGCAAATCCTTGTATTCCGAAAGTTTGGAAGAAACGTCGCGGAAATTGCGGTTGATTTTTGAGATAATCTGCCACTGTTCGATTGCTTTGTCGATTTTTCGGTTTTTTTCGTAGCAGGAAGCGAGGAAATATCTTGCGTAAAGCGTTTCCTGTGCCTTTTCGTCTTTGCCTGCTTTGACAGCCTTTTCAAATTCAAGCTGTGCATTGTCTGTTGCTCCAGCCATCATATAGCACGAACCGCGCTCGAGAAGGGCACGCTGCTTGAATTCTGGATCACGGCATGCCTTTTCGAATGATTTGACTGCTGCTGGATATTCTTTGTTCTCTTTTTGAATTTTGCCAAGATAATAATAGGTAGAGAATGTTTCTGGGCTGAGTTTGAGCGCATAGTCGATGGCTTTTTTTGCATCGTTAAATTGCTTTGCGCGGAAGAGAATCATGCCCATGCCAGCCCATGCCTTGACATGTTTTTTGTTGAATTTAATTGCTTTTTGATAGAAGCCGAGCGCTGTTTCTGCGTTGCTCTGCTGTTCGTAAATTTTTGCGCACTGATAAAAATGCTCTGCATTGGTTGGCTCAAGCTTGGTGAGAAGAAGAAACTCTTTGAGAGCATCGTCGAGCTGGTTGAATTTGAGATAAAGCTGCGAAAGCTGCTTGCGGAATTCGGCCTCTGGAAGCTGGGCGTCGAAAAGAGCGTTGTTGGCGACCGTTTTTAATTCCATGAGGGCCAGCTCGTTTTTATGATCTGCGAGATAGGCTTTGCCGAGATAGTAATGTGCATGATAATCCCGTGGATCTTTTGCGATGAGTGATTTCGCAAGTTTTTGTGCCTGAGCAAATTTTTGCTGCTTTATGAGTTTGTTGATTCCGTCGAGCTTTTTAGGAGCGGCTAAAGATTTTATTAGAAAAACTCCGAGAAATCCGATGAGAACCAGAAGAATTAAACTGACTGCAACAACTACCATAATAAAAAAAATTATATACCAATTTAAAGTATGTTTCAATCAAAAAAAATTGCGGACGAAAATGAAAATCTGCCGATAATTCTAAAGAAGGACCGCCACACAGATTGGGGATTACTACGTAATCCCTTTAAAATATATAATTTTTGATTTTGCGTAGCAAAATCGAATCTGTGTGGCATAAATAATTCTATGGCAAAAAAGAAAATATTTGTTTTGACGATAATATTGACGCTTCTCTTGGCTCCGGCCATTTCTCAAAAGAAAAAGGCTTCTTCTGAGAGAAAAACAAAGGCTCCGCTTCCCGCTGCAGTGAATCCTACAACAACGAAATCTCCTGAGGCAAAGACCGCCGTTGATAAGCTCAAAAAAACTCCTGCAAAAAAGCAAAAGAAAGAGCCTGTAATCGTATATAATGAAGATTTTGTAAAAGGTGAGGAACTTTTTGTTCTTAATAAGCCGGAAGAAGCTATCGCATATTTTGAAAAATCCCTCCAGAGCGATAACATTGACCCGAAAGTCTATGTTTATCTTGGTGTCTGTTATTATCAGATCGAGCAATATGACAAATCTCTTGCCGTGTGCGTCCAGGGTTTGGCAAAGGAAGAGACGGACCATAAGATTCTTGCTTATAATGCCGGAAATTCATGCTATGCCATGGGAAACTATATGCGTGCTGATGCGAGCTATGCGATTGCTCTTCGTGAGGACGAGAATTATTCTCCGGCGGTTCTTAACCGCGCGAACGCCCAGCTTAAACTTGATCATCTTGGTGATGCAAAAGAAAATTATATTAAATATCTTGAAATTGAGCCGGAAACTCCGCAAAGAGAAAAAATTGAGGAGATAATTCGGCTTCTTGATGCGGAAATTATCAGGCGTGCAAAAGAAAAACCTGAGCTTGTGAATGCTGAATTCAACATCGAAAATGAAAAAATGGAAATCCCAGATGAGCCGGAAAAAGTTCTTGCTGATGAAATCCCGCAGGAAAAGAAAGTTGATGAAAAAATTCCGAGTGAACTTGTTCGTTCGGTTGCGCCGGAGCTTCCTGGGGAAATCAAAGAGAAAAAGCCTCTGGAACGTGTTGACTCTGAAAAAATCGCTGAGAAAAAGGAAACTCCTGTCATTCCAGAACTTGTAGGCCCTGATGGAGAACCGCCGTATATTCCTCCTGAACAGCTTATGCTTGCGCCGGTTGTGATTGCAAAGGGGAGTGAAACTAAAGATACAGACAATCTTTCTCGAAATGCGGAAAAACTCAGACTTGATGACGACATGAAACGATTTGAAGAAGAATTCCGTCGTGAGCGGGAGGAAGCCAGAAGGGCAGAAGAAGCCCGAATCGCCGCCGAAGCTGAGGAAAGCCGTAGAAAAGCTGCGGAGGCTGAGCGAATTGCCGAAGAAAAACGACGAAAAGCAGCCGAGGAAGAAGAAAGAATTGCGGCTCAGAAACGCGCGCTCGAAGAAGAACGCAGAAATCTTGAGAAAGCAAGAATGGACGCCGAGATTGAAGCTCAAAAACGTGCTTTGGAAGAGCAGCAGCGTAAAATGGAAGAATCAATGAAGGCTTTTGAGGAGAATCAGAAGCGCATTGCCGAAGAAAATCGTCGCAAAATGGAAGAAGAGGCACGACTTGCTGAAGAAAAACGCAAGATTGAGGAAGAGCGAAAGGCATTTGCGGCAGAACAGCAGCGCGTTATAGAAGAAAACCGAAAAAAAATTGAGGAAGAGGCTAGAATAAAAGCGGAAGAAGAAGTTCGCAAGGCTGAAGAAGAAAAAGCCCAGAAAGAAGCAGAGGAAAAAGCTCAGAAAGAGGCTGAAGAAAAAGCACAGAAAGAGGCTGAGGCAAAAGAAGCCGCAAGACAAGAAAAAATTTCAAAATGGCCTTCCCCAAAACTTTCTCTTGATGTCAAAGGCGGTGAAAAATTTACGCCGGATGGTGACGGACGAAATGACCTTGTTACGTTCAAGCCGGAAGTCAAGTATCTTGAAGAGCCTCCTGAAAGCTGGACTTTGGAAATTACTGATCCAAAAGAAAATCTCTTCCGTACAATCAGTGGTTCTGGAAATTTACCTACATCAATTGAATGGGATGGAAGAAGTGAGAGCGGGGAAGTCGTTGTTTCTAGAAATGTATACAAGGCGAAGTTGACAGTCGTTCCTTCTGAGAAAGACAGAAAAAGAACAGGTGAGATGAAAGCTGAGGTCAGCGAAGAAATTCACACAGGACTTTTGCTTGAAGTCATTGTTCCAGGGCATGAATGGAAAATTGTCGTCCAGTCTATTGCTTTTGATCCGAACGCAGCTGGATTCAAAAAAGTTTCAAAAGAACAGAAGTTGTCAAACGCACAGACTCTTGATGAAGTAGCTGATGAAATCCGGGAACTTGCAAAATCTGGTACGGAAGTGAACGTTATAATAGAAGGATATGCGAATAATATCAGTGGAACCGAAAAAGAACAGAAAGAGGAGCTTCTTCCGTTGAGCCAGAAACGTGCTGAGACAATTGTTAATGAACTTATAAAACGCGGAATTGATCCAAAACTCCTTACGCCGAAAGGCTTGGGCGGTGCAAATCCGATTGCCAGCCAGGAAGATCAGGCCAACTGGTGGAAAAACCGCCGGGTTGAGTTCCGGATTAATCAATAAAAACAGCAACTATTGCGTAAAATTAAAAATTACTATACATTGTTTCGGGAATGAGTTTAAAAAGTAAGTACAAGCTAATCGCATTATTATTTTCATTAATTGCAACATCTTCTCTTTATTCGTACGATTTGACATTTAAGGCCGAGCCTATTGCTGTTATGCCGTTTATGTCGTCTGGTGAGACCAAGTGGGATCCTGTTGGCGGCGCAGGCTTCTTGAGCATGGGCGTTGATTTTTTCGGCTGCTTGAATTTTGGTCCGTCGTTCGGTTACTTTATTATTCCCAAAAACAATAATGGCGAGCTTCTTGATGATGAGGCCAAATTTGTATCGCTGATTCCTTTTGGTTTGCAGACAAACCTGTTTTTTTATCCTGCTGCCCGTATTGAGCTTTCTCTTGGCGGCGGTGCAGGTTATGGAATTGCCAAAAACGGCTCTTCATCACATTTTGCTCCATGGTACAGAGGTTTTGCGGATTTGGGATTGCGACTCAATCCTCACTGGACTGTAGGTGCCGGAGCTTCATATTTTGCATATCAGAACGACACATGGATTGGAAACCCTGGAATTGCTGGCCTTACGGTCGGCCTGGCACTCAAATTCCATCTTGAAACTGAACGCAAGAGCAGCGGTGCCGGCTCTGTTGAATGTACTAGCGAAATTCCGGACAGTCTTTTCCCGCTTTTCTATACAATGTATAAAGAAAACCCGTTCGGAACAATTTATATCAAGAATAACGAATCAGCTGAAATCCGAAACGTTACGGTTACTTTCCGCGCTGAGGGGTATACTGCTTCCGAGCTTAAATGCGGTTCAATTCCTAGTATCAGAAAACGAAAGGTGAAGGAACTTCCATTTTTTGCTGATTTTACCAAGAAAATCCTCAATTTCACTGAGGCTGGCAAAATTCCTGGTGAAATCATCGTAAGCTACGACCTTCTTGGTGAACGAAAAACATCAATATCATCAGTCATTATTCCTGTTTACAACCGAAGTCAGGTTCGCTGGAATGATCCTCAGGCTCTTGCCGCATATATTTCAGCTTCTGCACCGGAAGTTCTCGAAATGTCAAAGGTTCTTGTTGGTATCGCCCGAACAAAACTCCGCTCCGGCGTAAACCGTAATCTCCAGTTTGCAATGTATCTGATTGAAGGCATGAAAATTGCCGGAATAAAATGTGAATCCGATTTTGAGACTCCTTACAACCGCTTCCATCTTGATGAAACTCTGCTTGATTTCATTCAGTATCCGTATCAGACGATTTTTTACAACGGCGGTGATTGTGATGATGTCGGTATTCTTACTATGGCTCTTCTTGAGTCTGTCGGTATTCACGGCGCATATATTCCTGTTGATGATGATTTCATCGTTCTTTTTGACACTGGCGTTGAAATGAGCAAAGCTGACCGTTACTTTGACGGCACTTCCCGAATTCTTGATATTGACGGCAATGTCTGGATTCCGCTTTCAATGCGAAGTTTGCAGGAAGGTTTCATCAACAGCTGGCATAATGCTGCCAAAAATCTCAATGCCCTGCTTGAATCCGATGAAGGGCTCACACTTGTTGCCCTTGAAGAAGCCTGGAAACTTTATCCTTCAACTGGTTTCTCTCAGCCGGAAAATATCACGCTTTCTTTTGATGAAAAGCGTCTTGTTGCGGCGGCAGAAGTTGATATGGCTCGTTATGTATCAACAGAGTTTGGTCCAAGAATTGAAAAAGCACAGAATGTAATAAAAAGAGGTGGCGAAAATGCCGATAACTATAATCAGCTAGGTATGCTTTATGTAAGGGCTGGCATGTACAAAGAAGCAACTCAGGTATACAAAAAATCTGCAAATTTGGGAAATGTCACCGCAATGAACAACTTGGGCAATATTGCATCATTACAAAAAGAATATTTAGAAGCAAAAAAGTGGTATGAGAGAGCAATTCAAAAAGATCCTGACAATGAGAGCGCAAGGAAAAACCTTGAGCGAATCATGGGGGAATTGGAGTAAAAGACATAAAAATATATTCTCAAAAAAAATTATTCTCATATTAGCAATTATTTTGATTCCTTCGGTTTCGACTTTTGCTGATGGTGATATAATTTTGAATGTGCACGGCTATTTGGGCGGTGTATTCTCAAGCAATTTTGATGCTTTTCCTGTAAATTCTGCTTATGGTGGCGGCGTAAAGCTGTCTTACCGTACTCCTACAATTCTTGAGCTTTCGACCGGTTTTGATTATCTTGTTCTTCCGCGCGAAACAAAAACATCAGAAACTTTGACTTCTGCTTCGGCAATGCGGGCAAATGTTGGAATCGGATTTTATATCCCGATTTTCGAGCGTTTTGCGATTCTTCCCTTTGTAAATGCCGGTGTTTACAGCCTTTCGGTTTCTGATACGACTAAAAATTCCCTGTTTTTCGGCGGCGGAATTTCTTTTGCCTATAAAATCAATCCGCATCTGTCTTTTGAAGCTCCTTTGATGGCGGAGTTTAACCGCGGTGTTTTTGCTGATGTCGGTGTTGCGCCCGGCGTTTCCCTTAATATCTCGAAAATGATTCGCCGAGATACGCTTATTTCTATGCAAGTTAAAGAAATGAAGCCTATATTCCCGGTTTTGTATTCATGGTATGAAAAAAATCCTTTCGCGACAATTGAAATTAAAAATGAAGAGGAGTGTGGAATTACCGATGTTTCTGTAAGTTTTTTTCAGGGACAGTACATGGCGCAGCCACAGCTCTGCGCTTCAAAAAGGCGTGTTGAGAAGCAGGAAAGTTTTGATGTTGATCTGGTTGCATTCTTTAACGAGCAGATGCTTGATTTGATTGAAAAAGTTGACACACTGGGCAGCGTAACTGTTGAATATCGCGTGCTGGGGCAAAAAAAGCGAAAGTCTTTCCCGATTACTCTTGGAATTTACGGACGAAATTCAATGTCATGGGATGATGACCGCCGTGCAGCCGTTTTCGTTTCTTCAAAAGACCCTGCGGCGATGCTTTTCAGCCGTCATGTTACGAGCAGCGTGCGCAACAATCTTCGCTCAGGCGTTCCCTTGAACATTCAGTATGCGATGGGAATTTTTGAGGCACTGGATGAATTTGGTATCAACTATGTAATCGATCCGAACTCTTCTTATTCAGACAATGTTGGTTCGACATCTATTGACTTTTTGCAGTTCCCTTATCAGACCTTGATGTACCGTGGTGGTGACTGTGACGACCTTTCTATTCTCACTTGCTCGCTTTTTGAGTCGGTTGGTGTTCACACGGCGTTTATCACGATTCCTGGTCATATTTTCATTGCTTTTGATTCTGGCGTAAAACAAAAAGATGCATGGAGATACTTCAATTCCATTGATGAATATATCATTTCTGACGGTGAAATCTGGGTTCCTCTAGAAATTACTCTTTCTGATGAAGGCTACACAAAGGCATGGAGAGTGGGCGCACGAGAATGGCATGTTGCGGCCAGAACCAACGAAGCTATGCTTTACAAAATGCGTGACTCGTGGGAACTTTACAAGCCGGTTGGTGTTTCTGGAGCACAGGCAAAATTTTTGCTCCCGGAGAAAAAACAGGTTTTATCAAGATTTTCTAACAGTGTTGACCATTGGATTACGCGTGAAATTGACCCTCAAATCCGTTCATTTAAGTCTATGCTTGCAAAAAAAGAGGATGCCGGAATCCGAAACGATTTTGGAATTCTTTATGTTCGTTACGGATTGTTTGATGAGGCCGAAAAACAATTCAGAATCGCACGAAAATACAACAATAAAAATGCGCTCCTCAACACTGCAAGTATGTATTTTGCCAAAGAACAGTATGAGAATGCGGCTTATATGTACCGACAGGTAATCAACAATGACCCAAAGAATATCCTTGCATATCTCGGACTTGCGCGATGTGCGTATGAAGTCGGTGATTATGTGACTTGTGATGAGTCTTACGAAATTGTGCGCGAAAACGATATGGAACTTGCGATGGATTATGCTTATCTCGGTTCCTTTGAAACTGTGCGTGGTCGTGCTTTCTCTCTTTCTGAGCGACTTGAAAAGACAATCTGGGTCGGAAGCAACTCTTTCATGAACGGACAGTATGAAATCCTTGACAAGAGCATGTACGAGGAGCCAAAGATTGGTCTTTCAAATCCTTACATTCAATCAACTCAGATGGAATACAAAATTCCAGAAATTGAAAAGACAATCGTAAAAAAATACGAAGAAAGTGATGAAGATGCTTTCACTGGCAGCATATACGATGCAGTTGCGGAGCAGAAAACCTCTCTTGAAGTGTCTGGCGAGAGCCCGGCTCCTGCGACAGTAGCAAAAGCAGAGGGGCAAAAACCTGCCCAAAAAGCAGCCGGAAAAACTGGAAAACCAGCGAATACTCAGGCGAAAAAGACTGCCTCAAAGACAGAACAAACTTCCGCAAAGACCGGAAGTTCTTCTTCAAACGGAGCTGTTTCCGCTGGTGGGGCAGTTACGTCCGCAGGCGGAACTGTTGCTTCTACAGGCGGGGCAGTTACGTCCGCAGGCGGAACTGTTGCTTCTACAGGCGGGGCAGTTACGTCCGCAGGCGAAACTGTTGCTTCTACAGGCGGGGCAGTTGCTTCTTCGGGTGGGGCTGCAGCCACTGGTGGTGCGACTTCTGCAGGAAAAGGCATTGTGGCCGGTGGAATTTCCGGCATTTCGGGCGTAGCCAAGTCTTTGTTCGGCTCCAAAAAATCTGAAGACAGCAAGCCGACTGAAACAATGGTTGAGAATAGCGTTTTGGCAGAAGAAAATCTTCCAGAGCAGGTTTCTCAGCCTGTAGAGACAGCAGAATCAGAAGAACTTGCCGAACAGCCTTATCAAATTCAGGGCGAAAGCGTGCCTGTCGCAAATATTTCGGATGGACAGGATTCTTCAAAACAAATTGCTAAGGCGGAACCCACTGCCAAAAAAGAAGAAAAAATTGCAAAAACTGAGCCTCAGACCGTCGCTGAAACAATTGCTGAAACGACGAGTGTTGTCGTTGAGTCGGTTTCAAAAACGGCCGGTCAGGTTGCGGAAGCAGTTTCAAAAACAACAGAGCATGTTGCAGAAGCGGTTTCAAAAACGACTGAGGCTGTTGTCGAATCTGTTTCAAAGACAACTGAAGCTGTAGCAGAGCAGGTGAGCAAGACGACGGAAGCCGTTGTTGAGCAGGTTTCAAAAACTACCGAGTCTGTCGTTGAATTCGTAACGCCGATTTTTGACTCAATCACAGAAATCGTCGATCCCGAAGGAACTGCAAAACGAATCGAAGCCAGAAAAGAAGCTGCTGCCAAAAAGCGGGAGAATACTGCTAAAACTGACCCGATTTCCGAGACTAATCTGGTTGCGGAGAGTGCGCCTTCTGAAAGCGGCAAATCAGTTCCAGAGACTGAACAAAATGCAGAAAGTGAGAGTGATTCAAAGAACGTGCAGAATCCTGAGAGCGTTACTGTTTCGGAAACAGCAGAAGAAATCATTTATATAGAAGAAACTTCTCAGACAGAGCACACAGAAACATCTGAAATCGGTGAGGGTAGTGAAATCGCTGAAAACAATTCCGGCAATGCAGAAAGCGGGCGTAAAGTTACAAAATCTTCCAGCCGTAAAGACATGGCTATCCAGTTCTCTGATGGTCATACATGGAAGCGTGTAAGTGTAAATAAAGCTGAGAATAAGCCTGAGAAAACAAAAAAATCTGCCGCAAAAATTACAAAGCGAAAGTCTCTCAGAGATTATAATTCATTCAGGCAGGGCAAGCCTCCAAAACGAAAGTATCCGTATGAGGCTCCGAAAGACTCAAGGAATATTTCTTTGATTCAGGCCGTGTACGAAGATGATTTAAAGAAAAAGCGTTTTTATGTTCCGCTCGGAAGATTCAATAATTTCCGCGACGCATACTTGTTCTGGCTCGCACATCCTGAATATCCGGCTGTTATTGTTCGTGTCGGTTATTCTGAGTTTGAAGTACGTGCGGGTGATTACAGCGAAGAGGAATACAAATTCCTCAAATCACTGATAACCAGAGTATAAATAAGAAAAGGGTAAGAAAAATTTTACTAAAAAGTTTTTATAATTGTTGAAAATCAACATTTTTGTTGTTAAAATAGAATGAAGAATTTACCATTGGGGTATTCTGTTCGGATTGAGGATTTAAAAATGTCAAGCTTTAAAGATTTGCTTCGGGCTAAGTCTGCCCGCATCGTTGTACCTGTATTCCTTTCTGTATTCATCGCTCTTGCAGCGGGAATTTCCTTTTCTTGTTCTTTCCTTGAAGATGACGGCTTTTTCGATAAAATCGAAGGCGAAGTTTCGGTTGCAAATGCCGACAAGATGAATGTTTATATTCGATACGCTTCAATTAAATTCGGTAAGACAACTCCTGCCGATGCCGCATTGTATCAGGTAAAGAACAATGTTTCTTTTTCGGTCACGGCCGTAACCAACTCTGAATACGCATTTTACCGCTGGGCAGCTTTTTCAACAAAGGATTTTGACGTTGCCAAGCAGCACTTGAATTTAGTTTACAATAATGATGATGATTATTACGCAAATTTTGGTGGCAAGGAGCTTGATGTCAGCGTAGTCAAATTTGAAAATTCGCATGAAGCCACTACAAATGTCACTGTTTTGCAGACTCGTGATGACATTTGGATTATGCCGATAGTTGCCGTGCGTCCTACAATTACTAGTACACGTCCTAACGCAAACCAAACTCCTGTTCGAAATACAAAACTTCGTGTTCGTTTCTCTAAGCCCATGGATTCTCAATCTTTTGAAGGTAACTTTGTTATTACTCAGGCAATAGACCTTGCAAACGGTGATGCTGGTGACGAAGAGGATATTACTGATAAATTTAAGATGGATATTAATGAAAAAGGTAATCAAATTACTTTTTCCTTTAAAGAAACTTCTGAAATGTTTAATGCGAATGCAATTGTTAGTATATATTTTAATGATGATATATCTGATAATACTGGCTATAAATTGGCAAACTCTCAAACTCTTCAATGGTTGATTGGTAAAAATATCGATAATTTACCACCTATCATTAATGAAATGACTGCAGGTATTGGCAATGATTGCAAAAAATTTGCTAGTACTCCTACAAGGGAAGCAAAAAAAGCTACATCAGACCTGTCTAACAAGCTGTATACTGATGAATTACTTACACATCGAATCAAGGATAAAGTTAATTTGTATGTTTATGCAGGCGATATTGCTAAAATAGACGATAAACTTGAAGAAGGTGACGTATCAGGTCTTGGTGTTCGTGCAAGAAGCTTAATTGATCTTGAAGGAAATGCAATTAAAAGCAGCAAAGAAGGTAACTTCATCGCTGATAAAATCATTCCTTATTTGGCTGCAGAAAACAATCCAAATTATAGTGAAATCAGTGGTGATTTCAAATCAATTACAGGCAAAAATGTTGGAACCCTCTACACTTACGATCTCAGTTCTTTACCAGACGGTCTCATTCAAATTGAAGTTTATGCTTATGATGGTAATGAAAATAATGGTGATACAGGCTATGATCCTAGTATCGATGATGAAGAAGGAGTCGGTAATGGTCCACGCTCAATATTCGTAGTCAAAGATAACAAGGCTCCGGCTATCGAAAACGAGGTTGATAAGATTAAGTCTTCTTCTATTGCGGCTCCGTACGGCTGGTACAACAAACTTACAATCGATACTGTTGAAATTTACGACACGGCTGCCAACCCAATCCTCGACTTCGGTCATCAGAAACTTGGTGCGGTTCATGAAAACCTCAAGTGGGTATGCAATATTGGCACATCAACAGACTGGCAGGTTCCTGCAAATGACGCAAGATGGGTTCCAGTCTCAGAACGCTACAAAATCGGTGCCGCTGCAGTTGATGGTGACGGAGAGGTTTCAGTCACAATCCGACTCATGGATGATTTGGGCAATATTTCAGAAGCAAAACAGATTACTTCCGTCCTCTGCGATAATACTGTTCCAGATGCCGGAAATATGTTCTGTGTCGATGCAAGCGGAAATCAGTGTCTCAACTCTACAAAAGAGACTGTTGTTCCAGATTCAATGCTCATCAGGCTTCCGTTTAAAGAAGATCTTTCTGGTGTTAAGGTTGTCGGGCTCAATATCAAAGCTTCTGACAGCACCAAAGTTGAAAACGCATTCGAAAAAGCTTCTATTCTTTATTCTGCCAAGGGCGCACCTTCTGAAGCAGAACCTGTCGCAATTGAACCAGACACAAGCAGCCTCAAAGCCTTGCTTGACAGCGAAGGCTACGCAAAAAGCCCAATCTTCACCGATGGTCTTGATTGTCTGCATGTTCTCGGAGCAAGCTACCACACCGGAATCTTCTATATTAAGAATCTCACTCTTGGCGATGCCGATGGTATGTACACCGTCACAATCACATTGTACGATGCAGCCCTCAACAAAGCCGCAGAAAAGAGCGTCATGCTCGCTCACGATACCAAATCGCCAGTCGTCGATCGTGTCTACATTCAGAATGTTGTGCCACGCAAGGTTTACAACGAAAACGAAACAACGTACTGGCTTCCAAGAAGTGCCTACGACGACAAAAAAGACGCAAAATATGTCTCTGTCTCAGTCACCGCAACCGAAAACGGCTCTGGTGTCAAAGTCGTTACCATCGGAGAAAATGCTCATATCACCGAAGACACAACATTCTCTATCGAAGGCACTCCAGTTGCCGAAGGGCGATGTTCAATCGATCCTAATACAAACACAGTCGTATTCTCCGACTACAATAATCCTGATATTTACAAGCAGACAGGCTCAGTCAGCTTCGTTCTTACAAATATCCGCCTTGACAATCCAAATTCAGCAGACGGCAACAAAGTTTCTGTATCTCTCAAAGACTTCGTTGACAACACTGGCATCAACGAAAATGCCGGCAACTTCGACCTGTACATCGACGACACTTCCGATACAAAAATTTACAAAGTATTCAGCGACAGCATGGCTCCAGGCATTGACGCCAAAACACCGCCAGCACTTGCCGACGGAAAGGCAGATTCCGCATCCGATGAAACAAAATACTCTGCCGCCCGTCTTGCACTTGAATACACCGACACGAAGAATGTCGATCTCTCGCTCACGCTCAGTGCACAGGCAACTGGCAGCGGCGTAAGGTCTCTGGCTCTTACAAACGGCTTGTTCACTGCAGATACAAATATTTCTGTTGACGATAAACCTCTTGCAATAACAGAATACACGCTTGATGGTCCTATTGTAACATTCGTCAACTCAGTCTTTACGGCAGAAAACACTCTAAAATTCACAAATGTTGAATTGCAGGGCGCAGAAGACGGTCCTCAGTCAATTTCAATTACGGCTACAAACTTCACCGGCTGGGTTTCAAACGCATCTGCCACAAAAGCTATCGTGCTTGACCGTGCGGCACCAGTTGTCGATGACGTTCGCTGGAACCTCAAAGAAGGTGTTTACGGCGTATCAAAAGCTGCTGTCGTAAGCAATATGGATCTCTGTGTCACATTCACAGAAGTCATGACGGGCGTAAAAGTCCTTGGCATCGATCCAAAACTCAACGACGTTTCAGCAACAGAAACTCCATTTGAGTCAGCCAACTTCGCAATCAAATATCTTTCACAGACAGAAGCAGAGGCGCAAACACCTGCTTCAACAGAAGAAACAGAAGAGGGCAAGGAAGTCAAACCAATCGAAAAAGATCCTCTCGCACTCATCGGAAGTGCAAAACTTCTCAAAGCCGAAGAAGATTACACAATCTCTGGAAATTACATCACGTTCAAAAATCCACAAAACTTCAAGAGCGGCTTGTTCGTACTTGAAAATCTTAAAGTTGCGGACAATTTTGAAGACAATAAATCATACAAAATCAACGTACATCTTTCAGACGCGGCACTCAACGGCACTGCAAAAGACGGCCAGGCTGACCTCGCATCTGATTCTACGGCTCCACAAATCAAGCGAATCTTCATCAACAGGCTCATTGCCCGCACTCAAGCTGGAGCGCAGGATGTCGATTCTTGGTGGATTTCAAAAGAAGACTTCGAGCAGGCTGGCAAAGTTCCGGCTAAGATTGATGTCGAGCTTACAATCAACGAGAGCGGTTCCGGCGTAGAAACAGTTGTGCTCGGTGAAAATCTCCGTCTCACTAAGGATTCTGTAATCACTTGCGGTACAACAACGCTCGCAAAAGACAAAGATTACAAAGTCAGCTCTGATTTTGCCACAATCACGCTTATTACAAAATCTTCACCAAAATTCCGTGACGAAAATAATGACTTCATCGTTAAAATTTCGAACGCAACTCTTACAAGCGAAGGTGAAAACAAAGTTTCTGTAACTCTCAAAGACTTTGCGCTCAACTCTGACGAAAATTCTAAACTTTCAAAAATCGCCCTCCCAGAATCAGGAAAAGAGCCCGTTGAGAGCGTATTTGTTGACTTTACGGCTCCACTCCTTGCAGAAGGCGGAGTCAAGATTGTTGACCGTGGCGGCTCTCCAGAACTTGACGGAACTGTTGATAAAGACGCAAATACAGTCGCACTCAACGGCTTCACAAACGAAAAGCTTGTAAATATCACTGTAAAAACCGCTTCTTCTGAGGACGGAACTGCAAAACGAAGTGGTGTCAAACAGCTTGTTCTCAGCGGAGCAAAATACTCTCCATCTTCAAAATTCTACTACAAGGATACGGCATCAAATAGCGAAGACTTTGCTGAAATCATGAATGTAGATACCGGCGATGTTGTAACCGCAACATTTAAGAATTCTTATGCATGTGAAAATGTCTGTGAATTCATAATTACGAATGTCGAATTGACCGGGGCAGAAGGTGAAAATACAGTCAGCGTTTACCCGGTAGACCTTGTTGGCTGGTCTGATTCAGAAAAAGCTGTAAACGACAAGATTACTCTCGATATGACACCGCCAAACTGGGGCAATAATGCTGTCGTAATGGGTACAATCGGTGAAAACGGAAATGATGCTGATTATGTATGGCCAAAAACTTCTGGAGCAAGAATCCTTGCAAGCGATGGCGAAGTTTACTTCTATAAACGACCGCAAGGTACTGAGAGCGAGCCGATTTACCTCACTGTAAACGCTTCTGACACAAACTTCTACGGATTGTATTTCGTAAGCGATGCTTCTGATAAGTCTTCTGGTGCCGTTGCAATTGCCGCAAAAGAATCTAACAAGGCAATCCTCACAAAGATTACTGACGTTAAATTCGATGCTTCAAGCAACCATGAATATACAATCGTTCTCAAAGATAGAGCCGGAAATATTTCTACTGAAACTAAGTCTGTCCATGTCGTAAAAGACGGCGAGGCTGAGACTGTTAATGGTGATGACACAACTCTCCAGAACAATATGGAATATAAAGAATCTCGCGAGAACTATCACATCTTCAAGACTTCTGTTTCAAAGACCTTGACACGTGAAGAGTCTGACGGTGTTGATGGAGTCAGCGGAGTTTCGGGCTATGCCGTATACTACAATGACGGAAACGGTGGCAAGGACGGCGTAAATCCTGTTACAATCGAAGTCAATCTTGAAAATCACAAAGAAAAGAACTTCACGATAAACAGTGGCGTGGCATATTACGCAATCAACGGCTCTGCACAGGCACCTGCGGCAACACTTGAAGGCGAATACACAGCACCGACAAGCGCGCTCCAGAACTGGAACAAGTGGATTCCGTTCACAAGCGGAACAACTAAACTCACGCTCTATCCAAAGAACGACGGAAAGAACCCTCTCAACATGCGATTGTGGTTCAAGGATAATGTAGGTAACGTTAAGTCAGTCGAAATCAAGCAGAAGACCGAAGACGGCATTTTGCAGGCTGAACCTGATATCTGGATTTGTGACAATACGATTCCTCAGAACGCAAACGGAACAACGGATGGATTCGTGCCAGAAAACAGCCAGCTCAGTGCAAACGGCCTTGATTTCGATTATATGATGCCTGACCACATGTGGAAGGTCGGTTCTTCTGCTTCATCCGCTGTACTTAAGGTTATGTATGCGGCAGGGCTCGAATCAGAAAAAGAAGATGGCAAGAAAAATAACAAACTTTTCTTCTCTGACAATGCAAAAGCTAATTTTGTAATCAACAATGAACCTGCTGAAACCGTAGCGAGAGAAAGCGGAAGCGCTGATGCTGATAACTGGGCAGTAAGACTCTTCCTTTATCCTTCTAACTCTGCTACAACACCAAGCCGTGAAGTCGTAATGAGCTGGATAAAAGAAGAAGCCAACAAAAACAAGTATTTCTACGGAATTCCTTCGGGCAGCACAATCACTTTGAGCAATATTGAATATCCGAAAGAATGTTCTGAAACAACGCCTTACATTTATGTCGTTGCCGAAGACCGTGTTGGAAACATCAATATCAGCAAGCTCAATGTAAAAGTCAATGCTGCAGAATATGTTTCAAGCGGTACTGCACCAGCGGCAAAAGATTACTGGTACGGTAAGTTTATTTATGATAAAGAATCACCAGAAGTCTATCTTGGCGGTACAGGTGGTGCTCAGGGCAGCCGTGTAAATTTGGAAGATATTGCAAAACTTGTTCCTTATAATGACGGTAGAAGACCTTATGTAGATTCAGTTAATGGAACAACATGGGTTAGTTCTAAAACATATAGTCTGACAGCAAATTCTCTTACTGGTAATAATACAAAGCATATTTATGACAAAACTGATTCTTCGGTAAAGTACAGAATGTTCTTCTATATTGATGTGGAATCTTTTGCTCCTTATGCGTACTACTATTCTCATGATGAAGAAGCGGTTGATAATTTTAGTATTGCTGGAAATATTTCAAATGTATGTTCGCCAAACGAAAAATGGACTATTCTTGATGGCACTGAAAAAGAGCATGAAGAAAAAATTCCTGTTATAATTGGTGATTTGGCTGCTATGGTAAGAGAGGCATCAGCCAAGGAACTTTACCTGCATGTTGCCGACAAGCTTGGTCGAGTAAAGACTGTAAAGATGGCAGATACAAAGTGGCGCCATGATAATACTGATCCGAAGGTAGATTTCGGTGGTGAAACTTCAGGACTTCATGCAAATGACGATAAAGGTTTGTATCGTATTGATGCTAAATCAAAAACATCTCTTGCAATTACATTCTCTCAGGATGCCTTGAATAAAATCAAGTCTACTGATGGTGACAATACTGTAAAGGTTTATATTCCACACAGCTATATCACTGAGGATGGATCTGGTTTGTACGGCTTCAGTTGGGATGCTAATTTGAAGGATGATTCGCCTGAATCGGTTGGAAATCCAACTGATGGCTATTACCTTGAATTTACAAACAATACAAAAGATAGTAACGGCTCTCTTTCAATTTCAACTACAAGCAAATATTTCTATGTCTTTGATAAGGTCGGAAATAGAACTGCAATTTCTATCACTTCCAGTGTTGATGATAAGCCGCCAGAGCTTACTATGAAATTTGGTGCCCAATATATTGAAGCTTTGGCTGAAAAATATCCAGCATTGGCAACTGCATTGGAAGGAAAGGATTTTACAGATGGAAAAATTTATGACGCCAGTGCAAAAAAACTCTTGGAGTGCAATGTCGAGCCTGATTCCGAAAATGCAGCTATTGCAACAGACTCATTTAGTGGAACCTTTAAAACTTCTGGTAATTCTGAAAAAATAGGATATACAAAAGAAAATCCTTACACAATTTACTCAAATGCAAAAAATTCAGGTACTGCTTACGGATATATTCAGGGAACTTTCGTTGTAAGAGACAAAAACGGTACGGATACAACAGGTTATAGTGGTCTCCTTACAGAAATTTCCGTCAATAGATATGTCATTACGTCAAATGGCACAGAAAAAATTATAGGAACTGAAGCTCAAAAATATCCTTTCGCTGTTCCTGCTAAAGCCTCGGATAGTACATATACAGTTAAAATGCCAATTTATCTTGATGGTGATGGAGATTCGCCTCAGCCTGCATCTACTGGCTATAAGGGCAAATTGTATGAAATTACTGTCAAAGACTCAGGTGGTAACGCGACTACAATTTATCTTGCAGTTATGCGTGACCGAACAGGCCCTAAGTTCAAGTATGATGATACAAATTATGTAGACGCCTCTCACCGTGCCGTAGTACAAGGCGGTGTAGGTTATTATGATGGCAAGGTTTTCTATCAGTCTAGTGGTATTTCTGGTTATATTAATCCTGCTTATATAAAACTCCCAAAAGCTGGTGACTATAGCGATGGTACAACTGCAATTGGTGCTGCCTATGACGAGGATTGTGGTGTTCTTGAAAAGGGCAATGATGGAATAAAAGATCTGTTAAAGAGAGTTATTGGTTCTATTGATTATTATACACCCCCAGTTTCTTCTGATGAAGCTGGTTATGTAATGTATAAACTTGTGGGTGATGGTTCTTCTGCCTATTCTTTCTGTTTGTTTGCTGTTGATATTCTCGGTAATGAAGCGACTTACAAATTGTCTGTTGAGAATAATGAGATTCCTGTTTCTGATAAAGTCTATTGTATCGATAATACTAAGCCAACAGTTTCAGCTTTCGAAATGACGACTAGTAGCTATGGTAAATTTGCTAGTGATACAATTCATTTCAATTACAATGAAAGCGCTGGTAGATTTAATGGTTATGAAAAAATATCTGGTGAATTCGATGGATTTAAAATAAAAGTTACGACTTCAGATACGAACAAAACTACTGAAACAAGTGTTGCAAAATACTGCTTTATTTCTACGTCTTCTGGAATAACTACAGTACCTACAGATTGGACAGGCTATACTAAAAAAGATGCTACTTCAACACCTAATGAATTTACTTTCACAATTGTTCCGAAAGACTATTATGCTGGTTTGGCTGCGCCTGATTCTGATCCTCGTTATATTTATTTCTATGCAGTAGATTATGCAGGAAATCTAAGTTTAGCTAAAAAGCTTACAATCAAAATAAACGATGATAGACCGTCAATATCAGGTACTGAAACTTCTGTTGATAACTATGTAATAAGTGAAGATGGAAGGGTTTATTATTTTAATAAAAATACAACTGTTTCTACAAAACTTACGGCAATTGGTACAAGTGATCCTATAAGATGGTATGGCGTTTATGATAATTGGGCTAATGCTGTAAAGGGCTATTCTATTGCGGCTACGGAAGTGGATAAGGAGGAGTCTTCTACTTATACAGGAGGCTCAATAACTTTCTCGTTTGCTGACTATGGTAAATCGGATGGTAATCGACATGCTGAAAATTCTAATGCTCCACAGCGATTTACTGGTACTGGCTCATTATTTATTGAAACCTGGAGTGTTGGAAATGTTCCTGCTAAAGAGTATTATTTGCCTTCTGGTACAATGTCTACTTGGACTTACGACGGAACAGCAGCTGCTCCAAGTTATGTTTCTAAAACAACTACCGAGAATTTAGCATATACATCAACCAGCGATGCAAATAAAGTTTGGTACAGTAAAGCTGTTGACGATCGTGAAGATAAAACTTTCTATGTAAACGTAAATTTCCCTGAGGATGTTGCTGGCATAAAGGGATATAAGATTAAAATTGGTACTGATTCATGGTCAACGACTAAAACATTCTCTGAAACACCGGCTTCTTCTTTTAGTGCTACTACAAGAAAAATTCCTATCGATGTTACAAGCATAACAACCGCTTCGGATATAACAACAAACGGCAAAAAAGTTTATATTAAAGCTGTTGATGGTCTTGGTAATGAAAGTGAACCATATGAGTTTACTGTCATAAAGATTACAAATGCACCAAAGGTAACTGGCATAAAAATTGGAACTGGTGAAGTTACTGCTGATGGAACTATCAAAGTTGACTCTGCACAGAGAATTTATGTTGATGGCGCAACAACCGCGATTACAATTATCCCTGAACTCGAGTATGATGACATAACCGATATTGTCGGATTTGCTCTTTCAGCTACAGGTGGTTATTCTCCAAAAGGCACTGGCGGTACATATACAATCGAACTTAATGATTTGCCTTCTGATAAAGACGGTTGTAAGCCTTGTACAATCTATGCTAAAAACGGAATTGGTCTGTATTCTGCTTCTGCATATACATTGAAAATTTTCCGCGATGTTACAGGTCCAGAGGTAAAATCTCTTACACTTTCTATAAATAACGACAAATCTGCGAATTTGTTGCTTGAGGCTGGCTCAAATAATTTATATTACAATGACAAAAATGCAATTATTAATAGTGTTGGTGAAAATGATGTTCTGATTGAAGAATATGAAAATACTAAAGCTATGGGCTCAGGTCTTCCAGATAATGAAGTATTTGCAATTACCACTTCAAATACCGAAGTTCCAACAACTTGGTTTGCTGCTGGAAGTCTCTTGCTTGGCAAACACGACGCTCTTTCTTCTGCAATTTACATTGCCGCAAAAGACTATCTTGGAAATATAAGCCGCACACCTCTTTCTAGTGTCAAAATAACAGTTGGCGAAAATTCTGAGGTTACGATAAACAAATTCATCTGTGATGAAACAAGACCTGAACCGCCAACTTCGGTTGCTATCTCTCCAAACGACTCCTTCAAGGACGGATGGTATAGCGTAGATTCTACATCCACTGGAAAAAATATTGACCTTTATTACAATAATAAAGTTTCTAATATAACTGTAACTCCGTCTCTGGCTGCAGCTGATTCTAGTCTTTTGGGGTACAGAGTTGGTACAGACGGCACGGTTAATGAAGAATTAACAATTCAACAGTCTCCGGGTGATGCAAAAATTTACGCCGTGGATAAGGCGGGTAACGTATCTGAATCAGCTTATGTGATTCAAAAGATTCAGGATAACACTGTCGCTGCACCAACGTTGCCAGACAATGCTGCGGAAAATCCTGTGATTAATGATGCATCAAAAGATGTTGCATTCTGGGATTCAACGAACAGAATAGTTTACTTTAAGAATGATGCTTCTCTAACCGAAATCAAGCTCAATGTGAATTTTACAGCAGAAGATTCAGCTGCTTCTGGATTGAGAGGATATCAGATTGATTCTAGCACGATTACTTCTACTTTGATTCAGCCTATAACTTCAAATCCGACTTTGGTTACTATTCCTATTCCAAGTTCTCTTACTGGTGATACTTTCTCAGCAAAGATTTACGCCGTGGACAATGTAGGCAATATCAATGGTGAAGACGATGTTCTTGCTGTCACATTCAAGAAACTCACGAATGCGGCGAACGTAACTGGCATCAGCGATTCTGAAGGAAAAATCTCAGTTACCGGCGAAGGCGGAACCTTTAAGCGGGGTGCTGATTCTGCTGATGGAGAAGCTGTGATTTACGTCAATGGTTCTGTCGCAACAGTCACTGTTACTCCAACTTTCACAACTAGCGACGTGACAGGCATAAAGGGCTTTGCACTTTCTGATACTGGAGATGGATATGCCAATAGCGAAAATGGGGAATATACAATTTCACTCTCGGAATTGTCGTCAACTGCGGACGGTTCTAAAATTTACACAATCTATGCCAAAAATGGTATCGGCTTATATTCTGCGAGTGGATATCCTCTGACCATTATCCGCGATACAACCGGCCCTGATGTTTCAGCAATCACATTGGTTGCCGCTTCTGATGGAACTGCAAATTTGGTGGAAGAGACTGAATCTGAAGTAAGGGTCAACAACCTTTATTTCAACAAAGCTGGCTTGAAGATTTCAGCTGTAACGGCAAAAGATCCTGATATTGGAACTGGCCTTGAAGGTTCTGGTTTGGGCCCTGATCCAAAAGTAAAATACAGCCTCGTAGCAAATGGTGAGTTGACAGATGAAAATCGTACTTTCATAAATGAAAACAAGTATGAGCCGAATAATGAAAAACTTACATTTGAATTGCCTCTTGGTGAAAGTCCTGATTCCGTAACTAAAGCTGCGTCAGGAATTTATATTGCCGCAATCGACAAAGTTGGAAACATTATGCTCACACCGCTTTCTAATGTTGATATAACTGTTGGAGATGCCACTGAAGCTAAAAAGATTAGCAAGTTTGTCTTTGATAAGGATGCTCCGGATGTTCCTTCAAGTATTGCCTTGACTCCAGATAGCGAAGGAAATACCAAGGCTGGCAATGGTGTTTATCTTGGAGATGCAATTCTTGCTGATGATGGCAAATATTCATCAACGATTTACTACAATACAGATCTTCTTGGTGGAAATAAAGTTTCTTTGACTCCAAGTCAGATAACGACAGATTCAGATTTGGATGGATTCTGTATTGAATATAATCAAGACAAAAATTATTCTGTCATTGATTCAACTGTAGAACTTGATTTTACAAAGTCAACTGAAACTCCGAAAGCCGCAAGAATCTACGCCGTGGACAAGGCTGGAAACCGTTCTAGCCTATACAAGATTATTCTTACAGAGGATAAGGTTGCTGCAAAGACTTTCTCTCAAGTTATTGCTGGTGACACTTCGATTGAACTTGCCTATGACAGCGTTATTGGTACAAACTATGTATCAACTTATTATAATGCTTCTGATTATGCCTTGAACTTAAATCTTGAGGCAAATGAAACTTCGATTATTGCCTATGCGAAGGCTGTTGATAGTACAACTTCTGCCCTTACGGATTCAATATCTTGGGAACCGATTGAAGTAAAAACTACGGAAGGTTCTAAAACAATTAGCATACCTCTCGGAGAAATTACAACAGTGCATACAAAATGTCATCTCTGGGTAAAAGATGAAGTTGGAAATATTCAGCCTTATGCGAACCCTAAAATTGTTGCGGACAATAAGACTGCAAAAGAAAAGAACTCAGATGCTGTTCCTGCAGATACTAATGAACTTGGTAATCCTACTTCATTTGATAATTTGAGATATACATGGTGGCACTTTTATAGCGTTCCTAATCCTGACACGACCCAACCTCTTACCACTAATTATACTAAGAATTCTGAAAATAAGACTGTTTTGAAGATTTCTGGTTTCTCTGAGAATTTCCCAGTAAAATCTTTGAAATTTGAAAATTTTGTTCTTACTGAAAGCGGTATGAAGATTGCCTCACTTGCTGGAGCTAACTCTGCTAATACCGAGTCCAAACCAAACTACACAATTACTCCAAAAAGTGATTCTATTTCAAAATCTAATGGTGCATATACAATTGAACTTAAAGATTCTAAAAATAAAATAAACGATTTTAATGATGTAATAAGTGATTTGGAGATTACTTTTGATAAGGGAGGTTTGTATTTTGAGAAAAATGCAAAAATAACCGTTACTTCTATATTTAGTGGCTCTGCAGAATATCGTGTGACTCCGTATGAATTCCCAGCTCCTGTTTATCAGTTTGAAAATACAGGAACAGAAGAGGCTCCTGTTTTGAATAAACTCATTATCACAGAATTATGGTCTGATTATAAAATGAAGTATTTCAGCTTCCTTGATAACAAAATTTCATTTACAGATGCCACAAAGAAAAAAATGACGACTATCAAGGCATATTTGAATGGTTCAGAAACGGCTTCACTTTCAAACAAAGATCCTATGTCCAATGATGATAATAAATACATGATTCAATTCGATAGTGAGATTTATGCTGATAAAATTGAAATTGTATTTGAGACTGCTCCAACGTTCGCAGACGGTATAGAGATTGAGCTTGCACAAACTAAAACTGACTATAAACACTTTGCACTTACAGAAAAGTCTGATACTGATCCAGAGCCAGACACAAGCATCTTCGGCGGATTATTGACTCGTGTAAGCTCTGGCATCACTTCAATCTTCTCTGGTCGTTCGATGACACATGAAGAACTTGAGGCTCTCAAAGAAGCCAAGGCTGAAAAGGCGCGTGCACGGGCTGCGGAGAAGGCTGCTAAAAAGGCTGCGAAGAAAGCGGCACGAGACGCTAAGAAAAATGCTGAGATTGCAAGTGCTTCTCCAAACCAGGGTGAATCTTGGACTGGCTTGAGCGGTGAGTTTGAGTCGGCTTCTTCTGAGCTTGATTCTGCTCTTGCAAAAATGAAAGATTCTTCTGGCCCAGAGGCTAAGGCTTCGGACGAAGTTTCTTCTAAGAATGGCATAATAAAGGTTAAGTCTGGCAAGAAAAATGCCGTTTCTAATAGTAAGGAATTGATTACAGATTCGACTGTTAGAAAGACTGAAAATCATGGTAATAGAATGATTTACGTCGTTGGATTCCTTGCAGTTTTTGGCCTGCTTTCTGGGATTTTTGCAAAAAAAGTGCGAAAAAACTCGAAAAAAAGCTAAAAAAATGCTTAAATTTTGTGTAAAAAATTGACAAGTTCATTTTTACGCGTTAATATTCTAATTAAGAAAAAATAAGATACACAAAGTGTCTTTAATTTAGGGGGGTGTTCCTATGAAACTTATCAAAACTCTTATTATCGGGATGGTAGCATTCTTTGCTGCTGCTTCTCTGTTTGCGGCTGGCTCTTACAAAGTAGAGCGTGTAACTGGCAAAGTTACATACGAAGCAAACGGTGAATGGAAGGCTGTTGCTGTTGGTCAGGAGCTCGCTGCTGGCACAAACATCAACACAGCTTTGAACTCAAGCCTCGTTGTTTCAGATGGCAGTTCATCTGCAACAATCAAAGCAATGCAGAAGGGTGCAATCGAGAGCCTCGCTTCTGCAACAGGTTCAAAAGGCCTCAAAAAAGCAACTCTCTCAAAGAACAATGTTGCTAAAAAGGCAGACGGTTCACAGAGCGGTGTTGCAACGGCTTCTTCTCGTGCTTCAGAAGCTAAAAAAGACCTCGAATGGGATGAGTAGTATTCTCTAAGTCGTTGAAAATCCTGCAAGTTTTTGCAGGATTTTTTTTGTTTGAATAAAGGTATTATGAAAAAGTTATTAAAAGTTATTATTCCTGTTGCGGAGATTATTATCTTTGCACTTATCGTGCTTGTTGCGGTTGTTTTTGTTCCCAGCCTCGACAAAAAGATAGCAGACTGGTTCCAGCGTCCCCTCAAACCGCTAGAAGAGAGAAGTGACATCATCATGATTAATGTTGATGACTATTCTGTTAATCAGATTGGTGTTTGGCCTTTTGGGCGCGACGTTTATGCCGATTCCATGGATATCCTCAAGGATTTTTCTACGGAGGCGGTTGTATACGATTTGAGCTTCCTCGACAAAAGCCAGCGCAAGGTAGACGAAAATTATCTTGCCGAGGATTTGCCGGGGAAAATCGACGAGGCTTTCACATATCTCAATTCCGGTGATATTTCGATTCCAGAGGCTCAGGAAGCCGTCAATGAGGCTGTTGCAGACACTGTCCGTGACGTTGACGAAATTCTCGCTGCTTCAATTCAGTTTTTCGGTGATTCATATCTCACGCTCACTTTTGAAGATGCCTATGGTCTCGATAATCAGGAGCAGGTTGACTATCTTTCAAAATATATTTCCCTCAAAAATGTCGTAAATGAAGGCGATACCCTCACTTATGATTACAAGGGTGTCCTTCCGGCCATCCACAATTTCATGATTCGTGCCGGAAAGGCTGGATTCGTAAATGCTCCGCCTGACAGGGACGGATATCTCCGCCGCCTGCCGATTGTCCTCAAATACAACGGTGATTACTACGGTCAGCTCACTCTGGTTCCAATCCTCAAGCGTTTCGGCAACCCTCAAATTCATGTTTCAAACAGTCATGTAATCCTCAAAGACTGTAAAATGGACGACGGTTCCATTAAGGACGTAAAGATTCCGCGCGATGAAAAGGGCATGCTCATCGTAAAATACCCGCCCAAAAATTACACTGAATACAATTCAATTTCGCTGTGGAACATCTACCGCCTTTCACTTCTTGACCGCACCCTTTACAAGAACATCATGAGCATGAGTGAAAGCGGTCTGTTTAGTCTCTGGACTGGCGATGACCCTGTAAGTTACTACGAGCAGGCCCGGCACATCAAGGAATATCTCTGCACAAATCCAGAAGACCCGGAAAACGGCTTTACACGCGAAAACTATGCCTTCCTCCGCGGAAAATACTATGAGACTGTCAAACTTTTCCTTGAAAGCAATCAGGACCAGCTTCTCATCGAAGAATACGGCGATGCAGACTACATAAACCAGAACTTTGCCGAAATGCGGGAACTTTTCCACGAAGTTGAAACTTCTCGCGACGAAGTTGCCCTTCGGGTCAGCAATGCAATCTGTATCATCGGAACAAACGCCACGAGTACAACTGATTTTGGCCTCAACCAGTATCAGCAGGCTTTTCCAAACCCTGGCGCTCACTACACGATGGCCAACCAGATTCTTTCACAGGACTTTGTCGATGACAGTCCATGGTGGATTTCAGTCATTATTGCCGCAGTTCTAGGTCTCGTCTATTCCCTTATCGCTGTCAGAATCAAGAGCACGGTCAGGCAGATTCTCTTCGGTATTTTCACAATTGTCGGCACTTTAGTTTTGCTTTTTGTTTATTTCTATATTACAAAACAGTATCTCGGTGTCGTTATTCCTGAGTTCACGCTTGTATCATCATTTGCAATCACAACGGTTGTCAATTTCCTTTTGACTTCTTCAGAAAAGAAATTCATCACGAGTGCCTTCAGCCAGTGTCTTTCAAAAGAGGTCGTCAATGACATCGTTGCAAACCCGGATTCATTCAAGCTTGGTGGCCAGACTCTCGAAATGACGGCCATGTTCACTGATATTCAGAAATTCTCTGGCTTCTCTGAGCTTTTGACGGCAGGTCAGCTCGTAGCCCTCTTAAATTACTACCTCACCAAAATGAGCGACATCATCATGAACGAGCGTGGAACGGTTGATAAATACGAGGGAGACGCAATCATCGCCCTTGTAGGTGCTCCTGTTCCAATGACCGACCATGCTGCCAGAGCCTGTGCGGCGGCAATCAAAATGAAGAAGGCCGAAGTCTTGATGAACGAAGAAATCCGCAACATCGTACGGTATCCTCGGCCAGAAAGCATGGACGAAGAGCTTTACACCGCATTCAAGATTATGGTCGAGAACAATAGGGAAATCTTCACTCGAATCGGCTTGAATTCTGGCGAAATGGTTGCAGGTTACATGGGTTCTGAGAATAAAAAGAACTACACGATGATGGGCAACAACGTAAACCTTGCTTCACGATTGGAAGGCGTAAACAAACAGTATTCAACTGGCGGCATATTAATCAGTGAAGCCACACGGAACATGCTTGGCGACCGCTTTGTCGTTCGAAGCCTTGACCGTGTTCGAGTAGTCAACGTCAACACTCCGATTCGCTTGTATGAGCTTGTTGATGAAAAGGCTGAGGCAAACGAATTTACGCTTAAATACATGGAGCATTGGGAGCAGGTTATGGCTCTGTTCGAGGGCAAAAAATATAAAGAAGCTCTTGATGGCTTTAAAAAACTTTCGGAACATAATCAGAACGACAAAGTTGCAAAATATTATATCTCGCTTATCGAAAAATTCTTCATCAACGGTACTTATCCGCAGGAAAAGGATGATTTCGGAGTAGCATATAATCCAGAAGACGGAGTATTTAAGCTCTTGCAGAAATAAAAAAAATGCCAGGTCAAACTGAGTGACCTGGCGCATTTTTCTAATCTTATATTATCCCTTAATCTTTTCGTTGAGTGAACGCAGTTCTGTCTCTACATCGGCACCGTTCCAGATATTTCTGAGCGTGCTTTCTGTTTCGCTCCAGAACTTGCCCATTGCAGGAATCGAAGGCATTGGGAAGGCATATTCCAGCTGCTTTAAGAATCCACCCATGTATTTGCTGTTTACGCTTGTGTTGATTGACGGCATGGAACCCGTGAGATTGAATCGCATCTGCTGAATTTCTGGGTTCAGGATGAATTCCAGGAATTCTGCCGCTTCTTTTGGATGTTTTGAGCAAGTGGTAACATACATTCCGCGTGTTCCGCTGAAAGAAGCTGGTGGATTTGATTCTCCTGGCAGGCATGGAATTGTTGTTACGCCAAAGTCTATTCCTGCCTTTTCAAATGGATTTACGTTCCAGAGGCCTGTGATGTGCATGGCGGCATTTCCCGAAGCAAAAAGTGCATCGCATGAAGCCGTGCTGAGTTCTGTGTTATATAATCCCAAGTCTTGGCGGAGGGACTGGAATAATTTGAGACCTTTGATTGCTGCCGGTGTGCTCATATTCGGGCTGCGTGCGTCTGTTCCGCTTTCACCATAGAGCCGGTTGTTATTTGCTGTGGTGAACAAAATCGAATAGTAACCTGAAGCTATGTCCATTACAAAGCCTAGTTTTCCAGGGTTTGCCTGATTGAATTTCTGTACCCAAACTTTGAGATCTTCCCATGTGCGTGGAATTTCATTTTCCCGGATAAGTTTTTTGTTATAGAACAGTGCGTAAGTTTCGGCACTTTCCGGGTAACCGTACATCGTTCCGTTGTAGGTGAGAGCTTTTGCGCAAGATTTAAGCACTTTTTTTGAGACTTCCTGAGCATTTTCGGTGGGAAGAATCAGATTCTTTGTGACCAGCTTTCCGAGATTGTCGTGCGGAGCGGCAATAATGTCTGGGCCAACACCTTTGGGGGCGTCTTCTTCAAGGGCTTCAGTGGTGTTGTGAACGTTTACATTGATAAAATCGATTTTTACGTTCGGGTGAAGGGCAGTAAAAGACTTTCCTGCCTGTTTTATAAAAGTGTCGATTCCGTCTTTTGATTCCCATACGCGGATATGAATCTCTTTTTGATTTTCCGGAACACTTCCGTCTTTGTTTTTTGAGCAGGCGGCAAGCAAAATTGACGAAACCGCCAAAGAAAGAATAATTTGAGTGATTTTCTTCATTTTTTACCTCCGTTAAACCTGGAACTGGTCAACCTGACCGCCGATTTCGTTGATTGAAGCTTCCATTTGGCTTGAAATTTCTGAAAGTGCGGTTCCTGTCTGCCTGATTGATTCTGCGCCAGCTTCCATCTGATCCATGCTCTGTTTGAGCTCCGTGGTTGACGACTGAAGATTCTGAATCTCTTTGAGAATTGCTGCGTTACCTTCGGACATTTCGTTTACGGCTGAGAGAACTATGTCCGTGCTGTCATTCATGCTGTTGAGAGAAAGGTTGATTTTCTCCGAATCAGTCTTCTGCTCGTCCATTGCGTCTGCGATTTCTTTGACGAGATGGTCAGTAGACTGAATTTCATCGCTTACATTCTGGAATGCAATCTGTGATTCATTTGACGCGATGATGATTGCTTTTATTGATTCCTGAATGTTGCTCAGTTGCTCTCCGATTTCTTTTGACTGTGCTGTTGAAGTTTCGGAAAGCTTACGAATTTCGTCTGCAACGACGGAGAAGCCCTTGCCTGATTCACCGGCATGTGCAGCCTCGATTGCCGCGTTCATTGCGAGCATGTTAGTTCGGCTTGCGATGTCCCGGATTGTCTTGTTTGCGTTTCCGAGCATTTTTGACTGCTCTCCGATGACAGAAATCTTATTGCTTACATCGTCTTGTTTTACGACTCCGCTCTGGGCCTTTTCGGTGAGATTCTTGAATGATGTGGTCATTAAATCAACGGAATTGTTTACCTTAGTGATATTCTGTACCATGGCCATAATCGCGTCATTGGCGACTTTTACGCTTGCC
Source organism: uncultured Spirochaetaceae bacterium (assembly GCA_902785455.1). GTDB lineage: Bacteria > Spirochaetota > Spirochaetia > Treponematales > Treponemataceae > Treponema_D. The sequence continues at coordinate 42,285 of CACZYY010000009.1, forward strand.
GATTGATTTTCGACCATTCGCTCAAGGGATTCGATATTTGCCGCAATTTCATGGACTGCCGAAGCTGTCTGTTCAACGCTGGAGAACTGCTGTGTCGTTCCTTCGCGGGTTGAATTAATGTTCTCGATGATTGAGCCGATTGAAGCGAGTGTGTTTTCAGTGTCATTTTTGAGGGATGTTCCGACGTTTAATAATGAGTCTTTTGATTCCTTCATGACTTTCATGATAGTCTGGAGCTTTTCTGTGAATGTATTGAATCCGTCCACAAGCTCGCCGATTTCATATTCTGTCTTGATTTTGATTCGTTGTGTGAGATCTGCCTTGCCGGAAGCAATTTCGTTGATGCTGTTGCTTACCTGTTTGAGAGGGCGGAGACTCTTTGAAAGCAAAAGTCCGAAAAGGGAGCCGAGTACAATTGAAATGATTGTAATTACAAGCATTCGGGTGAGAATGATGTTGAGAATTGCCAGTGCCTCGCGTTTGTTCTGGATGATGCCCAGGTGCCATTCGTCGTTGTTGATGGAAACGTAAGAGAGAAAATATTCCTTTCCTTCCATGAAGAATGTTTCGAGGCCGGTCTTTTCCTGAATCATCTTGATTTGAGCTTCCCGGAACTGACCGAAAGGACCTTCCGGCTTGTATTTTGAATCGTGAATATCGTTTTCAAGATTTGACCAGCCTTTGTAATCCACACCAGCCATTTTCTCGCCTGCATCGTTGATAATGAAGATGAAGCCTTCATAGTCGAGCTGAATTGATGAAGTGATTTTGTTGGTGAATGATGCGTCTGCAACTCCCGAAAGAACACCGACCGTGCTGCCGCTTTCGTTGATGAGGGGGCTTGAGATGACGACTACCATTTTCTGATAGCGCTCGTCATATACCAGATCGGAAATGTTTGCCTTACCTGAAAGAGCCTTGCCGTAGTAGTCGCGGCCACCAACCCATATGTCGCCGCCCTTTGTTGAGTGGGCCATGCCGTTTGCGTTTGCGACCTCAAAAGACTCGAATCCAACTCGAATTGCTTCTTTTTGGAGAATTGGCTTTTGAATTTCCCAGTCCATTGTTCGAATGTCATTGCGTTGTGCAATTGCCTCAACTTCGCGGATGTATGCGTTGATTGAAAGCTCGATGAGCTGACCTGCATCATCACGTGATTTTGTCATTGTGCTTATAACTTGATTTGTTTGTACTTTGTAAAGAAGAATAACTGAAAAGGATGTAAGCAAAACGCAGATAGAAACAACAAGTAAAGCTATCCTCATGACAATTTTGAAAGATAAGCTGTTTGTTTTCATAGAACCTCCTGAGTTCTAAAAGTGCGTATAAAATATTATCAACTAATTGTCAAAAATTGTAAAATTTTTTTTATAAGAAAATCTTAAAAAGAACGTGAAGAAATGTCAAAATATGTCAAAAAAGCGTAAGAAATGTGAAATTTGTGCATGGATTCGAAATTGCGTGACAAAATCGAATCCGTGAAGCTATCTTGTGCGGCGTACCCTTGCGAAAAGCTCTTCTTTTGTGAGAGTTGTCCAGCAGGGGCGGCCGTGAGGGCAGTGCGGGTCTTTTAGCTCCAGTGCTTCGCGCGCCAGGTTTTCGGCGGCCCCGGGCCCCAGGATTGTGCCGTCTTTTACGGCGGCTTTGCAGGCTGTCATTGCGGCAATCTGGTAAATTATTTCTTCTGGGCTCACGTGATTTTCAAAGAGGGCGGCTTTTAAATCGGCCTGGCTTCCTTTGTAGCGTGCTGGAAGCGATGTGAAAATCCATTTGCCGTTGCCTTTGTTCTCGCATTTGAATCCTGCTGTTGAGAGCGTGTTTTGAATGCTGGAAAGATAATCGTCGTCTTCTTTTGAATCTGTCTGGATTTCATACGGAACCAGAAGTTCCTGTGTTTCGCTGCCACCGGCCATCAGTTTGTTGAAAAGAATGCGCTCGTGTGCGGCGTGCTGGTCAATCAGGTAGAAAACGCCGTTTTTCTGCACCATGAGGAATGTGCCGAAGAGCGTGCCATAGTAGACAAAATCCGGCTCTGCTCTGGAAGATACCGAGGAGCCTGGAATTGAGAAGCGCATTTCGTTACCGTTCTGAAAACGGATGTGATTTTTGGCGAAAGAATCGGAAACTGCCGGCTCTTGCGCTTCAATTTTTGACTCGGAAAGAGCGTAATCTGCGAGGCGTGAAGAATATGATGAGAAGGAAGATTTTTCTGAATCAAAAGACGAGCCTGTGTGGTCGATTTTGAATCTAGCCTCTTGGTTGGGAACATTGCTAATAGAAAAATCTTTTGCTCCAAAGCGAGGTTCTGCAACGTCGAGATTTGTGCCAAAAGACTTCCTGTTGAAAAATCTCTCTGTGCCCTCCGTGTTCTCTGTGAGGGATTCTTTTTCTGCTCTAGAAAGCTCATTATCCACGATTGCCTGAAAAAGAGAGTTCCGTTCGTTTTTGGCGAGTTCTTCCTGAATTTCCTGCTCGCGCTCAAAGCTGCTTTTGATTCCGTAGCTTCGGAAGTAATTTTTGACTCCGCTCGAAACTCCGTGATGTACGCTTGAAATGTCTTTGAAGCGCACTTCTTTTTTGGCGGGGTGTATGTTGAAGTCAACGAGGCGAGGGCTTACATTGAGGAAGAGGGCTGCAACAGGATGCGTGCCGTTGGGGAAAAAGCCCTGACAGCCGTATTCGATTGCCTGCATCAAAGAATATTCCTGAACGCGGCGGCCGTTCACAAAAATGTAGATTTGCTTTCGGTCGTTTCGGTAAATGCTTGGCTCACCGATTACGAGTGAATAGCTCCAGTCTGTCGTTCCGTCGTTTTCCTTGCCGCTTGATTTTATCTCGGCAAAAAGATTTGTGCTTTCTTTGAGTTCAAGGGCACGGGCGAACCGTTCTGCGAGCGTGACTTTTGCCGGAAGGTCGTGGCGGATTGTGCCGTCAACTGTGAGGCGGAAAGCGATGTCCGGGCGGGGCAGGGATTTTTCGATAAAAACTTCGCGGCACATCATTGTCTCGGAAGAAGGCCGTTTCAAAAAGTTTCGGCGGGCAGGGAAGTTTTCAAAAAGCCCTTCGCTCATTACGATTGTGCCTTTACCGTCCTGAACAGGCGGAATAGTCTCAATCAGGTGGTCTTCTGTGATGCTCGCGCGCATTTTGTGCGTACCACTCATGATTGAAAGGCGGGCAACGGCGGCGATTGAGGCAAGGGCTTCACCACGGAAGCCAAGCGTCGTAAGATTGAGAAGGTCTTCGGATTCGGCGATTTTGCTTGTGCAGTGGGGGCGGGCGCAATTTTTGAGATCGTCCAGCGTCATGCCAGTGCCGTTGTCTGCGATTCGGATTTTTTCGATGCCGCCGCCTGTGATTTCGACATTGATTGTGTTTGCTCCGCTGTCTACTGCGTTGTCCAAAAGCTCGCGTATGATTGCGGCTGGGCGGTCAATTACTTCGCCTGCGGCGATTTTTCGTGCGACGTCAACTGAAAGGACACGGACCGGGCGGCGGGCGGGAGTTTGAGCGTTGAGCGGAGTTGAAATGTCTTCTTCCATTACTGGCGGAGTCCTTCGGTTGGAGCGCCGGCACTTCCTGTTGCGGCATCGGCTCCGCTGAACAAATCAAGCTGCGGTTCAATGTTAATCTGCGGAACTGGTGAGCTTGGGTCTGCTTTTACCGGCTGATTCATGAGAATCTGAATCTTGCCTTCGATTTTTTCTATGTCTTTTTCGAGAGTTTTTGCGAGTTTGATTCCTTCCTCAAAGCTTGCGAGGGCATCTTCCAGGGAAATGTCCTGCTTTCGGATATTTGCTGTGAGTTCTTCCAGTCGGGAAAGGTTTTCTTCAAATGATTTCATGTTTTTATCCTATCAAAAATAAGAAAATTTAACCACAGATTACACTGGCAACACAGATATTTTCTGATGTTGCATGATTGTATCTGTGCAAGTTTACTCCACTGTGGCAAAAATCTTGCCCTGAGCCGGGGTGATTTCAAGCTTTGTGCCTTTTGCTGCATCGAGTGGGCTCCTTACAATCTTTCCGTCGGCGGTGCGTACCATTGAGTAGCCGCGGTTGAGGATTGTCTGCGGGCTTGCCTGCTCCAGAATGTGAACGCTCTGCTGGATGATTTGCCTGGTGTCCTTGATTTTTGTGTTCATTCCGTCAATCAGAGACTGGCGGGCGTTTTCGAGTCTGTTCAAAAGCGGCTGTTCGATTGAGCGGAAGCGTACTTCCATGTTCCCAACGTCAAAAGACTTAATCATCAGTTTGAGCCGTTCGACTTTTCCTGTAATCTGATTGTAAAATTCTTCTTTATAAGCGGCTAAGCCTTGCAGAATGTCGCTCTGTTTGGGCACTACAAGCTCGGCTGCGGCAGAAGGTGTGGGGGCGCGCATGTCTGCGGCATAATCACTCAAGGCCCAGTCAATTTCATGACCGACTGCGCTCACCACAGGAATGCGGGAAGCGGCAATTGCACGGACTACAACTTCTTCGCTGAAAGGAAGCAAATCTTCGAGGGAACCGCCGCCACGGCCTACGATAAGAACGTCGCACAGGTTGAAGTCATTCGCTGTTTTGACCATGTTCGCGATTGTAATGGCTGCTCCGTCTCCCTGAACGAGTGCCGGTAAAATCACGACGTCAACGCCAGGGTTTCGCCTTTTCGTAATCTGCAGAATATCACGCAAAGCGGCTCCTGTGGGGCTTGTTACGATACCGACTCTTTTTGAAAAACGTGGGATTGGCTTTTTGTTCTCGGAATTGAAAAGACCCTCGGCTGCGAGGCGTTTTTTGCGTTCCTCAAGAATCTGAAGAATGTTACCCGCGCCCGCAATTTCCATCTTGTTGATGATAATCTGATAATTTCCGCGCGGTGCATAGACTGAAATGGAGCCTGTGCATTTGACCTTCATGCCGTCTTTGGGCACAAAATCGAGGCTCATAGCACGCCCGCGGAACATTACGGCACTAATCTGCGCGCCTTCGTCCTTCAAAGTGAAGTAAAGATGACCGCTTGAATTGGGGCGGTAGTTTGAAATTTCGCCCTCCAAGGTGATGTTTGAGAACGTTCCTTCTAAGATTTCTCGGATTAAAGATGTGAGATTTGAGACTGTAAAAACTGTGTCCTTTTGAAAAAGCTCGGTCATATTTCTTGAATTATACAAAAAAATTTGAAAAAAATGCTAGAAAAATGAAAAATTTTTTGGATTATTCTGACTTTTTTCAATTTGCATTGCCGAAAACGAAAAAAAAATGGAAATAAATAAGCAAGAAGACAGAAAAAAAATGGAGGTATTTTGTGTTCTTGCTAAAACAAAAAATCCTGAGCCTGTTCTTGGGAATTCTTCTTCTGCTGGGTAAGTCTCTTGCTTTTGCGGACGAAGCTTACGAATTCGTGAATCGGGATATTCATGAAATTCTTTACGCTCTTTCTCTTTACACGGGACTTTCAATCTCTGCTGATGACACGGTTTCTGGGAAAGCTGATTTCCGTTGTACTGGGGAAAATTTCGACGAGTCTTTTGAGGCTTTCATGCTTCAGTCAAGGCTTTATGTTGAAAAGTCAGAGAACCGCTGGATTGTGAGTCGTGTCCGAATTCAGAAAAACAATGAGTTGTATTCGCTCGATGCCTTTGATGTGAGTCCGATGCAGCTTTTTGAGAAGGTCGCGATTGCTACCGGGTTTTGTGTAACTTATGATTCTCTTCCTTCTGTGAAGGTGAGTTTGCACACTGGATTTTGCAAGTCCGAGGAAATCTTGAAAAGAATTACCGGGCTATGCATGGGATTTTCGCTTGAAAAGGAGCAGGAAAAATCTTTCCATGTGTCGCGGAACAATTCAAGTCAGAATCAGAATGCTGTGAGCGGAAAGGCTTTGTTTGTCTTGAATGACGGCAAATGGTTCGTGGATGTTCAGAATTCTCCGCTTTCAACTGCTGCGGAAAAATTCTTTTCTCAGGCCGGAAAGGAATTCTGCTTCTCGCTCTCAAATGAGCAGAAAATCATGCGTGCCTGCTTCAAGTCAGAAAATTTTGATGAGGCTCTTGAGCTTCTTTGCGTACAGGCTGGGGCTGAATGCATGGTTGTGGACGGAGTTTATTTTCTTAAGGCTTCGAAAAACAAGAATCTTTTTGCTCAGACAGGAAAAGAGTGGCGAAAATGTGAGCTTAAGTTCATTAAAAACAGCGAATGTGTTTCCCTGCTTTCGAAGAGATTTCCAGAGCTTGAATGTATTGTTCTTGCTGACGGCCAGAATTTTTTGTTTCTTTCTGATGACGAAAAAGCTGCCTTTGTGATGGATTTTATTGCTGAGGTTGACACCAAAAATCGAACCAGAGTTGTGAATCTCAAATATATTCGAACAGAAGATTTTATGGCTCATCTTCCGCCTTTTTTGGAAAAATCCTCAATCAGCGATACTGGACACGGAGACAGCTTTTTCTTTGTCGGATCGGATGCGGCTTATGAGAGTCTTCTTGAAGAACTTGCCGTATTGGACAAACCTGTTTCACGAGTTCGATATGACTTGCTGATTATGCAGTATCAGTCAACAAAGGGCAGCGAGTGGAATCCAAAATTCAAAGCGGGCAGAGTAAAACTTGGTGACAGAACTGACGGTGCGATTCAGCTTGGAAGCGTACTGAACATGAACCTTGATGTCGTAAGTGCGTTTGGCTTGCATTTTGCGGGCGAACTCCAGTCTGCGATTTCTGAGTCGAGGGCAAAAGTCTTTGCTGACACAACTTTGAATGGCGTGAGCGGAAAACCGATTAATTTTCAGAATACAAATACATACCGTTACCGCGACAACAATCTTGACCCTGAGACTGGGGAGCCGATTTATTCAGGCATTACAAAAGAAATTATTTCCGGTTTGAAACTTGAAGTCACTGGAATTGTCACAGGTGACGGAATGATTACATCGAGAATCACGGCGAGTGTTTCAAGGCAGGGAACTGATTTATCAACAACGACTGGAAATCCTCCTCCTACGAGTGAAAAAGTTATTACGACAGAAGTTCGGGCAAAATCCGGGGAGCCTGTGGTTTTGAGCGGACTTGTTCAGGAAGAAGAAAACCAGAACGTGAGCCGCATACCGTTTTTTTCAAAAATCCCATTGATTGGACGGCTTTTTAAGGCTGATGAGGATTCCAACGAAAAAACTGAGCTTGTAATTTATCTTCTTCCAAGCACGGAAATCTTTGACGCAGAAAAAAAATCAGAAAAAAGAAAGAAAGAGTTTAAAAAGCATCTTCTTGATATTTCAGGCTGTGTTGCGGAGGCAAAAAAATGAGCAAATTTGATTTGTCCGTGAATTTCAGCCTTTACAATGGTGCGGTAGTGCTTGAAAGCAAAGAAAATTTCGTAAAAATCGGCCTTACTGACATCAGCAACATGGAATTGCGAAAAAAACTCGTTAAGTCTGTAGAGTCATTTTTTGCTTCGAATGGAAAAAAGCCTGAGAGCGATGTTTTTTGTGATTTTATTTCAATAGATGATGAACGGCTCAGACATGAAATTTCGCTTCGTTATGGAGAAAGTTCACGTGAGAATGAGCAGGAATCCTGTGAGGCTACCATGCTTTTGGACACTCTTTTGGATGAGGCATGTAAAAGGAGTGCGACTGATATTCATATAGAAGAAAAATGCGTGCGTTTCAGGATTTCGGGAAAGCTGGAAGATATTACAGAGCTTTCTGCAGAAAAAAGCCGCGAACTTGTACGAAGAATCAAAGTCCTTTCCAATCTTAACGTACTTGAAACCAGGCGTGCGCAGGATGGACAGTTTGTGTTTTCTGACGGAAATCAGGTTTTTGTGCGTGTTTCTTGTGTTCCGTCTTTTTCTGAGAGCGGAGCGGCTGAGAGTGTCGTTCTCAGGCTTCTGAACGTAACGAGAATTCCTTTGGCTTTGAGTGAACTTGGATTTTCTGAAAGTCAATGTGAGATTCTTGGAAATGTGCTTAAAAAAGAGCAGGGCCTGATTCTGATTTGTGGAGCGACGGGCAGCGGAAAATCAACGACTGCGGCTTCACTTTTGACAGAGATTGGAAAAATCTACGGGCGCAAGAAAAAAATCATCACGATTGAAGACCCGCCAGAATATGTCCTGGACGGAATTACTCAGATTCATGTTGACGATGAGACTGGAATGAGTTTTTCGGACGCGCTTCGTTTTGTCTTTCGTCAGGATCCGGATGTGATTTTTGTGGGTGAAATCCGGGATTCTCTTACGGCTCGTACTGTTCTGCAGGCTTCACTTACAGGGCATCTGGTTTTTGCAACTGTTCATACGAGCGGAATCAAGGAAACTTCGATCCGAATGCGGGAGCTTGGCGTGGATTTTTCGGAATTTTCTTCGGTTTTGCAGGCTGTTATTTTTCAAAAACTTGTTTCTGACGAAACGGGCAAAGTTCATCTTGATGCTGAGATTGTGACTTCGGTAGCAGATCAAATGGAGGCTTGTTAATGAACGCATTTTTTAATTTGTTTTCCAGGAAAAAGCGACTTATTTCTTTCACAGAAAGACTTTCTGAACTCGTGGTCAGCGGAATTTCTATTCAAAAATCGCTTGGAATCATGGGGAGAATTTCTGCCACGGACAAAAGACTTTCAGAATTTTGCTACTCCCTTCAAAAGTCTCTGGCAGACGGAACAAAATTTTCAGTCGCAATAAGCATGTCTGATTTTGTAAAAAGCCCGGACTGGTATGTAGCCTACATAAGTGTGGCTGAGGAGTGCGGGGCCGTTTCTCCGGTTCTTCTCCATCTTAAAAATCTTTTGTGCCATGAAAAAGAATCCTTTGAGAAATTTGTATCAGCTTTGCTTTATCCGGGATTGCTGGTTTTCCTTACTGCAATTGCAGGGTTCTGTTCAATTCAATTCTTTCTTCCCTCATTTTCTGAGCTTTTTAGTGAGAGTGAGAAAACTGCGAAAGCGATTGAGACTGAGGCTTTTCGGACAATGATTTCAGCTGATGCCGTTCTTTTTGCTGGATTTTTATTGATTGTATGGCTCGCGGCTAGAGTGATTCGCGTCAGTCCGTGCCTTAACGTGCTTAGAACTATGGATTTCCTTTCGGAAAATTCTGTTCCTACACTGGCGGCCGTGAACTGTGCGTTTTCATTTTGCGAGAAGGACAAAAAACTTGCCAGGGCCTTGCTTTCTGTTCGGAATGAGCTTTTGGACGGTGAAAAAATTGCCTTGTGCTTCGGAAGATGCTTTGAGCGGGCGGGATTTAAAAAAGAAGGTCTTTTACTTTCGGAAAATCTTTCTTTGTGCGAGGAGACAGGAAAAAATAACGGCTTCAAAAAAACTGTGAATTTTATTTCGGCGAAAAAAGAGCGGCGGGAAAAAGCTTTTCTTTCCCTGGTTCAGCCGGTACTGCTTCTTCTTGCCTCGTTTTATATCACCTTGATTTTAAAAACGGCTTTTTTGCCGTACATCACAAATTTTGGAGGTCTTATATGAAAAAAATTACGCGGAAAAATCTTGGAAAACTTAAGAATCGTAAGGATGCAGGCTTTACATTCATCGAGACGCTTGCTGTTCTGGCCGTTACGGCAATCCTTACGTCGCAGGTCGGAATTGCGGCTCACAAGATGATTCAAAAAGCCAGGACTGCTTCGGCAAAGGCTCAGATTGAGCAGCTCAAGCTTTCCTTGCAGAACTATTTTGCGGATTGCGGGCGGTTTCCCACGGAAGAACAGGGCTTAATGGCTTTGTGGGAGGAACCTGAACTTTTTCCTCTGGCGGAGAATTGGAGCGGTCCCTACACGGACAAAAAAATTACGGCAGATCCGTGGGGAAATGAATACGTTTACGTGGTCAAGGATTCGGCAAGTGGAATCCAGCTTCCAAAAGGGCTTCCGTTCGGGATTGTTTCGCTTGGTGCGGACAAGGCTGAGGGCGGAAGCGGAACAGACAAGGATATTCTTTCATGGGAATAACTTGGAACGAGGAGAAAAAAATGAAAAAGATTATGAAAAAGATTTTAGAAACTAAGCTGATTCTTGAAGAGGTCAAAAAGAATCTTGGTTACAGCTATGTGCTTTTCATGGGCACGGGGATTTTCTGCCTGCTTTCGTTCATTTTGTGCACGTTTATGGTTATCGGAAAGTCTTTTCAAGGAGATTCAAGCTTTCTTGATATGGATTACATGCTCAGATAACGAAGCGAGCAATTCAAAATTAAAAGGAGAAAATTATGAAAAAAACAATTGTCAAATGTTCGGATTATGAATTTTACAGGATTTTCCTCCCATGGAAATATATTTTTTCTCACCGAAAGAATTTTATCGTAGGTGAGCTTGAAAAAATGCATCCCCGGTTTTCCGGGAATTGTTGCTATGACACGAAATATTCCATTGAAAAAAGAAATTTGCTGGCTGAAGTCGTTGTTATGGAAAAGTCGAACCTCGCGCAGTACAAAAACAGCGGTGGAAAACTGTATCTTGAAAGCGAGAAAAACCGGAATGTCTTTTCCGGCCGGACAAAAATAATTCATGCGTTGAGTCTGGTTTTGATTATGCTGACCGGAATTTTTTCGTTCAGAATCGCTAAATCCCTTATTGCCCCGGAATCTCCAGCTGTGGAAGAAATTTGCGAGCAGATTTTTGAAGACGAAAATGTTCTTTCATCAGAAGAAAAAGCTGTCTCTGATTCGGAATCGCTTGTTTCTTCAGTATTTGCGTCGGTTAGTTCTCATGGTGGAAAAATTTCCATGTTCTCATACAACAGGAATGATTCACTTGTAAATGGAAAATCCGGCGGTCTATGCACTTTCTCGATTTACGGCTGTAACTGCGAGGATGTCGCCAATGCTCAGTATTGCGTAGTTTCATTCAAGGATAATGAGCCTCATTTTGAGATGGTACTTCCGTTTCATTGTGAGTTGCCCGCCGAAAAAATTCTTTCTGATGAGAAAATTACTGCTGAGCAAGAAATTTCGGCTGTAGCTGCAATCCGAAAGCAGCTTCGGGATTTGGGTGCCGTTTTTGAGCAGGAACGTAATGGCGATGAAGCCGTGGAATTCAGTTTTTTTGCCCGGCGTGAAATCCTTTACTCATGTCTCAAAACTGCATCTGTTGAAGCAGAAAATGCGCTTTGGGCAGAAAAATTTATTTCAGTTTCTGAAAAAGGCGGAATGTGCAAAGTAAAGCTTGCTTTCCTCAAAAACAAGGAGCGGGATTCTTTCAGCCCTCTGCAAGTTACGGCTCAGTATGCATATCTTTTCGGCTCGGAAATTAAGCTTGCTAAAAAACCGAAAAATCTTTTCCAGATTGACCCTGTTTCTTCTGGAGTGAGTCTTGCTTCAAAAAACAAAATCGGTGAAATCAAGAAAAAAGATGGTTCAGTCCTTGTCTGCTACAGAAATTCGGACGGACGTATGGCATTTGAAAAAAAGGAGGTTGTAAATGCGAACTAATAAATTGTTTTTGATTCTTCTTTCCGCACTTTTCGTTTCGTGCGCTTCAACAAAATTTGAGGGAACTGCCGTGCTTACTGGCAGGGTGTGTGATATGGAAGGAAAACCTGTTCCAAATTATCACATAAATGCCGGCATTGGCTTGAACGCAATCACTGACGCTGGCGGAGTTTTCGTAATTCGCGACGTTAGCGCAGGAAATTATTTTATCACGGGTTCTGGAAGCGGGTGGTGCTCGATTGAGCAGAGAGTGGATTTTTATGACAGAAAATCAATTGTCTGCATTCAGGTGGAAAGCCTTGAGTCGATTTTGCCTCAGATTGAAGGCTTTATAAAAGAAAAAAATTTTTCTGCTGCGAAAAAACTCCTGTACAAGTCAAAGAGCCGGAATGAGTCCAACGCGATTTTTAATTGCTATAAGCAGTTGATTGCGTATTGCTCACTTCCGTCTCAGAAGCACGAGAAAGCTTTCCTTGCAAGCCTTGAGAATTTTTAGGAGTTGAATATGCAGAATAAATTTTTGTTCACGATGAAGATTATTTTTAAGTTCTTTTTGCCTTTGTTCCTGATGCTCACTTCATTTATGTCTTGTGAAACGACGGAATGTTTTTCCTGCCCGTATGTTATTTCAAATCCTCATGTGGAGCTTGGGGAATTCGAAGACAAGCATAAATTTGCCGGAATGCATTTCGGACTTTTTAATGACAGCAAGAAAAGCATCGATTCATTTACGCTCTCGTTCATGCTTTACGACTCGGAAGGAGAAAACCCTTTCAACTGCTCGAATTGCATTGTCTCAAAGTGTGACTGGGCTATGCCTTCCGGGGCGGCGATAGATTTCGTGATAAATCTTGATCATTACATTTCCGTCGTTCCTGACGAGCCATATATAGTTGATTTCATATATGTGCGTGAAATTCATTATTCGGACGGAAGTGTTTGGAAAGATCCTTACGGAATGTTCTGCGTGATGGAGGAGCATGAATGAAAAAATATTTTTGGCTGATTCATATTTTTTTGTGCGTGATTGTTTTTGCGTCTTGCGGTAATGATTATTCTTCCACGGATTCTTATGTGATTCCAAAAGCCAGCTCGAAGACTGAATCTCAAATTGAGGAAAAGTCTTCCAGGGAAGAAGTCTCTGACGACGAAGATTGCTATGTTCCTGATGATACTGTTTATGAAATAGAAGTTGATGAGAGATTGGACGAGGATTTGAGCGTTCATGATAAACGCGCGTGGACTTTTCTTGTATACATGGCCGCAGACAACAATCTCGAAGGGGACGGAATCACGGACTTCAATGAAATGGAGCAGATTGATTACGGCGAGAGCGCGAATCTTTTGGTTCTTTTTGACCGTGCAGAGAATTATGATGCTACGAACGGCAACTGGACAGACACGCGATTGTACAGAGTTTCAAAAGACGAGCAGCAGAATAAGACTCTGATTGCAAGTGAGCGGCTTGATTGCGAGGAACTCGGGCTTAAAAATGACTTCATGACTGAGCTTGATATGGCAAATCCTCTCACAATGTCAGGTTTTCTTTCTTTTGCCAGAAGATGCTATCCCGCGGACAATTACGCGCTTATTATCTGGGGGCACGGAACCGGCTGGAGAAATTCTGAGCTTGAGAATGAACCTTTTCGTGCTGTTGCTGTTGATTCTGCTTCCGGCTCATATATGACAATTTCTCAGATGAGGCAGGCGATTCTGGATGGCATGGAAGAAGAAAAACTCAGCGTGATTGGCTTTGACACATGCTTCGGTGTCTGCCTGGAAAGTGCGTATGAACTCAGTGATTGCGCAAAATTTATGGTCGGCACTCCGGCTCTCGTTCCAGAAAGCGGCTGGAATTATACGGATGTTTTCAATGATTTCCTGGGCGGCAAAAAGACAGTCAGTTCATTTATGGAGGTGGTCTCTGAGCAGTTCAAGAAAAGCTATAAAAACTACAGTTACGCCGCTTTTTCTTGCATAGATCTGGAAAAAATTCCGATGGTTGTTAACCAGCTTTCTGTTTATTCGAAAAGTCTTGCTGATTCAATAACATCAAAATCTCAGAGAGATAAAATTTTCACAATTTTTACGGAAAAATGCGTTTCTTATTGCGCTGTGTCTTATCCAAGTGATTTTTATGTTGACCTGAGGGATTTGCTTTCATTCCTGGATTCCACTGATAAGAAGAAAAAACTTGTGCGTGCTTTGGATGAGGCGATTGTTTCTTCGTGGAGCGCGTCAGGTCATACCTCATCTCTGGGACTTTTCTTTTGCGTTTATCAGAGCAGCGGCGTAATTCAGGCTTCGCATCCATCGATGTACACGAACGGATCACGTGATCCGCTTGTAAGCCGGTTTGTTACAGATTGCACAGGATATGTTCCGTGCATAAAGAAAAATGGAAGTCTTATGGAAAAACTTTTTTACACAAATTTTTAGAAAAATCTTGATTTTCGAGGAGGTTTGCTTATGAAAAGAAAAAATTCTGTTTTGAAAGTCCTGGCTTTATTTTTGATTTTATTCAATTTTTTTACTTTCAGCCTTTATGCTGATGATGATTCTGATTCTGATTCTGATGGAAGCTGGAGCGGTTCTGATTGGAGTGATGATTCTGATGATTCCGATGATTTTGACTGGAGTGATTTCTGGAGCGACGACTGGGATGACTCCGATGACTCCGATGATTTTGACTGGAGCGACTGGTGGGGCGATGACTGGGATGAAACTTACAATGATTTCTGGTCGGGCATAGATTCGGATGACGATGACTATGACTTTGATGATATTACTTATAATGTTCCGAACGGAGACGGTGGATTTGATACCCTCACTTATGATGATGTCTTTGATGAGAATGGAACTTTTATCTACGACTATACCGGGCCTGGAGACAAAGCTGAGAATGAGGCTGTCATTGCAGAAATTTTTGGTGGCGGAGGAAACGCGAAAAATGGAGATAGTTCCGATGATGCTGAAGGCTATCTTTCCATGTATCTCGATGCTGTTCATGCACTGGATGAGGCGATAAAGAGCGGTGAGGATTTACAGACAATTGAGGCACTGGAATTTGCGGTTTCTGTCTACAAAGATGCGCTTGATGATTATTGCGAGCAGAATTCATATTCTTACACTGTGAACGACAGCAAGCAGTTTGGAATAATCACGAATGAGAATGGAAAGACTCTCTGCCATGTCGGAGATCCGGTTATTCTTTCGTCAGGGGATTTTATAATAGATGATGTTGATTTTTCGGTGCGTGGAAAAAACTCCGTGTTCTGTTTTGAGCGGCATTATTCTTCTGGGGACGAGGCACAGCATGAAATCCCGCACGGAATTTTCGGTCAGGGCTGGAGTTCTAATCTTGAGTCAAGGATTGTGCGTGGCAGGGCAGAGCTATATTCAGAAAATCTTCCTTCGTGGGAAAAGTATATTTCACGGCTCGGAGACTACGCTGATACAATCTCCGGTTATGTTGATATTGATCCGGACTGTTCTTCTGTCTATGACGATATGATTCAATTTATGGAAGAAGAATCTTCGAAATGTGAGAAAATCCGGGAATTGTCTGATAAAAATGAATCCGTGCGACTTCTCAACCGTTATGTCTCTTACGGGCTTCCGGCAGAGCACGAAACAAATATTGGCTTTGAGACTCTGATTTATGTTCAGGACAACGGAGCTCTCACAGTATTCAGGAAGGACGAAAATTCTTCTTATCAAATGATTTCTTCAAACAAAAGCATAAGAATTGAACTTTCTGAGCTTGAATCTGGTTTTTGCGTGACATATCCGGTAAGTGGTGAAAAACGCTATTATTCGGAATATGGTCTTCCCGAGAAGTTTACTTTCAAGAATGGCGGAAAAGTCGAGTTCTTCTATGATGAGGACATGAAACTCTCTCATATAATCGTGGATGAAAAACGCACTCTTTCATTTGGATGGGATGGAAATAATTTGTCATACATCACCGATGCTAATTCCGGGGCAAAAATTTCTTACGGCTATGAAAATGGCAGGCTTTGTTCCGTCAGTGATATTGAGGGCGACTTAAAAAAATTCTCTTATAATTCGGATGGTCTTCTTGAAAAGCAGATTAAATCAGACGGCTCCTTCGTAGAATTCGAGTACGAGCTTATTGATGGAAAAATGCGGACTGTGGCAACGATTGACGAAAACGGATCTCATGAAACTCTTCGCTACAATCTTTCGGAAAGAACAACGGTTTATACAGATCATGACGGATTTTCCACGGCATACACTTATGACAATTTTGGAAGAACGCTGACCGCTGAAAAAACAGACCCGAATGGCGGAAATACAGTTTCAATCGTGGAATATGAGTATGATTCACTCGGCTTTTTAGTCACAAGTTTTGAAAACGGAGAAAAGACGTCGTTTGAATATGACCAGTCCGGCAACATGATACAAAAAACGTATCCGAATGGCGAATCAGAAAAATGGACTTATTCTGGCTATCTTCTCACTTCTTACACTGACAGAAATGGCCTGACTTATCAGTATTTTTATGACTCACTTTCCCGCCTTACAGATATTTATTATAAAGAAGAAATTGTATTCCATTTTGACTATGACTCGAATGGGCTTGTTTCGTGCAGAACGGATTCAAATGAGCGGCAAACCTTCTTTTACTATGATGACTTTGGAAATATCACCGAACGGGAATTAAAATTTTCGGGGCTTACAAAGACCGAAAAGTGGACTTATGATTCTTTGGGCAGGGTGACATCTTATACTGACGCTTTGGGACGGCGAAGTGAATTTACTTATTCCGCACATGCCAAAACTTCCGCTCTTTACAACGGCCTTAAAATCGAAGAAGAATATTCTTCAAGAAAATTATTGCTTAAGCGGACTGAAACAGACACTCGCACAGGCGAAAAGCGGGTACATAGTTATGAATATGACAAGAACAAGCGATGTACAGCCGAATACATTTCAGGAATTGACTCGCAGAAAAATGTGATTAATCCGCTGCTTATCGCGTCGATGCAATACCGGCCATCTGGTAAGCTTGCGTCATACATGGAATTTGATGTGCTTGATGATATTGACAATTCTTTTGCCACAGAGTTTGCCTATGATTCGCTCGGGAATTTCGATTATGCACTTTCGTCGCTGTATGAAAATGCTTCTTCAGTACAATACGCTGTTACTGCTTACCCGATCAATTCTTTGCCAGAAAGTAATGCTTGCGATATATGTTCTCCAGCAAAAATTTCTTATTCTTTACAAAATTCAATAATTCAGCTCGAATTTGATATTCTTGGCAGAATCACAAGCAAAAAAATAACTGAGTCCGATGGAACTGTCGTAAGGGAAGATTCTTGGATTTATGGGGACGGAAAACTGACTCATGTTTCCGGCGGTAAATACTATGAAGACTTCTATTACAATGCATTTTCTGAGCTCGTCGCGTATGTTGACGGAGAAGGAAATAAAACTGAGTTTATCCGTGATATTCTCGGACGTGTTTGTATGGAAATAGATCCATACGGCTCAAAGAGTTTTATGACTTATGATGGCAGAAATCAGCTGGAATCTGTGACTTTCCCTGACGGCAATACTGTAAAATATCAGTATGACGGGCGTTCAAAATGCGTTTGTGCCAATGACTCTCTCGGCATTTTGTGGAAGGGTTCATATAATTCCGACGGCTTCCTAAGTTCTTTTTCCGAAAGCCCACGAATGTCTTCTTATGATTACGAGTATGACAAGGGCGGAAATCTTTCTTCAATCAGTATTGACGGAAATCTTGAACGGCAAATTGAATATTCATCGGATAAGAAATCGTGCATCGTCAAAGATTCTTTCGGAAATACGAACACATATTTTTACAATGATACAGGCCTTCTTTCTTCATGGCAGAATAGTTTCGGAAAAAACTGTGAATTGCATTACAATCCTGACAATTCCGTTGCGAGACAGAAAGACTTTAACGGAATCACTAAGAATTTCATTTATGGAAAAAACTTCAAAAAAGTTGAAAGTTCGGACGGAAGTTCATTCGTATATAAATATGATGCTTCTGGCAATTTGACCGAGGCTTCTGGCAAGGACGTAGAGTTATTCTTCACCTATGATACCGCAGGTTTGTTATTGAGCCAGCATGACGGAAATCCAGCAAATAAAATCTCATATTCGTATAATTCTGCAAAAAAACTGATTAAAGTAGAATCAAAAGAGAGGTCAATTTCTTATTCTCGCGGTAAAAATGGTGAGATCCTTGAAATTACGGATACTGTGCATGTGGAAAACTTTCCGTCAAAAATTTCCGTGCGTTTTGTTTATGATAAATGCGGTAGGGAAACGCTTCGTGTTTATGACACTGGTGAGAGCTTGAACACGATTTACGACAAATATGGAAGACGAATCCTGTCCGTAGGGTATTCATCTGAAATGAATCCTGTTTTTGTTGACGGACTTGTCTATAATCAGGCTGGGGAAATAATTTGCTCTCTGGATTCCTCGTTTCAGGTTCGGCTTTATTCTTATGATTCAAGAGGCCGGTTAAAAAGCATTTCATATTCTTATTCGGATTTTGTTGCACATAAAATGAAGTCCGAGATTGCATCGGCAGGTTTGTATTACCTTGAGAGTTCTGCCAGTTATGAAAGACTTTCACTTGATTCTGCTGTGTATTACGAGCTCCAGGAACTTTGCTCTAAGATTGGGCTTGGCACTTACCAGATTAATCCGAACGAAACAATGATACGCGAGGATTATGAATATGACTCCAACAATAATATGATTAAGAAAACAAATCCTTTCGGGGCAATAACTTATTCCTATGACAGCGAGAACAGACTTGCTTCATGGGGAAATTCTGGCAGGGCTTCTTATGATGCGAACGGAAATATGATTTCTAAAATTGATTCTTTTTCAGAGGTCTCCTATGAATTCAATTCTGAAAATCGAATCGAGAAAATTCGCGGCCACAATTTTTTGGATGACAGTGTTTATGTCAGGGCCTTTTCTTATGACGCATTGGGGCGCCGCTCAGAATCATGGGAAGATAATAATGGAAGAACTCGGAATGCGTATATTGGATTTGGGGAAATGCTTTTCAGTTCCCGGCAGGAATTTTCAGATGTTGCAGAAAATTTCGCAACTTCAGAATCAGGAAAGAACCGTACAAAAACTGAAAATGGCGGTGGTTCTTCTGGAAGATACGTTTTTATCGGAGATGAAGCTTCTGGCAAGGGAGTTTCAAAAACTTCTTTTAATGCTGGTAATCTCCATCCTCTTTATGACTATAACGGAAATATTCTTTCATATTTTTGTTTCGGCGAAAATTATGACGGAGAGAAGCACCTGCTGATGACGGATCGGGCGGGTAGTGTACGAACTGAACTTTCGGGGCAAGGTGAAGTCAGCCAGTATTCTTATGATGCTTTTGGAATCCCACTTTCTGATTCCGGGAAATTCGGATTTGCCGGAAAAAGATTTGATTCAAAAACTTGTCTGTATGACTTCGGTTTTCGCGATTATTGCCCGGAATATGCACGTTTTTCTTCGGTGGATCCTGTTCATGACGGAATGAACTGGTATGTCTATTGCAATGGTAATCCAGTCGAATTCTTTGATATGACAGGATTGTTCCCGATAAAGACAGAGGAACAGTATATGCAGGATATGGGGCATGTATATCTTGGAAATTCTACCAGTGAATATGCGGATCTTGAAGGCTGTCTTGTAACGGCGATAGCAGAAAGTTTGTCTGCAATTACCGGCGTTCCTGTGTCGAACGATTATATCAATGTCTTGCAAACTTGCTTTTCTGGAGGAAATATTTCATGGGATGGAATTGAATCCACTTTCGGCCTGGTAAAATCCACGGAGTTCAAAGCAAAAGCTAACGTAACCGATAATAGCGTTAAAAAAGGCGGCATCGTTTCAATGGTAAATCAAACACGGAATTCTTATGATATGTTTGATTACTTTATGAAAGGCGATATTCTGAAAAATAATAGCGCAATAAAAGGTCTCGTTGCCATCGAAGACATTAAGGACATAAAAAATACTCTTTTGTCTATTAACAAATCTGAAATGGGTAAGACTGTCGTCGCTCAAGTAAATTTTGATGGTGCAAACTTGCATTTTGTCGGAATTGGAACTGAAATCAAAACAATTCACGGACAGCAGGTTGTCGCGGTAACTGCAACGTCAAAATTTGATACAGCCGCACAACTTGGAAATAACAGAAAAGAGCAGGGCTGGATTGTTGATAAAGGACAGGTTTATCTTCCGATAACGCTGATAAATAGAATTGATACACTTTCAAAGGCTCAATGATGTGTAAAAATAAGCTGAAAGGAACATTAAATGTATATTAAGAAAAAATAATAGACAAAAATGTTATAAAGTGGTAAAATTTTGTTAACATACTATAACATCATAGGACGGAGATATGCATTTACCATCAGAGATTATTAAACTGTATTCGTTGCTCGGCTCCACAAAAACTGAACAACCTGTATTAAAGACTTTCATCCTTGCGATTTTTGCAGGTGGATTTATCGCGCTCGGTGCTCTTGGAAGCCAGATTATTTCGTGCGGGGTTGTTCCCACAGCATTTGGCCGTGCTTTGAGCGGTATTATCTTCCCGATTGGCCTTTCAATGGTTATCATCGCGGGTGGTGAGCTTTTTACAGGCAACTGTCTTTTGTTCATCCCGGTTCTTGATAAGCAGATTTCACTGTTTGATTTTTGCAAGAATCTCACAATTGTCTATCTTGGAAACTTTGTAGGCAGCCTCTTCATTGCTGTCCTTGCAAATTATGGTCATGTTCTTTCTCTTTACAACGGAGAGCTTGTAAAATCAGTCATGACTACAGCTTCGGTAAAGGCAAACATTCCTTTTATCGATGCATTTGTAAAGGGTATTTTGTGTAACGTTCTGGTTTGTATTTCTGTTTGGGCAAGCCAGGCTGCAGAGGAATTGAGCGGCCGAATCATCGCGCTCTTCCTGCCAATCTTCCTTTTCATTGTCTGTGGTTTTGAGCACTCTGTTGCAAACATGTACTTCATCCCATGCGGTATGCTCGCTCAGCACGTTTACGGAGCTGCCGGTCATATTTCTTTCTTCGGCATGATAATGAACCTTATTCCTGTAACCCTCGGAAACCTCGTAGGCGGTTCATTCCTCGTAGGTGGGGGCTATTATCTTGCTTACATGAAGGCAATGCGAGGTTACGAAGACGATTAATATCGTTTTTTTTTAGAATATTCGTGATAAACCAAAAAAAACGGCTTCCCGTTGGGAACCTGCCATAAAAGTCGCGGTGAGCAAGCTCAAGCGACTTTTTGTCAGAACCCCAACTCCAGCCGTTTTTTTTGACTTTTCGGGCTTTTTACAAAACACTAATCATCTTCGTTTTACATAGAAGTGGGCTGAAAATAAAAAAAAGGCGCGAAGGAATGAAACGGCTTACGAAAACACTCGTTTTGTGCTGCCGCGTGAGCGGCAAACGTATATAGTTACGGGCACAAAACGCGTGTAGCAGGCTAGCAGGCCTTCTCGGAGCATTTTGCCGGCTTCGCCGTCGTTCCCTAGCTTTCGATAAGCCGTTTTCACGACTGGGAGCCTTTTTTTGATACAGCAGTTACATTATTACAGTGGAATGTTTCCGTGCTTTTTAGAAACAATGTCGTTTGAAGTCTTTCCTTCGAGGAACTTAAAGCTCTGGACAACCTTTGCACGTGTTTCTTCCGGATTGATTACAGCCGAAATGTAGTCACGCTGAGCGGCAATTGTCGGAGTCATGAAAGTCTCCCGGTATTCCTGACCTTTCTGTGCTTTTACGTTCGGATCAGCTTCTTTTGCGTACAAAATTCCGATTGCGCCCTCTGCACCCATTACGGCGATTTCTGCCTTTGGCCATGCATAAACGAAATCTGCTCCCAAGTGTTTTGAGCACATTGCGATGTATGCGCCGCCGTAAGCTTTTCGTGTGATTACGGTTACTTTTGGAACGCTAGCCTCGCTGTATGCATACAAGAGTTTTGCTCCGTGGCGGATGATTCCCTTCTGCTCTTCCTGTGGACCTGGGATAAATCCCGGAACGTCAACGAAAGTGAGGAGAGGAATATCGTAGCAGTCACAGTAGCGTACAAAGCGTGAAATTTTGTCCGAGGCGTCGCAGTTAAGGACTCCGCCGAAGAATCCCGGGTTGTTTCCTACGATACCAACGGTTTTTCCTTCGATTTTACCGAATCCAACGACAGCGTTTGCTGCGAATTCCGGCATAATTTCATAGAATGTGTCGTCATCGATAACATCTTCGATTACGTTCTTGATGTCGTAGCCTTTTGTGCTTGACTCCGGCAAAACATTCTGAATCTCTTTTGCTTTTTTAGAAGAAAATTTGAATTTTGAGTCAGCTTCGATTTTGTCTCCGTAGAAGTGAGGAATGTAGTTGAGCAATTCCTTTACTTTTTCAAAACATTCTTTTTCGTTCTGTGCACGGTAGTGTGCTACGCCTGATTTCTGTGCGTGGATTGCAGCTCCGCCCAAGTCCTCAGAAGAAATGTCCATGAACATAACCTGTTTTACGACTTTTGGACCTGTGATGTACATTTCTGAGATTTTATCGACTGTGAAAATGAAGTCTGTGAGGCCTGGTGAATAAACCGCACCGCCTGCACATGGGCCGACGATTACAGAAATCTGCGGGATAACGCCAGAAGCGCGAACGTTCTGCTTAAAGATTTCGCCGTAACCGCAAAGTGCGTCAACACCTTCCTGAATGCGTGCTCCGCCCGAATCGTTTACGCCGATAACAGGGCATTTGTATTCAATGGCTTTTGCGATAAGCTCAGCGATTTTTTCACCATGAACTTTGCCGAGCGAGCCGCCCTGAACTGTGAAATCCTGTGAGTAGATTGCGACCTTGCGGCCGTTGATTGTTCCGAAGCCGGTGATTACGCCGTCGTAAGGAATGTCTTTTTTGTCCATGCCGAAGTTCGTGCACTGATGACGAGCTGCGGCGTAAATTTCCATGAAACTGTCTTTGTCCACGAGAGCATTGATTCGCTCGATTGCGTGAAGCTTGCCTTTAGCGTGCTGCTTTTCAAGATTGTATTCAAAAGCCATTTTACACCTCTTTCAAATGATGAAAAAAGTGTATAATTCTCACGGAAAAAAGTCAATATGACAAAAAACGTAAAAATGTCATTTTAAGGGAGAGGACTCTCCCTTAGGGAGACGGTCGCCGTAGGCGAAAAATCTTGCGAGGCAAGATTTTAGTCGAGTCTCGGTGAAGGCTGTGCCTGAACCGCGCGTCGCTACCCACTCTGCGGCTTTCCCCCGCAACGCCCCCCTCATTTCCTCAGATACTTCTCGGCCTCGATGCTGCCGTATTCGTTGAACAGGAATTCTGCCGCAAAAGTCATGTCCTCTTCATCTGGAATCCAGTCGTATTTCTGACGGAGAATTTCAATTGCTTCACGAATTTTTGATGCGCTTTGCTCCCGCAAATCCTGCTCAGGCTCCACTTTCGGCTGCAGCATGTCTTCCTGTGTTTCAATGTCTTTACCTGTAAGCTCGTAAAATTCCTTCGCGAAGTCCGTGGCCTTTACGTCGCTCACATTTGCCTTTCCGTCCGCGCCTACAACCCGCCATCGCTTGCCAGTGTAGCGGAGCGTAACGACATCAGTTATTTTCTGAACGTAGATTTTCTTTTCTGCCTGCTCGACAAGATAATATTCCGCCGTGTGAGAGACTTCATCGCCTTCAGTTAAAACTTTTCCGTTTTCTTCTGTGAGCGGGAGAGGCTTTTCGCTCCGAATCGGATATTTTTTGTCCGCAGCATAATCTTTTCCGTCGATTTTGAGCTTTGTGATACCGAACATCCAGTTTTTTGATGCTTTTTTATAGAAGAACCATTTTGCAGGAGTTACTGTTCCGTTGTCCGGATGAACCTGAAGACGCTGCTTTGATGCAACGTAATACGCGCTGATTTTTGCGAACAAGTCTTTTGTCTTCCTGCCTTTGATTACTTCCTGTAGCCCGGGCACGTCCATCCTGTGAATCATGGAGTAGTAGGCCTGGGTTGCTTCAACAGAAGTCATTCCTTTTGTCGTGAGGAGTTTTCCGCTCTGCTTGATCATACTGTCGGCTCCCCACGAGGCAAACAGAATTACAGCCATTGCAACAAGAATTCGGCTTTTGTTGCGCCGTAAAAATCTCTTTACTTTGAGATATTTCTGCATTTTGGCGGTAAAATCCTGTCTTTTTTGGGCAAGCAAGGCATTATCTTCTGACTTTTTCTCCAGTTCTGCCTTAAAAACAGCCGGAGCAAAATTTTTTGCTTCTTTTAAGAGACTCTGCTTTTTGTTCTCAGCCTTCACGTCGGTGATATTCTTTTTGCCCGCCATGACAGTCTGCGTGATTTTTGCTTTTAAAGAAGATTCTATGGCCTGCGCGAGATTTTTTTCGATTTCGGGCTTCCAGAGTGCGAGAGGAATAAAGTTCCCGTCAAAAATATCTTCCTGCCGTGCGCTCGTGTTTGTGTTTTCAAAAGGGTAGTGGCCGGTGAGTGCTTTATAAGCTACCGTTCCCCTTAAAAAACAAAGCTGCTGGTCATAGTCCAGCCCTTTGTAAAGATATTTTCCCTGAATCTCAGAATAATCAGCCCTGTGGTTCTGGGCACATGCATCAAAAAGACGTGCCGATAAAAATAGAATATGATAAGAATCCGAGTCAGAATTAATGATGATGCCGTTCCCGCCAACAGCAAAATCCGCGCCTTCAAATAAAGCCTGGTTTTGAAGAATATAATCAACTCCACGGCCAAAATTAGCGAGCGAAAGCAGGTCACTGGCATCAAAATTCTTTTTTTCAAGAATCTCAGAAAGGAATTTGCCCGAAAAAGCCTTTCCCTCAAAAAGCGTTATGTCGTTTTCACCGACTCTTGTGCCGTCAAAAGTGTAAAATTCGCTGATAATTGTGTCTTTTGTTATATGAAGAATAATGCTCCTTTCATTCAAAAGCTTTTCCATGTCCGTTTTTGCAAAAGAATTCTGCGGAAGCCCCGAAGAAAGAAAAAGTGAGTTTTCTGTGATTTTAACGATATTCATGGAATAAATTTAGTGATAAAAGCCCAGAAAAGCAAGTTGATATTCAAAAAACTTGCAAAATCCAGCCTTTGCTGTATACTTGGCTCAATATAAAAAGTACCCGCTTTCTTGGCAAACAGGTTTATTCGCCTGGGGCGCGTTCAGCCTCTAAAACAATCCCATTGACCTCATCCTCGCTCATTCCCAAAGACTTCGCGATAATTTCAACAGAAACTCCGTTTGCATATAAACTCTTCGCATTGGCAATAGCGGTTGCTTTTGCGCCTTCTTCCCGGCCTTCGCGCTTGGCGGCGTTGATGCCAGTGATGTAATCGCGCTTTTCCCCTTCGATGCGGCCCTGCATGATCCAGCGCCAGCGGTCCTGGCTAATCTTGCTTAATGTCTTTGCTGCTTCCATGATTCCCTCCTCACTCCGCGCGAGTTCGTTTATCAAATCCTGATTCTCCGGGGCATCCGCCTCTTTTAGAAATTTACACCATTTGACCGCACTTGGCAAGTTTTTGACATCTGCCTTTTTGCCAAATTTTACGGCTTTCGGTAGTTCCATGAAAATCACGTTCAGGATGCCCGGAAGCTTTGAGC
Source organism: uncultured Spirochaetaceae bacterium (assembly GCA_902785455.1). Taxonomy (GTDB): domain Bacteria; phylum Spirochaetota; class Spirochaetia; order Treponematales; family Treponemataceae; genus Treponema_D. Next base: position 67,378 of record CACZYY010000009.1, read on the forward strand.
CGTCTGCTGTATCAACCA
>CACZYY010000010.1 GCA_902785455.1 uncultured Spirochaetaceae bacterium
ATACTGTTCCCATAGACATGCAGCCTAAAAGCGGGGAAATTTCAAAAATTGTACATATTCCGCAAAATGCAAAAAGAAGTGAGATTGAAATTATGAGCCTGTTGTCACTGCTACGTGTTTTTGGCTGAATCATTAGTTTTAGGATTATACCAAAAATAACTCCAAGTAAAAGAACTGCAAGGTTTATCAGCACTGGGGTAAAAATTTTGGAGATTGAAAATGCCTGTCCGCTGAATGAATTTAATGCAATGGAAATTGCCACGCTGTATGCCAAAAGACTCAATATATTGTCTATTGCGATAACCTGAAGAAGAGTTTCGACGAAGTCACCTTTGGCACCTGTCTGTCTGATTGTCATCATGATTGATGCGGGTGCTGTCGCTGATGCAAGTGCCGCAAGAACAATGGAAAAAGCAAGGTTAAGCCGAAGAATGAAGAATGTTAGGATAAATACCAAAACTGATGCGAGCAGGGCTTCAAAAAGCGCGATACAGATCACCTTTACGCCATTTTTTTTAAGGATATCGAATTTAAAAAACTGACCTGTACTGAAGGCAATGAAAGCAAGTGCAATATCTGAAAGAAAACTCGTGCCACTTATGATTGATTTTGGCACTATATTAAGGCAGTGCGGACCAATTAAAATTCCGGCCACAATATAGGCTGTGACATTCGGAAGCCTCAGTTTTTTGGTGATGCGGGTCATAAGGAACCCTGCCATGAGAATCAAGGAAATTGAGATAATGGCTGCCGATACAGAAGTTTCTGATTGAGAACCGTTATAGAGCAAGTTTATCATTAAGAATATTTTACAATATAAAAGTCTTTTTTGCAAAAAAAAGACCGCAGATTTTTACATCTGCGGTCAGATTAGCTAAATGAAGATTAGAGTTTTGCGATTATAATCTTTTTAACTTCGAAATTATATTTGTGCTCGTTGATTGTGAAAGAAAGCTCCTCACCAACTTTGTGGTCGAGAATTGCATTTCCGAACGGTGACATATAAGAAATTACGCCACTCTCTGGATTTGATTCCCATGGACCAAGAATTGTGTATTCCTCTTCATTGCCTGAATTTTTGTCAAGCAATGTAACTTTTGTACCGAATGATACGAGTGAAGAAGTTGCTGTTGTCGGATCGAATACAACTGCACGTGCAAGTTCTTCCTGAAGGCGTTTGAGGTCGTTTCCAAGCTTGTGCTGTGCTTCTTTTGCAGCGATGTACTCGGCGTTCTCTTTTAAGTCGCCCTTTTCCTTTGCTTCGGCAACTTCCTTTGCAATAGCCGGAATGTCCACATTCTGCATCTTTTCGACAAGTGCTCGTTTTTCTTCGAGTTTCTTTGCTGTGACAAGCATTCCTTTTGGAGCAGAAGATTTTTCTTCTGTTGCATGGAATTTGTAGTCTGGATATTTTTCGAGAATCTTGTTGCGGAGCTGAGTTTTAACTTTCTCTGCACCTTCGAAACCGTCAAGACCTTTGATATCGTCAACGAGAGTGTACATGTGGCCCATCTGCTCCTCGTCGCATGAGAGCATGTATGTCGCATATATGTTGTCTTTGTCGAAGAGCATTTTGCATGCATTCTTGATGATTTTTTTGTTCTCTGTTGACTCGACATGGTTGTCAATCTCACGGAAACACTGTGAGATGATGTTGACGATTGCGATGAGCTGCTTCTGGAGCGGAACTTGTGCTGCCTTGAACCAGTCTTCTTCGCTGCATTCATCAAAGAGGAACAGAATTACATCACGGTAAGCACGGAAATCTTCGAATGAATCAGAAACAAGTTTCTGAACTTTGTCAACATGGCCTGCGTTGATGATTGCAATGAGTGCCTCCTTTCGGAGAATTGCAGGGAACATCTTGATGAATTCGTCTTCCCAGTCAGGGAGCATTTTAACAGATTCGAGGAATTCTGCACGCAAATCGCCTTTCTTTGAACCTTTGAGAACCGTGTACATTTCTTTTGGTGACTCAAGTTCACCGTAAAGCTGTGCGAATGTGTATTTGCTCTGGAATGCGAGGCTTGGAACTTCCTGGCTGACCTGTTTGACGACGAGGTAAGATGCGATGACCTGCTCGTCAACCTCATTGAATGATTTGAGGAAGCCTGTAAAATAGCTGAACATATCAGCAAGAAGCTCACTCTCTTTGTCTGTTGATTCGTCCTCAATGAATTTGTAGAGAATGTCAATGCGGGCAAAGAATGCTTTCTGTGCCTTGAACTCGTTTGAATATTTTTCTTCTGGAGTGATTGCTCTGTCTCGGACGGTGTATTCGTTGATGTTGTTTGGGTTTACGCCGAATGTTGAATCAGACTCAAGAACTTTTTTTGCACCGCTGTTCCAGCTAGTCCATTCGCTTGTTGTGAGAATTGACGGAACAAGCTCTGCCTTAATCTTCTTGAAGTCACAGCTGTTGTCGAAACTCTTGATAATTGTCTTGAGTGCCCATTCTTTGTTTGTCTTGATTTCTTTGGCAAGTTCTTCTTTTGTTTTGAATTTAGAAGATTTTGATCCGACTGTAGCCTTAATGACCCAGATATGATCTTTTGAAAGTGGCTGAAGTGCATTTACTGCCATTTTGAGAGAAATGTCTTTTTTGCCATTCTTTCCGAAGTTGATTGTAAGCGTGTCGTTCTCAACCTTAAGGATGACACCAACACCCCATGTGCGGTGATAAACGAAATTTCGTGCATCGAAGGCAATGTGCTTTTCGAAGTCTGAGATTGCCTCGAATACGTTTCGGTAGCTCTGATTAAGGTCTGAAGAACGGATATATTCCTCGACATGGCTATGTTTTGCGTATTTCTGTGAGTAGCAGTCTGAAATTTCACGGCGGGCCCAAGGATCTTTTGGATCGATTGTAAGATTGAGCTTAAGGATGTCGATGGCTGTATCCCACTTTTTGTTGTCTTTGTACCAGTTGTAAAGTTCCTGCATCATGAGGGCAGATTTGTCTGCGCTGATTGATTTTGCAATTTTGCGCTGTACAAGAAGGAAGAAGTCGATTTCTTCTGGAATAGACGCAACGAGTTTTGACCAGATTTCGTTTGCTGAATTGATGTTCTTGTTGTTTACGTAGCGGAGAAGGGCTTTTTTGTAAAATTCATTTGCCTTCTCTTCATCGCCCTCAGCTGCATAGTGATCCGCGAGTTTTTTTGCAATCTCTGCCTCAGAGAGATCTACTTTTACGATTCTTTCGTAAATTGACCACAAAGCGGCATTACCTTCCTGCTCATAATTAGCTGCCAATGTTCGGAGGGCGAATTTGTTTGATTTGTCATCAGAGAGAATCGTTTCGCACATGTAGACAACGATAGGCTCTTTGTGATTGTTCTGGAAAATGTCAACGAGAGCTTCGAGTGAAGAATTATCGAGAGAACCCTGCTTGAGACCAAGCATTCCTGAAATGTATAGGGCAGTGATGCTGTCTTTTGTATGAGAAAGCTGCTCGTCACAAATCCCTTTGATTTCGCTTGCGCAGTTTTCACTTCTTGCCTTCTCGACGATTGTTGTCAGCTCAATCAGGTTGTTTTTTGTGTAATTGCTGATTGTTGCACGGGTCCAAGTGTCCTCTTTGAGTTTCGCTTGTACCAAATCCACGAGCTCTTTTGACATATTATACTCCTAAAATTTAAAAAAGTTCTCTTAATAATGGGATATACAAAACGGAAGATAATTATTTTGTATACATTCGATAGATGTTTTCATCATGCACGCGAATCTGAAGAAGACATTCGTTGATTTTCTCCTTGCCTTCATTGGAACGCGCATAATGGTCGATCAGCCAGAAATACATGTTTATAAGCCGAGGAATGAGAATTCGGGAATCATTTGAAGGATCCTTGATTTCGTTTTCTTTGGCGAATATTTCCTGTCTGAGCCTGCCTGGCTCTTGAGCACGAAGCTCTCTTTTTACATTGAAAACCCCGTAAAGAACACCGTAAACAGGAATCCATTCCTGAAGCACGGCACCGATATAACCCTTTTCCTTTACCTGACGAATCAGGCAGCATATTAACTCTGAATCGAGGAAATCAATTTCGATGCGCTGTGCATCGATGAAGAATGCCTCCCGAAACAGGACTTTTGCGTTTTTGTCTTCGCCGCATAGTGCGAAACAGTCTGCCATCTCCGCTAAGATTGCGGCAGATTGTGGGGCGATACGATATGCTTCGGTAAGAAGATTGAGAGCCTGCTCGTATTTGCCGAGCTTTTTGCAGCACAAGCCTTTTTTACGGAATAAATCTGCCTTCTGGCTGGCCGTGCCTTCTTCTTTTGCATGTTCGTATGCGTTGAGCGCGAGCGAAAAAATGCCGCGCTGAAGGGCGTAAATTGTCTTTTGCTGGAAATTTTCTTTTTGTTCGTAATCCTGTTTGAAACTCTTCCAGCGGGTAATCAGCCCGTCCCCCTGCTCGTATGCCTCCAGCCGTGGAAGCCCCTGAACGAAATCGACCCAGTATGAGCAGCACCAGTGGGCAAAGTTGATTTCGGAATTGTCAAAGTTGTATCCTATTGCCTGCTCCAGCACCTCACGTGCCTGAGCGAGCATTCCTTCTTCGAGGAATTTATACGCCTTTGTTAATTCTTCATCAGTTTTAATTCCCATAGTGTACATAATTATTATTATAAAAATGGAGATTTTAGTCAATAAAAAGTTAAAAAAATAGAAAAAAGTGGGGTAAAGTTTATAAAGCCTTTTACGCATTATGTCAATAGTTATTTAAGAAAATTTTATAAAAAAATCCCATTTCTGAATGATTTTCTTCTATTACTCTAATTTTGTTTACAATATTCGCTTCTTTTGTTATTATTTAATAGTATGAAAAAGACTTTGTTGGCTCCGTCTTTACTTTCGGCGGATTTCTCGGATTTGTCTGGCGCAATCAAAAAAATTGAAAATGACGGCGGTAGTATCGTTCATATCGATGTAATGGACGGTCAGTTTGTTCCGCAGATTACATATGGCCAGCCTGTTATAAAATCTATCCGTAAACTTACGGATTTGCCTTTTGATGTCCATCTCATGGTCGAAAAACCTGAGCTTATGGTTGATTCTTTTGCCGAGGCGGGGGCAGACTGGATTACATTCCATTATGAGTCCACCGTTCACATTGATCGGCTTGCAAATCATATTCACGATTTGGGTAAAAAGTGCGGTATTTCAATTGTGCCTTCCACACCCGTGTCATTTCTTTCCCAAATTCTTCATCTGGTTGATTTGGTTCTCGTGATGAGCGTCAACCCTGGCTTTGGCGGGCAGAGTTTCATTCCTTATACACTCGATAAAATCTCCGAGCTCAAAAAATTCCGCGAAGAAAACGGCCTTGATTTTAAGATTTCCGTAGATGGCGGCGTAAACGAAAAGAATTTCGCAGAAATTGCAGATGCTGGTGCTGACATTCTTGTTTCCGGCTCCTCATTTTTCAGCGGAAAGTTAAAGTGGGAGAAGTAATTTGCTGAGAAAGGTCGTCCTCCTTGTTTTTTTGTCTGTTTTCTCTGTTTTTTGCGTTTTGTCTCAGGCTTCATCAAAAGCGAAGCTTAATACTTCTGACAGCGCAAATTTAAAGCAGGGTGCCGAGGCATACAAAAATGAAGACTGGACGAGCGCGATTTTCTTTTTGCGAAAGGTTGTTTCTGTTCCTGGTTTTGCCAGCGATGAAAATCTGTTCATGCTCATAAAAAGCGAGGTTTATGCTGGTGAATATCGTCAGGCTCAGAACGATTGCGAAAAATTTCTTGAGCAGTTTGCCTTTTCTCCTTATGCGGAGTATGTGAAATATCAGAACGGGCGGCTTCTTCATCTCCTTGCCAGAAACGAGGATGCAGTTCTTTCTTTGAGCGATTTTTGTCATCAGCATTCCGACAGTGAGCTTTATCCGCTCGCTTTGTTCTGGATTGCCGAAAGTTTTTATGACGAATACAATTTCGAGAGTGCGCGCGGGCTGTATGAGCGTGTCGTAAATGATTATCCAGCCTGTGAGAAGGCCCCTCAGGCTCAGTACAAGCTGGATTTGATTGAACGTCGTGCCAGAGAAGAAAAGCTGCTTTATTTGCTCAAAGTAATCGGTGAGGAAAATCTTTCTACCCGTGAGGAATATGAGCGTCAGCTTCGTGTTTATGCACTTGATGATGAAAACGGTGTAAGAAGTTCTTTGCTTGATGCACAGGCTCGTATCGCAGAGCTTGAGGCTTTGCTGGAGCAGGGCGATTCTTCTTTTGATTCCCAGGAAGATGAATCAATCGCATCTTCACAAGAAACGCCGGAGCCTTCTGTCGCAGATGCAGAAAAAACAGGTCCGGCAAAGCAGGCTGAGCCACAGTCATCTGGTATATCAAAGCCTCAAAATCCTACGGTACATGTGATTCAAAGCGTTACCGAGCCTTCATTCCGTGTCAAACAGACAAAAAACGGTCAGGGAACTACGGCCTTAAAGAAAGCTGAGGATGCAGAGCGAAATGCTGATGTGCAGGTATTAAAGCGTAAGGCAAAGCAGCTTCAATATTTGCTGGAAGAGCAGTCGGAGGAAGCCGAAAAATGAAAAAATTCTTTGCCCTTGTTTTGCTGATTTCGGTTTTGATTCCTGGATTTTCAAAGAATCTTAAAAAATTTGATTTGCATGACGGCTTTTTTGATGCTGATTATTGTCTCGAAACATATTACGTCCTTTCAGACAGTCTTATTCGTGTCGAACTTTTTGGAAAATCCGGCACTTTTAACATTTATTGTCTTTCCGCCGAAGAAAAAGAAAAGCCTTTGTTCTCCTGCTCGGATTTGAGCGACAGCACGGGATTCCTTCTTAAGGTTGACGAAACTGTTTACCGTCTCAACAAGGATAAACGCGTTCACCGTGAGTTAAGGCATTTTGAAAACGGTGCGCAGCTTGTCTATACAACTGATGCAAACGTTCGCTTTATAATTGATTTTTCTTTTGAAGCGAGCCTTGAAGATAAGCCTGCTGATATTATAAAAATAAGCACTTATGTTATAAACCTTTCAAATACAACGCATTGGATTGGTCTCAAAGGAATTTTCGATACGAGCTGTGGTGAAGTTGCGGCCGTCCATTTCACAACCGATGCCGGTTCACGAATCCGCAATGAATGCGCTTTCTCAGAGAAGGATATTGTAAAGGAGCGCACGGTCGTTTCATCGGACGGCATTGTATCGTTCCAGTTTGTCCTCGACGGAAGGATCGTTTCTCCTGTTGATTCAGTTATTTTTGCAAATGTTGATGAATTGTATCGCATGAATTGGGATCCTTTAATCAGAAAGGGCAGGGGATTCACGAACAACCGCTCTTATGACAATTCAGCGCTTATGATAAAATGGCCGGGATTTACATCCGAAGCTGATACAAAAACAGAAAATACCTTCTATATTGCGGTCGCCGATAATGGTGAGTCGCCAAGAGGCCTGTTTCATGTTGACAAACTTCCAAAAACAAATGACTCAGATTCAGAAAAACAAAACAAAGAGCCTGAGCCAAAATCTCCCAACCGTGACAAACGTACTGGCGTTGATTTTATAATCCCGCCAATCAGAGATTATCAGCTTGATCCTGCTTATATTCAGGATTTGATTGACAAGATTGACGCTCTGCAATCTTCAGACAATGTTGACCAGAAAACAATTTCTCGGCTTAATGCGGAGCTTGATGCAATACTTGAAAAATTGAGGCGGCAGTAAGAAATGAGTCCTCTTGAAAAAGCACATTCTCTGTTACAACGAAGAAAGTTTTCTCATGTTATTTCCCTTCTTGAATCGGGTCGTAATCCTGAATTCTACCGTGAAAGCTTTGACTATTTCCTCACTGCAGGAATTGCCTGTCTTTATCTTGGAGACATTGGCAATGCAGGCGTATATTTTCAGCGGGCGCGTCATATCCGTATGACAGATCCCACTTTGCTTTGCGCCCAGGCCGTAATTTTTTTAATTCGAGGCTATACGGACAAGGCAATCAACTATTATGTCGACGTGCTCGATTATGACCCGGACAACAAAGTTGCCCTTGACGCCATGGAATTTATTCGTACCCACGGAAGTGACGAGGAGCTCTATAAGGCTGTTGATGCGGGCGAAATCAAACGATTTTATCCTCCGCTTGGCGTAAATCCGGACGTTATCAAAAGAATCGCCCTTTCCGTTCTTGCCGGTGTCGTTCTTGCTTTTTTGATTTTTAATTTTGGGAATTTTTCGCGGGCCATTCGGGGAGTGAAGTTTCCCGTTTCAGGCTCCAGGGCTGATTTAAGCTCTCTTTTCCTTTCTGTCGATGAAATGGGTAATGCTCAAAAAAAAGATCTGGCCGGTGGTGTATATAAATATATTCTCACTGATTCCCAGATAAAAAAATCCTATGATTTGGCAATGTCTAATTTTCAGAATTATCGGGAAAATGCTTCTCAGATTGAGATTAACAGACTTTTGAATTCAAATGCAAGCGATGCGATTAAGGCAAAGGCGAACATGATTTCCACATATTTTAAGGAACCTACTTTTGATTCGCTTTCGGATTATAACGATAATATTGAATACTCTGATGTTGCCAAAGAGCCGGAGCTTTATCTTGGTTGTATGGTTGCATGGTCTGGCCGTGTCTCAAATGCAGTCACGGACGGATCTTCATACCGCTGTGATTTGCTTGTCGGTTACGAGAATATGGAGCGGGTCGATGGCTTTGTTCCGCTGTTCTTTGAGGTGGCTCCATATCCTGCAATTGACGGCGAGCGGCCTGTAAAGGTGCTTGCAAAAATACAGGTTGAGAACGGTAAGATTTTACTGAGGGGAAGGGCTGTTTACCAGCCTGTAAAAAGGGAGCGTTAGGGGCCGAAGGAGCGGTAAAAGCGATTAATCTTTAACGGGGAGAGGTCTCTCCCCGCGCGCCCGCGTTGCTGGTCGCTCCCCTCTCTGCGGGGCGATTTACCGGCTTTTTGCCCCGCAACGCCCCAAAATTGGAGATAATGGAGATTTTATCCTCCTTTTTCTCTAAGAAAATTGAGAAATTATTGCGAATTTTCGGTCTGCATTGCCGAAAATCGAAAAATTCCGCCTATATAAAGGTGGGTGGGGAAGAAAAACATATAAGGTGGATTTATGGCAAAAGAAACACAACAGCCGCCACAAGACATGGCGGAAAAGTTAAAGGCTCTTGAAGCTGCCCGGCTGCAGATTGAAAAGCAGTTCGGTGCAGGTTCTTTGATTAAGCTCGGTGCACAGACAGATCTGACTGGCGTTGATGTGATTCCTTCCGGATCTATTCTGCTTGATGAGGCTTTGGGCGTTGGCGGTTATCCGCGCGGACGAATCATCGAGATGTATGGTCCTGAAAGTTCTGGTAAGACAACGCTTGCATTGCATGCCGTTGCCGAAGCTCAGAAAATGGGCGGAATCGCGGCCTTCATCGACGCGGAGCACGCTCTTGACCCTGTTTACGCAAAAAATCTTGGCGTTGACATCGACAATCTCTGGGTCTCTCAGCCGGACAATGGCGAGCAGGCTCTTGAAATCACCGAAAATCTGGTTCGTTCCGGGGCTGTTGACATCATCGTAGTTGACTCTGTTGCGGCCCTCACTCCTCAAAAAGAAATTGAGGGCGACATGGGCGACAGCATGATGGGCTTACAGGCCCGTCTTATGAGCCAGGCTCTCCGAAAGCTCACGGCAATCGTCGGAAAGAGCAAATGTATGATTATCTTCATCAACCAGATTCGAATGAAAATCGGCATCATGTTCGGAAACCCGGAGACAACTACGGGCGGTAACGCTCTCAAATTCTATTCATCAGTTCGTCTTGAAATCCGCCGAATCGAATCAATCGAAGGCAAGGGTGAAGAGGACGCAATCGGAAACCGCGTCCGAGTTAAGGTCGTAAAGAACAAGGTTGCGCCTCCGTTCCGCAAGGTCGAGCTTGATATCTACTTTGGCAAGGGTATTTCTGCTACGGCATCCCTTTTGGATTCAGCCGTCAAGCACGGAATCATCGACAAGCGTGGTGCATGGTATACCCGTGGTGACGAGAAGGTCGGGCAAGGCAAAGAAAACGCAATCAACTTCCTCAAAGAAAACCCGGACTATGCAAAGCAGATTGAGGCTCAGATTCGTAACGAAGTCTTCCCTGGTCAGATTTTGCGTACCCGCGAGGGAACTGCCGTTTATCCTGAGCAGGAAAAGGCCGTGAACGATGCCAAAAAAGCCGCTGAAAAAGCAGCTAAGGATGCTGAGAAAGCCGCAAAAACCACTGTTAAGGCAGAGACTCCTGCTCCGGAGCCAGTCGTTCCATCAGCAAGTGACGCATTGTTTTAGATAAGGGGTGCCACACAGATTCGATTTTGCTACGCAAAATCCAAAATAAAGTTTAAAGAGATTCCGTAGGAATCTCGAATCGGTGTGGCATTATAAATTTATGCTTACAGTTTTAGGTTTAGGTTCCAACAAATCATTTGATTCTCTTGATTCACTTCATTTGCTTGCGGGAGCATGTGTTTTGCTGGAGCCGCTTTTTTCTGATTTTGCATTCTCGTCTGTGTACCGCACGAAGCCCATGTATGTTACGGATCAGTCTGATTTTTATAACATGGCTGTTTCGGGGCGTACGGGGCTTTCGGCGCACGAGCTTCTTTCAAAAATTCATGAGATTGAGGCTTTTCTTGGGCGTGACAGAAAATCCGAAATCAGAAACGGGCCCCGCTCGATTGACATTGACATTGAGCTTTTCGGGAACGAAGAAATACATTTTTCAGATTCATCTGATCCCATGAAAAATCTGGAGATTCCTCATCCCCGGCTTTCGGAAAGGGCATTTGTTTTGATTCCGCTTCTTGAAGTTTTGCCGCCAGATGCCGATATACAAAAAAGAGATTTTATGGAAAAGTCTTTGGCACAGATCGGCAATCAGGGAGCAGAAAAACTTCTTGATTCAGGCGACTTTGCCAGTGTTATTGCGGAAACAGAGGCTCAATATGGAAGAACAGACAGTTGTACAGTCACAGACAGCAGAAAATCAAACGCTGACTGAGGATGATGAAGAGAATGGCGGAAAAGAAAAACGCCGCTACAAGGTCGGAGAATTTGACGGTCCTCTTGATTTGCTCTGGGCTTTAATCCGTGACAATAAATTCAATATCTATGATATTCCAATTGCCGAAATTACCGAGCAGTTTCTTGAGTACCTTGATTATGCCGCTGCCGTTGATTTGGGCGACCTCTCTGATTTTTACAAATGGGCTGCGCGTCTCATTTACATAAAATCACGCATGATGCTTCCTGTTGAGGTTAAGATTGAGGACGACCTCGATTTTGACGATCCGCGTGAAGAACTTGTCGAGCATCTTATCGAATACCAGAAATTCAAAAAACTCTCAGATCTTATCGAAGCCAAACAGGACGAAAATGACTGGAATTTTGAGCGCAACAAGGTTCAGCGACCGCTTCCTTTTGATGACGAGAATCTTTGGGAAAAAGTTGACACTTGGGATTTGCTTGAGCAGATGCAGAAAATATTCAAAACTCTCATGAGTCAGTACACTGACCAGAAAATTCTTGATGTCTACGAAGAAATTTCCGTCAATGAGAAAATTACTTTGATGCGTGAGCTGCTTGAAGAAAAAAACGAGTGTATGTTCACGGATTTGCTTGTGCGAAAAGGAAATATCCTCGACGTAATCTGCGCGTTCATGGCAATTCTGGAGGCTGTCAAGTTCAAAATGGCCGCAATCTACCAGAACAGGATGTTCGGCGACATAAAAATCTGCCGTTACGAAGCGGCGTAAAAATTAGCAATTGGCAATTTTGGGGCGGGGCAACGCTTCGCTTGTCCTTTGCTATCGGCCTGTTGTTTAAATTCTTTTTTTTGACTATAATATTCCTAATTATGGATATAAATCTTGAAAAAGAAGCTGGGCTTGTTGAGGCGGTTTTGTTTTTGGAAAGCGAGCCTCTTACTGTCGAGGCCATTTCTGCCAGCACTCAGCTTTCTGTCGATGTCGTCAACGAATGTGTTGAAATCTTAAAAGAAAAATACTCTGCCCCAAATTCTGGTGTGGAGCTTTCTGTGATTACAGGCGGTTACGCGCTTACTCCCAAAAAAGAATACTGGGAAACTCTCAAAGAAAAATACGGAAACAAAAATGAGGGCAAGCTTTCCCGCTCGGCTCTCGAAGTCCTTTCAATAATCGCATACAAACAGCCAATAACTCGTGCCGAAATTGAGGCGTTGCGCGGTGTTTCTCCAGACAACATGATCCGTCTTTTGATTGAAAGACAGCTTGTTAAAGAAGTTGGTCGCCGTGACACTCCTGGACGACCTGTTGAATTTGGAACGACAAAAGAATTCCTTAAATTCTTCCGCCTTAACTCAATCGCGGAGCTTCCGCAGCTTGATGAAACTGAAAATGAGAGGTTCGTACTTGCCCGATAATTCAAATTCTACAAAAGAAGAAGTCCGCCTGCAGGTTTTTCTCGCACATTCCGGGGTCGCAAGTCGCCGTGCTTGTGAAAAAATCATTTTGGACGGCAGGGTTTCAGTGAACGGTGTCGTCATCACAGAGCTTGGCACAAAAGTGACTTCAAAAGACAAAATCACTGTTGACGGAAAGGCAGTTTCTCTTGAAGAGCAGAAGCGTTACGTGCTTTTGTACAAGCCTCTTGGCGTTGTCTGCACTCAGTCCGATGAAAAAGGCCGGCCTTGTGCGGTAGATTTGCTCAAAGAGCGTTACACAGAGCGGCTTTACAATGTCGGGCGCCTTGATATGTTCAGCCATGGCGCGCTTATTTTTACCAATGACGGAGATTTTGCCGCAAAATTGAGCCATCCGAGCGCGGAGATTGAAAAAGAATATATCGTAGAAAGTTCTCTTCCTCTGCCTCGCTATCTGGCCGAGAATTTTAAGCGCGGAGTGCGTGTTGAGGGTGTCTTTTACAAGGCAAAAGATGCTGAAGAACTCAACTCCCACAAAATGCGTGTCGTGCTGGTTGAAGGTAAAAACCGTGAGATTCGCCGTGTGTTCGAGAATGCCGGAGTCGCAATCCGAAACCTGTGCCGTGTTCGCATCGGAAACGTAGAGCTTGGCGAGCTGAAGCCTGGCGATTTCCGCGACTTGACCGAAAAAGAAGTGCAGGATCTTTTAAGGCTCTGCAAGAATTAGGAAGTGGAAAAATGAAAGTGGAAAGAGGAAAACGAAAAGTTTAACTCTGCGTTACGATTTCCACGAAAAGAGAAAGCCGCTCCGCTATGGAGTGATGGCGAAGCCAGTGCGAAAGCACCGCGCGTGAGCAAGCCACGGAACAGCGGCGGCAAGTTGATTTGCGCCAAAAATTAAAAACTTTATGTCGGAATAAAATAGCTTCCGGCATTAGCTAGAAAATGCAAAAAACAGGCGTAGGCGGGTTATGACAGAAACCTCACTTGAACTTGTTCACCGTGAGGTTTTCTGGCATGTTCCGCCGGGAGCCTGTTTTTTGAAATATCCATAAAATCTAGGAAGGTGTTTTATGATTATCGCGATGGACGGTCCGGCTGGAACTGGAAAATCTACAATTGCTTCTCTCATCGCAAAGAAGCTTAACATCACTTACTTGAACAGCGGAAGTTTTTACCGCGCGCTCACTATGGCCCTGAACGAAACTGAAATTGAGCTTTCAGACGAGAAAGCCGTTCTTGATTTCTGCAAAAAACAGAGCCTTGACTATGAGAATTCTCATTTGATTTTGAACGGAAAGGACGTTGAGTCTCACTTGCACGATGATGCGGTCTCTGCACGTGTTGCGCAGGTTTCTTCAATTGTTGAAATCAGGCACCTTGTAAACGAAAGAATGCGTGAGATTACCGGCCACCTCGACATTATCTGTGAGGGCCGCGACATGACAACGGTTGTTTTCCCGAACGCTGACTACAAATTCTATCTTGATGCCTCGATTGATGTTCAGGCTCAGAGACGGTTTGATCAGGGTGTGTCGAACATGACTTTGGAAGAAGTTAAGGCCGCAATCATTAAGCGTGATGAGATTGACCGCAACAAAAAAGAAGGAGCGTTGAAACGGGCCGAAGATGCCTTTTATATCGATACTTCTGCCTTGACTATTGACAAGGTTTGTGAGATAATATTAAGCAAAATTCAGAAATAAAGGTACAAGTATGGAACAGATGGAAGTGGAAAAGGATGAATCTCAGGAACAGGGTGCAATCCAGACACAATTAGAAGAGTCTCTCAAGGGCCTCAACATTGAAGATGGTCAGATTGTAGATGGAACTGTAATTCAGGTAGCTGATGGTTATGTGTTCATCGACATTGGATACAGAACCGAGGGTCGAATCCCTGTACAGGAATTCGGCAGCAAATTGCCAAATGACGGCGATAAAGTTACTGTAGTTGTTATCCGCAAAGACGGCCGCAATGGTCCGGAGATTTCTTACACAAAAGCTCAGGCAAAACAGCTTTGGAAAGATTTCCGCAAATATTTCGATGAAAAACTGCCAATCGAAGGCACAATCGAAAAAGAAGTAAAAGGTGGATTTGATGTAAATCTTGGTGGTGAAATCCACGCTTTCTTGCCAATCAGTCAGTCTGACAGCCAAAAGGTTGAGAACCCTTCTAAACTCATCGGAACTGTTTCTAAGTTCTATATTGAGCGCTTGTATTCAGATAACAAACAGAATGTCGTTGTCAACCGCCGCAAATATCTCGAAGAGCAGATTAACACTGAGCGTGACAAGTTCTTCGCAGAAAAGCAGATTGGTGACACTGTAAAAGGTACTGTAAAATCATTCACAAGTTTCGGTGCATTCATCGACTTGGGTGGATTCGACGGTCTCTTGCACATCAACGATATGTCTTGGGGACACGTTACTCGTCCAAAAGACTTCGTTAAAAAAGGTCAGGAAGTTGAACTTAAGGTTATCCGCCTTGAGCCAAATGAAAAACGAATCAACCTTTCTCTCAAACATTTCTCAGAAGATCCTTGGGTACACTTCGAGGATAAATATCATGTTGATGACATCGTTGAGGGCACTGTTACAAAACTTACTGACTTCGGCGCATTTATCGAGCTTGAAGAGGGAATTGAGGGCTTGGCTCACATTTCTGAATTCAGCTGGACAAAGAAAGTCAACAAAGCTTCTGACATGGTAAAAATCGGCGACAAAATCAAATGTATGATTTTGGGTTACGATATTCCTGCTGGCCGCGTTTCACTCGGTCTCAAACAGGTTACAGCAAATCCATGGGATACAATTTCTGACAAATATCCGGAAGGTACAAAAATCACTGGCAAAGTTGTAAAACTTACAAACGCTGGTGCATTCATTCAGCTTGAGGACGGAATTGACGGCTTCTTGCACGCTGAGGATATTTCTTGGACAAAGAAAGTTAAGCACGCAGGCAGCGAGCTCAAAGTTGATCAGGAAGTTGAGGTCGTTGTTCTTGAGGCAGATTCAGAGAATCACCGAATCCGCGTTGGAATCAAACAGCTCACAGACAATCCTTGGAAAAAGTTCGCTGAGGAGTACAAAGCTGGTTCTACACTTGAGGGCGAAATCACTTCAATCACAGATTTTGGTGTATTCGTAAAAGCTCCTGATGGAATCGAAGGCTTGGTTAACAAAGCTAACTTGAGCGATGATCGTGACGTTCCTTATGAAGAGGCTGTCAAAAAATACAATGTCGGCGACAAAATCAATGTCTTCGTTGTTGATGTCAGCGTAGAAAAGGAAAAGGTTGCTTTCTCTGTTAAAGAGTACAAAAAAGCACAGGCTCGCAAAGAGATTTCACAGTACATGTCATCTGCAGAAAATGACGATGACGGTGCTTACACTCTCGGCGACATGATTAAATCTCAGAAAAACAATTAGTTTACTTCGATGAGTGACCTTAATTCGCTTTCACTTGAACAGTTAAAAACACTCATCGAAATAAATGGTCGAATAAACTCAAATTATTCTGACATAAACGCATTGCTGGTTTATATCCTTGAATCGGCAATGCGTCTTGTTCATTGTGAATCATCTTCACTTCTTCTAAACAAGGAGAACGGTTCGCTCCGTTTCGTAGTTGCTCTTGGTCCAAAAGGAGCCGAGGCAAAAAACATTCCTGTCGCTAAGAATTCTATTGCGGGCTGGGTCGTCGAAAACAATAAATCCCTTATCTTGAATAATGTCGCTTCTGATCCTCGTTTTTCTACTACGGTTCAAGAAAAAACGGGATATGTCAGCCGGAATATGCTTGCTCTTCCAATGCGAGTTAAAGGAAAGTGTATTGGAGTTATCGAGCTGTTGAACAAAGCTGACCAGCTTGCTTTTGACGATGATGATCTGGCAGTTCTTGAAAGTCTGGCGGATCAGGCTGCGATTGCTTATATCAATGCTGATTCTTACCGTTCGGCAAAAGATAAAATCTCCGTTCTCAGCTCAAAAATTGAGAACGGTTCGGATTATCATCCTTTTGTTGCACGAAGTGCGGCGGTGCTTGATTTAATCCGCGTGATTGATGAGGTTGCCAAAACAAATACCACAATCCTTATTACTGGTGAAAGTGGTGTTGGCAAAGAGCTTTTTGCTGAGCAGCTTCATATCAAAGGCTCTCGTCGTGAAAAACCGTTTGTTCGTGTGAACTGTGCGGCTCTTTCACCGGCTTTGCTTGAAAGCGAGCTTTTCGGTCACGTAAAGGGTGCTTTTACCGATGCCGTGACTGACAGAATTGGTCGTTTTGAGGCGAGTGATGGGGGGACAATCTTTCTTGACGAGATTGGTGAGCTTTCGCTTGATTTACAGGCAAAACTTTTGCGAGTCTTGCAGGAACATAAATTTGAAAAAGTCGGTTCCAACGAAACTATTTCCGTCGATGTTCGTGTAGTTGCCGCTACAAACCGTAATCTGGAGCAGATGGTTCAGGACGGTCATTTCAGAAGTGATTTGTATTACCGTCTTAACGTCGTGCCGCTTAATATCCCGCCGTTGCGGGAGCGAAAGGATGATATTGAGCCATTGGCTTCGTTCTTCCTTGACAGGTTCAGCCGTGAAACAAAAAAGAATTTCACAGGTTTTTCCCAGGCGGCTTTGCGTACTTTGTATGACTATTATTGGCCTGGAAATGTTCGTGAGCTTGAAAACTCAATCGAGCGTGCCTGCGTTCTCGGAAAACCTCCTATGGTTCAGGCTGAGGACTTGAGAATCAATGCGATTCCTTCTGCGGAAGTAACTCCTTCTGCAAATAAGGAATTCTCTGATTTTGCCTCGGAAGTCTATGATGAAGGTGACAAAACATTAAAAACAGCTATAAACAGATTTAAGGCTGCTTATATAACGAAGATTCTGAATGAGACTTCATGGAATCAAACCGAAGCTGGTAAAATACTCGGCATTCAAAGAACTTATGTTTCTCGATTGCTTAATGAGTTGAATATACGCTAAAATATAGCTAGGAGTAAAAAAATGATTGAAAAAACAGAAAAACAAACTATTGAAACTTCTTTGAACTCTGTTCTGGAAAAATCAAAAGGAATTGTTTTTGCGGTTGCAGCTGTTGTAGTTGTCGTAATCGTCGCAATTGCAGTATTTGCTACTGTTCGTGCAAAATCAATCGAGAAGGGAATTTCTCAGGTTGATTCTATTGCTTACAATCTCACAAATGATTCAAAAGATCTTTCTGAGGCTGATATTGCCGCTCGTCAGGACAAGGCCCTTGAGGAGCTTGCAGTTCTTTCTGACAAAAGCGGTGTTGTAGGTCTTCGTGCCAACATGCTCGCTGCAGAAATCAATTTCTCAAAAAAGAATTACGATGCGGCTCGTCAGGCATGGCTCAAAGCTGTTCAGGCAAAAAACAACAACTACACAACTTCACTCTGCTATTATAATGCGGCAGTTTGCAGTGAAAATCTTAATGATTCAGATAATGCAATCGCTTATTATAAGTCTGCTTCTGAGGACGAGGATTTCCTTCTTGTTGACCATGCTCTTTTCTCGCTCGCTCGTGTAAACGAAGATGTTAAAAAATATGATGATGCAAAAGCTGCTTATGAAAAACTCAATTCTTTGCATTCTTCATCAAGCTGGGCTCAGCTCGCAAAAACACGTCTTATTGCTTTGAAAAACGCTGGAAACATCCAGTAGTAAAAGGTGCCGGTAAATGCAGAAGAATTTGTATTTTTCAGTTTTGTGCATATTTACCGGCATTTTTTTGTCTTCGTGCGGTCTTGAAGAAGTTCTGACCGTAGAAGAGCCTACCATAACCTATAACGATCCGTTATACAGCACGGATGAATATACAAAATGGTATTTCAGTTTTAAAACCTCTGCTGATGGCGGTGAAAATTTCATCGGTACTGATGTTTATTATAAAATTTACAATAACTCATCAACTTTGAGCAGTGAACGTTCTTCAATCCTTTCTGTAAATACAACTTCCAACAGTTCAGCCGCTGCTACCCGAATGATAGAAACTTATTCTTATCAGCCTTTGGGAACAAGCAAATCGACTGATTCTTCTGTTTTTTTTCCTGAAGTCAATCGTTCCGTTGTTTTTCGTCTTTTGACTTATGCCAATGCTGATGCCTCTTCTGCTGATACTGATGAAAGATATATTGACCATGCCTGTGTCGGAATAAAGAATGGCACAACTTACAGCTATTCAAGTTACATTCCATATCGAAACGGAAATCAGAAATCTTTTGATTTTTTTGACAATGATGAAAGTGATAAAAAAGACAGAAAAACTGATGTGCCGCCAGCCTATGGAGATTCTGATTATAAATGCGCCGAGGCTGACAAAGACCAGTCTTTTGATGAATATTATGTCCAGATGTTCGCGGTTGGAGTGGCGTTAAATCCTCAGACTGTAACTTCAAGCTACAGCCTTGTCCTTGATTTGGGCTCTGTTCCGATTAAAAAAGGCGAATAATTTAATTCATTTTATTTAGTCACATTCCTGAGAACCATTTCCCATATCTTTTGCTAGAATATTCCTTATACCAATCTACAACTTATAAGGAGTATGCTTATGAAGATTAAGGAACTTTCTCAAACAATGTTCGTGCGTGGTGAAGATCAGGTTTCACGTCTTGAGATGCTTGGTAAAAATCTTTCGGACAAAACGCTTTCTCAAAAAAGAAGGCTTCTTGACCTGATTGTCGGGCGTTTTGGCGAAGAAGATTTAGAATCCCTTCCAAGTGCAAAAATCATAAAATACTTGTTTTCACTGGATGTCGCAAGAAGTTCTTCTTGGAAAAATCATTATCTGCAGGTCTTTAAGGAACTGTATGGGGAATACGTTTGGAAAACCGGCCTTGAAATCGTTGTTCCGACTTTTCCTCGATTTTCTAACAGTTCAAAAAAAGCAGATGTGTTCTCAACGGACGAACTCAATCAGTTTTTTAACTGTGCGATTTGGGATGATGAAGCAGAATTCCTTCTCTTTTATGTGACAGTGAACTGCGGATTAAGAATGGGTGAAGCGCGAGGACTCAAAGCAAAGCAATTTAATTTTAAAAAGCATATTCTGATTGTGGATGGATTCATACGTTTTGATGGTTCAAGGACGAATTTCAATAAATCTGGAAGCATCAGGGAAAAGAAAATTCGTGTCGTATTTCTTCCGACAGAGCTTGAAAGAAAAATCAAGTCGTATTTTAGAAGAAATGACTTTTCTGGAGAAGATTTTATTTTCAAGAGAAACGGAAAGCCGTTCCGTGCGGAGTTCTGTGATCGTCTTTTTAAGAGAATGCTCGAAAAGTCTTCAATTGAGAACAGAGGAAGAAAGCTGACTCCTCACTCACTCAGATATACTTATGTCACAAGAATGCGGCGGTATATAAATGGGGAGGTCGTGCGGCTTTTGGTGGGACATACATCCCAGGAAATGACTGATTATTATACAAAGCCTTTGATTGAAGATATGATAAAACAGATTGCAGGAAGCAGGGAGGCGGCTGAAAAGCTATTTTCTTAGAATTTTCATGCTTAATCCAATTGCAAAAAATCCTACAATCTGATATATTAGTTGTCACGAGATTGTAGCTCAGTTGGATTAGAGCATCTGCCTTCTAAGCAGAGGGTCGCGTGTTCGAATCACGCCAGTCTCAGAAGCGGTTCATTTTATGGACCGCTTTTTTTATGTCTTGAAAAAAAATCCTAAGTTTGGTTTAATATTACTATAAAAAGGAGTTCTTGATGAAACTTGCAAATAAGTTTTTGGTTTTTGTTGGTGCTTTTACCGCATCTTTGTTCTTTTCTTGTGGTTCAACCGCAACAATGGAAAAATCTCAACCTGCAAAACCTGTTGAAAAGCAGTCCATGGGTAGTTCCGGTGGAATTTCAAGCCGCTCAGAACTTAGTGTAGGTTCTATTAAGAGTCATGGCCTTGATAAATTGCCAAAACGTCTCACAGAGGCTCCAAAATTTGATTTTACTGGCGATAAATTGCAAATTGAGCTTGAAAATATGTATTATGATAATTTTGAGGTAATGGCCGATGATTCTGCTTCCGGCTCTTTTGGACTTCGCCTTGAAGATGAGTCTTCATGGGCAATCGCGGAAATTAATTTCCCTGCCGGAAGTTACGAAGGTCTTGTAAATGTCTACGCTCCAGACACCAAAAAATCACGTTTTAACGTTTATATTAACAAAGATTCATACTTGGTTTATGGTTCTGAACCACCAATCGGCAAATACGAGCTTACTACTCGCTCTGTCGTGAGCTTTACGCTTGACCAGCCAACCACGGTTACGCTTAAAATTCAGCAGAATGATGTAAACAATCCTGCGAACAATGGGCAGACAGGCATGACTCTCGATTATGTGCTGTTCAAAAAAGTAAACTAAGCAATAAAATGGCCGCCTTATTCTGCCGAAAATGTAGATGGGGTGGTCATATTGAAAAAGTTTTTCCTTCTTTCTTTCATTTTCTTTTCTTTTTTTTATTCTTCAATAAATCTTTTTGCTCAAAATGAAAATATTCCTCAAATTGAAAATTCAGTGGCTGAGAAAGAAATTCTTGGATTTAAGGAACTGTGGGGATATGTGATGATCGGCGAGGAGAGCTTTTTGTCCGCTGATTACCCGCTTACGGATGTCGGCTATTTCGTGAATGCCGTGAATAATTTTTCGGATTTCGTACCTGTTCCAAAGCGAGCAGATAAATTCCCGAATTTCAAGGGGCGGGTGCATATCGTCTCAAGCGTGGACTCAAAGGCCCAGGCTCATCTTCTTCTTGACCCAAAATTACCGCTTCGGAATAAAATAATCAAGCAGATTGTAAAGGAAGCCCAGGATTATGACGGCGTTCAGATTGACTGGGAAGTTGTTATGAAGGATGACAACCGGAATTTCTGGAACTTTTTGAAAATGCTCAAAAAACGCCTGCACGGAAAAATGCTTACGGTGGCAATTCCTGCCCGGACAAGGACTCTGGAAAAAGATGCCTATGATTATGCGGAACTCTCAAAAATCGTGGACAAAATCATCGTGATGGCTTATGACGAGCATTGGTCTACAAGCGAGCCGGGCCCGATTGCATCTCTTGCATGGTGCAAGCGGATCGCTGATTATTCAAAGAAAATTATTCCGGAAGAAAAACTCGTTATGGGCTGCCCGTTTTATGCACGTGCATGGAATGATGAGAGTGTGGGGCGGAAAGCATACAGAATGTACCGTGTGGACAATGTAATCAAAGATGTTCAGGCGAAAACGTTCAAAATATCTGCCAACGGAGATTTGAGTTTTACTTATGATACGACAACCCGCGTGACCATGTTCTACGATACAGTGGAATCATCTCTCAAAAGATGCAGGAACTACAAAGAAAACCAAATCGACCGCCTGGCATTCTGGCGGGTAGGCCAGGAGAATCCAGAATTCTGGGAGAATTTGGAAGTGGAAAGATGAAAACGGAAAGTGATTCACCGCATGGATGCGGTGAAAGAGCTAGGAGAGAAAATTCTGTTTGCCTTTAGGTGAACAGAATTTTCTCGTTGGAACAAAAATTGCAGGAGGCAATTTTTGTTCCTAGAAGCCTGGTACCTTTGGAGCTGAGAATTTCTTTTTCATCTGCTGAAGAAGGTCGATTGCCATGTCCGCGCTTACTTCTTTTTGCGGCTCGTGATATTCTACCAGGTGCGGCGGAATCTCGTCGAGGAAGCGGCTTGGCTGGCTTTCTACAGAGCTGTTCTGCCGCCGGCGGCTTCGGCAGGCTGAAATCAAAAGCTTGTCGCGGGCGCGTGTGATTGCAACGTAAAAAAGCCGTCTCTCTTCTTCTACCGCCGCATCTCCGCCCTCGTCAACGGCCCTTCCGTGGGGAATAAGGCCTTCTTCTGTTCCCGCTATGAACACCACAGGAAATTCCAGTCCTTTTGAAGCGTGAATTGTCATCAGGTTGACTTTTCCTAAATTCTCGTCGTCGTCCAGATCGTCACGGCTCAAAAGGGTGATTCGGTTGAGGTAATTGTAAAGGGTTGGCTCGCCGGACTCAGGATTGTTTTCCCAGCGTTCGATTGAGCCGATAAGGCTTTCGATATTGAGCATCTTGAAGCGTGCTGCCTTTTCAGACTTTGGGTTTTCGCCAATCAGATAATCAAAATAACGGATGTTTTCGACCATCGTGCGCACTTTTTTTGCAAGTCCGTGACCGCCGAGCATCGATTTGTTTCCTTCGATTATGTCAACGAATGCCTTGAGGTTCTGTTTTGTTCCCTCGGAAAAATCCTCGTCGTCAAAGTCACTTCGACTTCGCTCAGTGACCGTCTCGCCTGATTCTGCGTAGGCACTTGGCCGGCTCATGAACAAATCTGCCTCATTGTCGCCCACTTCGAGCAATGCGTTGATTGCTTCCCAGAGCGAGCACGAGAGGTTCTTTGCGATTTCGTTGAGCTTTTCGATTGTAGCCCGGCCCAAACCTCTTCGCGGGGTGTTTATAATTCGCAACAGGTTTACATCGTCGTCGTGGTTTGAGATGACCCTGAGATAGCTGATTATGTCCTTGATTTCCTTTCGCTGGAAGAAACTTGTTCCGCCACTCATCGTGTAGGGAATGTTCTCGGCCAAGAAAGCCTCTTCGATTGCGCGTGACTGTGTGTTTGCCCGCATGAGAACGCAAAAGTCATCGTATTTTCGCTTTTCGCTCACGCAGATTCCCTGGATTGTCTCGGTGATGAAAGCCGCCTCTGCCGTCTCGTTTTCGGGCATGTAGATTTCAATCGGCTTTCCTTCGCCCTTTCCGCTCCAGAGTTCCTTGTCCTTGCGGTTGGTGTTGTGCTTGATGACGCCGTTCGCAGCTGCCAGAATCGTGCCAGTCGAGCGGTAATTCTGCTCCAGACGGATTTCCTTTACGTCCTTGAAGTCTTTTTCAAAATTGATGATATTCTGATAGTCGGCACCGCGCCAGGAATAAATAGACTGATCATCGTCACCGACGACAGCGATATTATTGTCTGCCAAAAGGCGCATGAACTCGTACTGCTGGTGGCTCGTGTCCTGGAACTCATCAACCATGATGTACTTGTAGCGTTCCTTGTACTTGGCTAAGATTTCCGGGTGCTCGCGGAAAAGCTTGATTGGGAGCGTGATCAAATCGTCAAAATCGACCGCGTTGTAAAGCTTGAGCCCTTCCTGATAGCCTTCGTAAAGCTCTTTGTACATTTCGTTTTCGATTGTCCACTGCTTGCGGCCGGTCTTTATGTCGGAAATCAAGATTCCCACCTGATAAACATCGAGTGCGTCCGGGGAATAAGCAAGTTCTCGGCCTGTTTCTTTTATCAAAGCGTTGCGGTCCGTTTCGTCGTAGATTGAAAAATTCTCACGGTAGCCCAAAGCAGAGATTTCCTGCCTCAAAATGCGGACTCCGAACGCGTGGAAGGTCGAAATTGTGAGAAGAGGAAGCTTTTTGCCTGTCAAATCCTTGATTCGCTCACTCATTTCGCGGGCTGCCTTGTTGGTGAATGTGAGGGCAAGAATCGCGCTCTGAGGAACTCCCGCGTCCAGCATGTGAGCTATTCGGAATGTGATTACTCGTGTTTTACCGCTGCCAGCCCCGGCAATAATCAGAATCGCGCCGTTGATTGTCATTACGGCTTCGTATTGCTCAGGGTTCAGCTCGTTCTTAAGATCTGATAAGTCTGTCATGTTAATGTTTAATCCAAAAGGAAGTTGTAGTCTGGGGCGTTACCAAATTCGTCTTCTTGCAGGAAGTCGTAAGATGAACTCATAGAAGAATCCATGCTTGTAGTGCCTTCCAGATCGAATGTAAGCGGATTATTGTCTTTGATAATCAAATCACTTGCAAATCCTGCTCTGTATAATTCCTGTTCGAGACGGTAGAGCCCAAGAATTCGACCTGTTGAGTTGCCTGAATGAACTGTACACAATTCTGTTGGCTGAGTGCCGTCAAGGAATGTAAGCGTGATTTTGTGGCCTTCACAATCTTCTGTCGGCAATGCTCCTGATACAGAGCAGACTGTCACATCAACTGTGCCTGTAGAAGGACGAACGAAATTTTTGTATGGAAGACCTTCATGCGCTTTTTGCATGAAACTTGCCATTGCATAACCTGCAAGTGTAGAGCCCGTAAGCTGCAATCCGAGCGACTGACCAGGCTTATCGAAGCCAAACCAGAAGATAGAAGTGTAATATGGTGTAAAACATGCTGTCCATGCATCTGCCCAGTTCTGTGTCGTTCCTGTCTTGCCTGCTGCTGGAATCGTGTATTTTCGGCCGTTTGCGTCACGGTAAGTGAATTTTGAGCCGTTTCCTGTAGGGCTTGCGAGCGATCCGGATTTGACAGTGTTTTCAAGGAGTCTTGTCATTGTGTATGCGGTCTGCGGTGAAATAATCTGCGCCGCACTTCCTTTTGCCTGCTGTTTTTGCCTTACATCCTTTTCTGGATTGAGGAATACATTGCCATTCTTGTCCTCGACATTCCGGATTGCGATTGGAACAACTTCCTTTCCGCCGTTCGCGAAACAAGCATAAGCATGTGCAAGTTCGATTGGACGGACTGAGCATACGCCGAGACCGATAGGATAGCCCGGAACAAAGCCACGGTTAGGAACTTCTTCTTTTGGAATACCAAGAAGGTCGATTGCCCTGTTTATGGCAGTGTCGAATCCGATTCCGTCCAAGATTTTGAGTGAAGGAATATTCATAGAATGTGCAAGCGCGTACCATAGCTCGACATCTCCCTTCCATTCGCCACGGAAGTTCTGCGGAATGTAAGGCTTTCCGTCTGCGGTGTGGAATACAATCGGCGTATCCGAGATGATAGTGCTTGGTGTGAATTGTCTTGAGTCAATTGCTGCGCTGTAATAAAGCGGTTTGAATGAAGAACCTGGCTGTAATCTTGCTTGAACAGCGCGGATAAACTGGTTTTCGCCGTCGAATTTGCTTCCGCCGACCAGAGATGTGATGTAACCGGTTGAGTTTTCGACGGCAATCATCGTGCCTTCAATGACATTTTTTCCGACATTTGATTTTGCGATAGCGTTTGCTTTGTTTGCGATTCCGACTTTCAGGGAATCAACGCCACAGACCAATGAAAGCACATCGACGATAGGATTGATTGTCTTTGTGTAAGTGGCTAGGGCAAGTGTCTCGTTGCGCTGCTGAGAGACTTTAAGCTCGCCGAGGTTGAATGTGAGTGTCAGAAGCTCTGTAAGCGGTGTGTAGATTCTGAAAGCTGAATTCTGCCTTTCGCTGTTTCCACGCTGGTATGTCCTGTTCGCATAAGCTATGTAACGCTCCATTGTATTCTGTGCCGCAATCTGATTCTTGAGGTTGAGCGTTGTGTTTACCGTGAAGCCAGATGAATAAATGTCGTCCGAGCCGTAAACCATGTTTGAAAGCTCGCGGCGGACATATTCAGAGAACCACGGAGCATTGTCATCTCTTGTTGGTATGGCCGAGTTTCCTGTGCGCGTGTAGTCAAAATTTGCCCAATATTCCTCAAAAGATGAATCAGACTGTTCCTGCGTGATTAGGCCGTTTTCGACCATTGCCGCGAGAACATATTTCTGCCTGTCCATGGCACGGTTAGGATATTCGAAAGGATTGTAGTGAGCCGGGTTTGAGAGCTGGACTACAAGAATCGCAGCCTCTGCCGGAGTGATTTCCGTTGCGCTATGCCCGAAGTAATACTTGCTTGCGGCATTGACACCGTAAGTGCCGCCACCGAAATAGATTTTGTTAAGGTAAAGTTCCAGAATCTCATTCTTTGAGAATCTGCGTTCCATCTGGATTGCCCACCAGAGTTCTTTGAGCTTTCGCATATATGACATGTCCCGGCGGTCGCAATAGAGAGTGCCTGCAATCTGCTGTGTGAGTGTAGAGCCGCCACCGAGAGAAAGATGCAATGCCTGGCCTATTACGGCACGGAAAAGTGCTTTTATAGAGAATCCATGATGACTGTAGAAAATACGGTCTTCACGAGAGACAAGCGCGTCAATCATATGCTGAGGTAGATGGTTGATGCTGATTATTTCTCGCTTTTCTTCGCTGGCAAGTTCTGTGATCAGTTCGCCGTTGATGTCAAGAATCCGGGTAGGAAGTGCCGTGTCAAATTCAGTGAAGTTTTCGTTGTCGATTATGTATTTTGTATTTGAAAGGGCAAGACCAAGCGAAATTCCAAAAACGCCTGCAAAGAAAAAAAGCCCTGAAATCATTACGACAGTAAATTTGCTTATTTTTTGCATTTACATAGAATACAATTTATGGAAGATAATGTAAAGATTTTGCAGGATTTTGCTTAGTCAAAGAAAAGGGGCTGCCAATTGGCAGCCCCAATTGCCCATCAGGCAAGTCGGGCACCAATGGGTGGGAGGGGATAATTGCGTGCCCGACTTTTATATTATCGCTAGAATTTGCCGAAATCTTTAGTGCTTTTTAGAAATAAAATAAAGATTTGTACCGCAGAAAAAAAATTACGGTGCGAGATTTTGAGCGTGTGACGGGATTAATTTTCTTCTGTAATTGTTGCGTCTACATTGAGATTGACGGAATATGTGCGGCCGTTCATTGCAGAGACTGTTTTGACAATTTCGTAGTCGCCGAGGATGAATTTGACTGAATGTTCGCCCTGAGTGATGGTTACTGGATCGGAAGATACCTTGACCGGTGAGCCGTCAAGAAATACCTGCGTGTCTTTTGGGCAAAGAAGCTTTAAAAGCGGCTCGATTCCGCGAAGATTTACAGAAAGTGAAGTGGTCTTTGCCTGTTCGATCCGGAATGTTCGCAGCTCGTTGCGGTATGAATCGCTGACGATAGAAAGATGATGCTCACCAGTCGTAAGAATTTTGTGCTTGTAATCCTGAACAGGAGAATCATCGATAAAAACAGAATATTGTTTTTCTTCGGAAGACGGCGGATTCGTTGTGAGTGAAAGAGCACCTTTGTTTTTGAGCACAGGTTTGGCCGTAATTTCAAGAATTGAATTTTCAAGTGACTCAGGAACTCCTTTCATTACCATCATGAATCGCAGGAAAACGCCCGGAACTGCTGGTTGTACCGGCAGCTTGACGGAATATGGATTGTCCTTGATAGAAAAATCATTTGAAACAGGAACATAAAGCGTGAGCGAAAAATTTCCAGGAATGGTCGCAACGTACAGCCGCTCTCCGTGGTAGTTCTGGGAAGCTTCGCTTGGGCTTGGATCCAGGCCTTCGTATAGCATATAGGCGACAGAATCACGCCATGTGATAATATCTTCTGGAATTTTGAGATTAATCTCGACGCCGCTGATATATGTGAGGTCTTTTGGCAGCGTTACCCACAGGGCATCGTTGATACCGCTTTCGACCGTGATTTTTTCTGAGATTTCGTTGAATTCGATAGGAATGAGCTTTCTGACACGGAAATTCTCTGAATATGAGCTGATACCTGCAAGAAAAAGTAGGGAGAAAATTAATGATTTTTTTGAAAAACCGCGCCTGGATTTTTTATCCGAAAATTTCATAATTCCAATCAATACAAACAAGTATATTATATGTACAATTATTTTTCTATGGGATAGCTCCGAAAAATCTGAAATATTTCTGAATTACTTAAAACATTTTTGCCGGGTCTTTTGGCGTTCCGTTTTCGCGGACTTCAAAATGAAGGTGCGGGCCTGTTGATGCTCCAGTCGTGCCGACAAGTCCGATTGTCGCGCCTGTTGAGACTGTCTGACCTTTTTTTACGAGAATTTTTGAGAGGTGTGCATAGAGACTGGTTGTATTTTTGTCATGAAGAAGGACTATGTAGTTTCCGTAGATTTCACTGTAGGCTGTCGTTTTGACCGTTCCGTGCTTGCAGGCAAAGACTTCGGTGCCGATTGGGGCTGCAAGGTCGATTCCTGCATGAAATTTCCATTTGCCTGAGATGGGGCTGGTGCGGTATCCGAATTCTGATGTGACGATTTTTTTGCTCAAAGGAAGCTGCATTCCTGTGTCATGGAAGAATGCGATTTGAGTCGGTGAAAAAGTGATTGCCGGAAGAAAATAAAATTCTGTTCCGTCAATCTCGTAGGTTTTTGTTTCGTCAGTGATAAGGGATGCAAATTCTTTTTGAAGAAGGATTTCCAGCGCAGACGAGGCCTTTTTGGGAATATACATGCCCTGCTGAATCGGAAGAATCAGTTCTGTTCCGCTTTTAATCGCTTGCGGATTTGAGATTCTGTTTATGGTCGCAAGTGTTGCCTGGCCTGTCTGAAATCGTGCGTAAAGTCCGTTAAAAGTGTCAAGGTATTTGTCCGGGTCTTTTGTGACGGTATACTTATAGAAAAGATTTTTAGGCTTTTCCATGTTTTTTATGCGGTTTCCAGGCAGATTTTTGATTTTGTTTTGAAGCTGTAGATCTTTTTGATATTGAAGCCAGATTTCATTTTCCCGGCGGATTATTTCGTTCTGAAGCCTGATTTCTTCAAGTTCTTCGGGCGAAGTTGCTTTTCGTTCTGATTTCGGTGCCTGATTCCGGGGATTTTGAATCTGCGGAAAATCTTCTGAGGAAAGCGTGAAAAATTTTGGCGGTTCCTCGGCGGTGTAAGGAATGTCCTGGAGAGACTGTGGAAAAACAGGAAATTCGAGAGCAGCGGATAAAATTGTGATGAAGAGAAAATTCCGCCTAGCCGTGTAGCCCCGTAGTTGCGGAGCGAACTTGTGAGCGGAGCAATGAGCGTTAGCGAAGGGCGAAAGGGCAGCAGCAGGAAAAGTTTCGCGCCAAATTTTAAAAATCTTAATCATTTCAAAAATTTTCTGATGAAAGTTCGGTCGTTTTGAGTTTAAGGATTTTTGATGCAAGAAAATAGAGTGCGGCTGCGGCAAAAATCGCTAAAATTGCGAAAAATCTTTTACCAATTATTACGAGCGCAAAAAATGACGAGAAACCAGCCATGACAATCAGAAATTTTGTGATAAAACTGATTGAAGATTTGGCCCCGTGCTTTTTGATTTGTTTTATAAATATGAATAAAAAAAATGCCGCAATAAGGAAAGTGACCGTGAATGAATATATGTTTGAAAAGGTGGTTGCACAAAAATATAGCGGAAAAATAACAAGTGAAGTTAAAAGTGCGCACGCAAAAATCAGAAAAATAAACATGTAAACATTGTAAAGCAAGATAATGAAAAAAAAAAGACTGCCGTTTAAAAAGAAGGCAGCCTTTAGAAAAGTGCCGGTTAACACTTGACGTGATTATCCGCACCTTCTGTTAAATATAAGAAAACTTATGCCTCGCTGATTGCGCTTGCAGGGCACTCAGATGCACATGTTCCGCAGCTTACGCATTTGCCTGCGTCGATTTCGCGGTGTCCGTTGTTCTCTGAGATTGCTCCGACTGGGCAGTCAGGTTCACAAGTTCCACAGTTTACACATACGCTTGGGTCAATTTTCATTGCCATAATTAGTTACCTCTTAATTAAGATTTGTAAAAGTATTGTAACATCGAAAAAATCAGAAAACAAGTGGGAGAAGTACGAATTGCTTATTGCTAACAAATGGAAAATGCAGAAAATTATTTTCGCTGGAAAGAAAGTTTTGCCTGTGCTAAAATAATATCTTATGGAAAAGAATTCTGAAAACATCAAAAAAATCGCCTCGATGATTGATCACACTAACCTCAATCCTTGTGCGACAAAAAAAGACATTGAAAAATTGTGCGACGAGGCTAAGAAATTCGGATTTGCCTCAGTCTGCGTTAATCCTTTTTACGTTCCTCTTGCGGCCACTCTGCTCGAAGGTAGCGAAGTCAAGGTCTGCACTGTAGTGGGCTTCCCGCTGGGCTCTGTTACTATCGATGACAAGGCAAGCGAAGCCGGGCTTGTTGTTGACGAGGGGGCTCGTGAGGTCGATATGGTCATCAATCTCGGTCTAGTAAAGGACAAACAGTGGGACGATGTTTTTGAGGACATTTATGCCGTGCGCTGTGCAATCAATGACGTGTTTGTTCCCGGCGATCCAAAAATCATCCTCAAAGTAATTTTGGAAACCTGCTATCTCACGGACGAAGAAATCGTAAAATGCTGCGAGTGTGCCGAAAAGGCTGGGGCTGATTTCGTTAAGACTTCGACAGGCTTTGCGATTCTCAAAGGCCCGGACGGAAAATTGCTCCCGAACGGGGCTACAACTCATGCCGTAGAGCTCATGAGAAAAACCGTAGGAGACAGGCTCGGAGTAAAGGCGAGCGGCGGAGTTCACAACTGGGAAGAGGCTTGCGCTATGGTCGAAGCCGGGGCCAGCCGAATCGGAGCTAGTGCAGGCGTTCAGATTATAAGTTGAAAACTGAAAGTGGAAAACTGAAAACGGAAAACAAACTTTCCACTTTCCACTTTCCACTTTCCACTTTCCACTTTCTTATGCGTAATATTTCTATGCCTGCGCTGATTCTTTCAGTGCAGATGTCGGGGGAGAATAACCGGCGTGTTACGATTTTTTCTCCCTCCGAGGGAATTCATTTTGCTACTCTTTACGGCGGGCCCAAGTCCAAGTTGCGCTCGCTTGTTTCGCCCATGAATTCGGGCGTGATTTATCTTTACCGGGACGAAGCCAAAAATCAGACGAAAATCACTGATTTCGATGTGAAAAACTGTCATCTATCGTTCCGCGAAAATCTTTTTAAGACCTACGCATCTTCTCTTGCCACGGAAATCCTGATAAAGACGAAGTGCGCGGGCTTTCCCGAAGAAGCCTGGAAAATCGTGAATGGCTTTCTGGACGGAATAGAGCTTTCCAGCGAGGATGAAAGCCGGCTGGGGCTTATTCGCTTTTTGTGGCGCTATCTCGCTCTTCTTGGCGTGCGGCCTGATTCTTCCGTTTGCTGTAACTGCGGCTCGTCTCTTCATGCGCAGAAATTCACAAGTGATTCTTTATCGCAAAAATATATTTTCTCACCATTTGAGAACGGCTTTTCGTGCCCGGATTGCGCGAGCGTCGAAAAAGGAAGCATTCAGCTTTCAAAGCCCGCAATCACATACCTTGAGGCAATTTCATCTCTTCCGCCAAAGGAAGTGCGGAAAATCACAGTATCAGGAAAAACTCTTTTGGAAATGAAAAACCTGGTGTATAATTTGATAGAGCAGAATTGCGGCTCAAAACTAAATTCTTTGGAATCTGGAATAGGAATTTTGTAAAACCACAGATGTCACAGATGGCACAGATTGAAGCTATTAATATGAAAGTATTTCATATTAATACGCTGATTTTCTTATAAGAAGACTTATCATCCGTGAAATCTGTGTAATCTGTGGTTTAAAAATGAAAAATGGAGGATTTTATGGTTGATTATACTGAAGGCTCTGGAAAGCAGTATCATACTGGTGTCGGGCCTAGCGATATTGGAAAATATGTAATTATGCCGGGCGATCCCAAGCGTTGCGCAAAAATTGCTGAGCATTTTGACAATGCCAGGCTTGTTGCGGATGTCCGCGAATATGTCACTTACACGGGCACTCTTGAGGGAGTTCCTGTTTCGGTCACTTCAACTGGAATCGGTGGTCCTTCGGCTTCGATTGCGATTGAAGAGCTTTCAAAATGCGGCGCGCACACATTTATCCGCGTTGGAACCTGTGGCGGTATGCAGGAAGAAGTCATGGGCGGTGACATCGTGATTGCCACAGGAGCTGTGCGCATGGAAGGAACTAGCCGTGAATTCGCTCCAATTGAGTATCCTGCCGTTGCAAACATTGAGTGCGTAAATGCCCTTATGAACGCGGCTTCAAAGCTTGGAGTTCCTAATCACACTGGTGTCGTCCAGTGCAAGGATTCATTCTTCGGGCAGCACGAGCCTGAGGTTATGCCAGTGAGCTACGAGCTCGAAAATAAATGGCAGGCATGGCTCAGAATGGGCTGCCTTGCAAGTGAAATGGAAAGCGCGGCTTTGTTCATAGCAGGCCAGTTCCTGCGGGTGCGGGTAGGCTCATGCTTCCTCGTTGTGGCAAATCAGGAGCGCGCAAAAAAAGGCCTTCCGAACAAGCAGGCACACGACACCGAGGCTGCAATCACCGTTGCGGTCGAAGCGTTGCGTGAATTGATATTGAAGGACAAAAAATCAGGGAAAATCTAAGGGCTAGGGTATGTAGCCCCGAAGTTGCCAGCTTGCTGGCAATGAGCGTGAGCGAAGGGCGGAACACCCGACCGCCGCTTGCGGCGGTAGCCCCCAATTTTTTACAATCTGATTCCTACAATCAATCTGTCTTCGCCATTCTCTTTGACGAGTGATACTTTTACCGTGTAAGGCTTTGCTTCTCCGTCAAGCAGAAGATGGGCATGGAACATGTAAAGGCCTTTTTGGGCGATTGTCTTCATGACTTTTTCTTTGTGGAAGTCTGCCTGAAATGGCTTGACATCATCTGGATGGAGAACCCTTTCGGAATTGATGCGTGTAACTTCAAAAAAGTTTGTTCCATGTTTGGGAAGCTGGAGCGCGGAATAATTTTTTGAGGAAGTGTATTCTGTAAATTCTTCGGTTTCTGGATTTACGACATACATGCAGATAAAATCGCCCGAAAGGGACATGAGCCGTGAGTAGATGATTTTTTCCTGCTGGGCCTGTTCCGCAAGCTTTTTCTGCTTTACCTGTGAGTCAACGTTGCTCAATGCGATGATTAGATTTTTGCCGCCGTTCATCCGCATCACTTTCATGTTTACGTATGTTAGTTTGCCGTCTTTTTTGATACGGTAATCAATTGAGAACCTTCCCTGTTCGGTGAGTTCCTTTTTTATGTTTTCAATCGTGAAAATGCTTTTGAACATTTCACGGTCTTCTTCATAGACAACCTGATTGACATTTTTCATTTCTCCGTTGAAGAAGTTTTCGCCGTGCCGCTCGGAGCTCATTATTTCTTCGCCAACGTTCGATGTGTATTCGATATATTTGCCTGTCGCAATGTTGACGTAGAAAAGCTTGAAGTAATCGGATGCAAGTGCCTTTGCGATGTTCGCGTAAGTGATACCTTCTTCTGGAGATTTTATTGAAAGAACGCAAACTGCAAGTGCTTTTGTCTTTTTGACATGGTTTGTGGCCAGGTGCCGGACAAAGAAATTTGCAGTGGAGCCGTCTGAAAGAATTTCGTCTGTGAATGTGTTTTTGCCGTCTTTTGCGACCTTCATTGTGACTTTGAAAAAGTGCGAGCCCTGACCTTGCTTGGCCGTCTGTATCGGAATCGGAGTTCCTTCGATTGTCATTCCAAAGCAACGTGCGAAAAAGTTGCGGTAAGACTGGTTTGTGCGGACAAAGCGTACGTAATCATCGTCGAGTTCGATAATTGCCATAGGCAGCGTGTTGAAAATGTTGTCGAAGTCCTTTTCGCTTCCATTGCTGATTACTGCGAGGTCATGAAGATTTATCTGACCGATTGTTTCATAGTATTTTGTTTCTGCCGGGTTTTCAAAGCCGATGGCGATTTTTGTGTTGATTCGCTCCATAATCTGTTCGAGCGAATTCGGCTTGCTGTAGAAAAATCCCTGAATTTTTGAGCAGCCGATTTCCTTGAGGAACTGGAGCTGTTCTTCGGTTTCAACGCCTTCGCATACTGTATCAACTCCAATTGCAAATGCCAGCTTCATTAACTCCGAGAGAATGATTTTGCCGTTGTTCTTTTCGTTGAAGTGACGCATGAAACTCATGTCGAATTTGATGAGGTCGAATGGAATTTCTTTTAGAACGTTGAGCGATGAATAGCCTGCTCCAAAGTCGTCCATCCAGACCTGAAAACCTAGTTCCTGGAATCGTGAAATCTGCTTTGTCATGAATTCAAAGTCGCTGCCGATTACGCTTTCGGTGATTTCGATGTTGATTTTGCTTCGAGGAATGCCTGCGATGTCAACTCTCGTGCGGATTTCCTCAACTATGTCGCATGATTCAAAATCTGAGCGAGAGAGGTTGATTGAATGTGAGACGACGGAAATTCCCTGAGACTCAAAGTATTTCATCTTTTCGAGAACGCGCTCAACCACGTAGAGGTCAATTTTGTAAATAAGATTTTCTTCTTCGAGAATGGGAATGAAATCTGCCGGAGAAAGGAAGCCTTTTATCGGGTCAATCCAGCGGGCAAGTGCTTCCTCGTCACAGACCTTGCCGTTTACTGCGCGTACGATAGGCTGGTAGTAGACTGTAATCCAGCGCTCAGAAATCGCCCTGTTGAGGTTTTCGATTATGTAGCGGTGAGTTTCTTCGGCTTTTCGTGTTGTCTGATCGTAATATGCGATGCCTTCTTTGTTTTCGCTTTTGAGGGTGTCACATGCGAGTTTTGCGCGGTCACATGCAACGTTGATGCTTACGTCCTCTGTCTGATACTGATAAATGCCTACATGAGGATAGATCCCCGCAGTTGTGTTGAGAATCTTGCATCGTTCTAAGAAAGCTCTGAGGGTGTCGGCGATTTTGGTGTCGTCCACGATGACGGCAAAATGAACGCCACCAAGACGGCAGCAGTTTTCGCTGTCAAAATAAGATGCCATGATTGATGCGAAAGACTGAAGATACTGATTTCCGTCTGCAAATCCGTTCTTTTGGTTGAAATTCTTCATGCCATGCAAACTGAGAAAGAGAAGTGCCGGCTGGCCGTTATTTTTTATTATGCTTTCTTTACGTGCTGCCGAAATCTCAAAAAAGTAGGTCATGTTCGGCAGTTTTGTAACGTAGTCGTAATAATTCGCATCCATGGCACTCATTATAGCACAATTGCTACAATAGTCAAAAATAATTAAAGTAATTTCAATAAAAAATAGGACTGAGTTGTCTCTAAGACCATGAAATTCAGAAAATCTGTGATTTCATAGAACTTTTTTGCATTTTATGATATTCTTTAGTCGGAAGAATCATGAAAAACTGGATTAAAAAGAGAATCACGCGTGAGGATGTCGGCGCGTTGTATGATAAATTTGGTGTGAACGCGCTTACGGCTTCGATTTTGGCCCGGCGTGGGATTACGGAAGGGGCGGACGTTCAGTTCTTTTTGGAGGACGATTTGCGTTTTATGCACAATCCCTTTCTTTTTGCAAACATGGAAGATGCCGTTGACCGGATTTTGCAGGCTAAGGACGAGGGCGAGAACGTCCTGATTTTTGGCGACCGCGACGTTGACGGAATCACTTCAACTGCTGTTCTTTACGACTGCCTTACTTCGCTCGGAATCAACGTGAGCTGGCGGCTTCCTGGCGGAACTGATCCTTATGGCCTCAACAAAAATGCCGTCGATGAATTTGAAAAGAATTTCGGTTCCCTCGTAATCACAGTTGACTGCGGAATTTCCAACGTCGAAGAAATAGCTTATGCCACCGAAAAGGGCATGGATGTAATCGTAATCGACCATCACACGCCCCCGGAGATTTTGCCGTCGCCTGCGATTATCGTAAATCCAAAATGTGAGGACAGCGGATACCCTTTCAAAGATATTTCCGGCTGTGCCGTCGTTTACAAGGTCGTTTCGGCTTTGCGTTTTGCGGCAAGCGGGCTTTACAAGAACGAGGTCGCTCTTTTGACGGCAACGGCTTCTCCAGACGGCGAAGAATGTACGATTGAAGTCCTCAAGCTCCAGAATCTTGTCGAAAAGGGCAGCCTCAGCATTACGGTTCGCTCTGGCACTTCAATTTCCGATACCAAGCTCGTGGATTTTTTGCGCGGGCAGCAGATTTTTGTCTGGGATGAAAAGTCCACTTCTTCTTTGCTCTCTCAGATTTTCGGGAGCGGGGCAGAGTTCAACTTTATGGACTTACGGGGCGAGGTTGCAAAAGTATTCCCGGCCATGGGAGCGGCGAGCCTTTCTCAGCTCAAGTCAAAGTCAAAACTTGCGCGCTACAATCCGGACCAGAATACCGAAATAAAAGGTTTCTTCAATATATTTGTCACTTTTGTGAACGCTCAGATTTCAAAACAGTTCCCGTCTTATGCAAAGGCGAACGAGCGTGACTTGCAGCTTGTGGCACTTGCGGCTCTTGCGGACATAATGCCGCTCAAAAATGAGAACCGGATTTTTATCCGCCACGGAATTGCCTCAATGAACAAAGGAAATGCCCGCGAAGGATTGCGGGAGCTTCTTTCAATGCAAGGTCTTTTGGGAAAGCGGATTAACGCTACTGATTTGTCATGGAACATAAATCCTGCCCTGAATGCCACGGGCAGGCTCGGGCACCCTGAGATTGGCCTTGAATTGTTTTTGGAAAAGGATGCGGGCAAACGTACAGAAATCGCGCAGAAAATCATCGAAATGAACAACGAGCGCAAGGCACTTGGAAACGAAGGCTGGAATTTTGCGGCACTGCAGGCAAAGCAGAGCATCCAAAAATACGGCGGAAAGCTTTGCGTGATAATCGATGACTCGGGCGAGCAGAAAATCAACCGCGGTGTCTCTGGCACAATTGCGGGCAAGCTCGTGAATCTTTACGACATTCCTTCCATGGCAATCACGATTGTTGACGACAACGCAATCGGCTCAATGCGAAGCTGCCGCGGGTTTGAGGTTCTTTCTTTGCTCGACAAGATGGCGGATTTGTTCGTGAGTTACGGAGGTCACGCTTATGCGGCGGGATTCACTTTCAAAAAAGAGCGTCTACCGGATTTTCTTGCGGCCCTGGACAAATTTGTGCCGGAAATCGAGCTTTCAAATTCGGAAGCGGAGCAAATCAATATCGATGCCGAGATTCCGAGCGATTATTTAAAGCCTGATTTGCTTGCGATTGTCGATAATTTTGAGCCATACGGCGAGGAAAACCGCGAGCTTACTTTCATGAGCAAAAATCTTCGGATTTGTGATGCGGCTCTTATCGGAAAAACCGAACGCCAGCACCTTAAGCTCACGTTCGATTTGGGAAAGACCAAGTGGCCTGCGATGTTCTGGGGAGGAGCAGAAAGCCTTCACCGCGACTTTGACAAGGGTGATAATGTTGACGTTCTATATCAGGTGGGGCGAAACTGCTATAACGGCGTGGAAACTCCCCAGCTGATTATCACGGATATTCGGAAAAGCCTGTAATAATTAGCAATTAGCAATGTGCAGTTAGCAGTAGGGCGTTCCCCTTCGGGGCGGGCTTTTCGCACTTCCGCGCTAACCGCGCTCCATACCGCAAGCGGTACTGCTTCGCAGGTGCTACAATCCCTAACGCTTAAAACTATGATGAGGAAAAATTATTGTCAGTTACAAATGAACAGCTTGTGAATCTTACAGCTCATATTTCTTATCTCAAAATGCCCACAAACCTGGGATTCGTTCAGTTTGTTGATAGGGCTGGGGAGAAGTGCATTTATATCGTTGATTCCGGGAATGATGAGACAAACGGAGCCAGAATTCTTGATTTTATCCGCGAGAATTTTTCTGATTACAAACTCAAAGTAATCCTGAACACTCATTCCCATGCAGACCACTGCGGCGGAAATTCTTTTCTTGTCCGCGAGACTGAATGTGAGGTCTGGGCTTCTAAGGGCGAAGCTTATCTTATGGAATTCCCGGATATTGAGACTCAGCTTGTCTGGGGCGGCACTCCGATTCATGACATCCGCTCAAAATATCTTCTTGCCGAGGCTTGTAAAGTAAACCGTGTTTTTGATGGTGAAGAAGAAATCGAAATTCCTTGCAACGAAGGGGCTATTTCGCTCAAAGTGATTTCTCTTCCGGGGCATTATGTTGATCAGACAGGATTTTTGCTCACTGATACGGATGGGAAAAGCGTTCTTTTTGCCGGCGATGTTCTTTCTGGGCGGAATTCAATCAAAAAACACTGGATTCAGTATCTTCTGGACGAGACAAAAACAAAGGAATCTCTTTTCAAGATTTCTAAAATCGACGCTGATTTTTACATTCCGGGGCATGGCGACATCGTTACGGAAATCGAAGGAATTGCCGAACTCAACCTTCTTGCAATACTTGAGACCGAGGACATGATTCTCGATGAGCTTAAAAAGCCAAAAACAATGGAGGAGCTGTTAAAAGCTGTCGCTGATCGAAGCAATATCACGCTCAAAACGAGCCAGTATTGTCTAATCGGAAGCACTTTACGCTCATATCTTTCCGGCTTGTACGAGACTGGGAAAATTACATACACAATCGAAGAAAATAGAATGATTTGGAAATCAATTTATTGACATAAAACGCATCTTCTTATAGAATATCAGAATCACTTTAAGGGGTAGTTATTCAATGATTTTTCCTTTGGAAAAGACCGTAAAGTTTAATGGTAACATTTATGAGGCCACAGTTGCTGCAAGCCACCGTGCTTATCAGCTGGCTATGGTAAAAGATGAGCGTATCGAAGAGAATGACGGTAAGGTTGTCTCTCTCGCCGCTAAGCAGCTTTTCAATTCTGAGGTTCAGTACCGACGGATTGAAGATAAATAAGGACAAAACAAACTGCCCTTGACGAAAGAGCAGTTTTTGTTGATAATAAATCTAAATCGAGACTAAGGAGTGCCATCGTGCCTTGTGGAAAAAAACGAAAGCGTCAGAAGATTGCAACACATAAGCGAAAGAAGATGCTTAGACGAAACCGACATAAGAGTAAGTAATAGTTTGACAGCGATTTAGCTTCAAAGCTATTCATTCTTTGTCAAAAGAGACCGCCAAAGTTTTATGACTTTCAGCGGTCTTTTTTTATGGAGTACGACTACGATTCTTTCAAAGATAAAATCTCCGTCTGATTTAAAAAAAATATCCGAAAAGGATTTGCCTGATCTTTGTGATGAAATACGAAAACGGATAATCGAAACTGTAGCCAAAAACGGCGGCCATCTTGCGAGTAATTTGGGCGTGGTTGAGCTTACAGTGGCTCTCCACCGGGTTTTTGAAAGCCCTGAGGATGCGATTATCTTTGATGTAAGCCATCAGTGCTATACTCACAAACTTTTGACGGGGCGTTATAAAGATTTCTCTTCTCTCAGAAAGCACGGCGGCATTTCTGGCTTTACGCGTCGTGACGAAAGCCCTCATGATTATTTTGATAACGGTCATTCTTCCACTTCGATTTCGCAGGGGCTTGGGCTTCTTGCTGCTTGGGATAAAATCGAATCTGAACAGCGTAAAATGGGGCGAAATCCCAAGAGCCGTAAAGTCGTTGTTGTGATTGGTGACGGAGCTTTGACTGGCGGTCTGGCTTACGAGGCTCTGGCTCATGCAGGCCAGCTTTCCAAAAATCTCATAATCGTCCTCAATGACAACCAGATGTCAATTTCTCCAAATAACGGTGCCATTTCACGCTATTTAAGTTCTCTCACAATGACCGGCTTTTATCAGCGTTTCAGATATTTTGTTGACGGCATCGTTGATAAAATTCCGAATTCCGAAAATCATATTGCAAAATTAATTTATCGTTTCAAAAGGGCTGTGAAAGGCTTCTTCCTCAACACGAATTTTTTTGCTGATCTGGGCTTTGAGTATGTCGGTCCGCTCGATGGTCACAATATCAAAGAACTTGAGGATAATCTTCGCCGTGTGCGCCGCCTGCCCAAGCCTGTGATTGTTCACATTCTTACAAAAAAGGGCAAGGGCTATTCTCCGGCCGAAAATGACCCTGCAAGTTTTCATGGTGTCGGGCCGTTCCAGATTTCAGATGGCAAGATGGAAAAATTCGATACATTGAGTTTTACCGAAGCTTTCAACAACACGCTCATGGCACTTGCCGAAAAAAACAACAAAATCATGGCGATTACGGCTGCTATGTCCAAAGGAACTGGACTGGATACATTTGCGCGCCATTATCCGGACAGATTTTTTGACGTTGGCATTGCCGAAGAACATGCGGTAACATTTGCTGGCGGACTGGCGGCTGGCGGCATGATTCCAATCGTTGCAATTTATTCCACATTCATTCAGCGGGCTGTCGATCAGATTATTCATGATGTTGCTCTTTCAAATTATCATGTTGTGTTTATGTTTGACAGGGCTGGTGCTGTTCCTCAGGACGGTGAGACTCATCAGGGTATCTTTGACATCGCTCTTCTAAGACCTGTTCCGAATATGACTATTTTGACTCCTGCAACTGCGCTGGATTTAAGTTTATGTCTTATGTGGGCAGTGAATGTCAAAAAGCCGGTTGCAATCCGCTATCCTAAACTTTCATGTCCGAGTGAATTGCCAGGATTTGAAGGTGAGATTATAGAAGGACGGGGAGTTCTTCTAAAAAATGCTGAGTTTGCGCCTAATTTGAGCGTAGATTTTGAAGATTCTGATGATTCTGGTAAGTCGCGCGCCAAAAAAATGCTTTTGGTCTGCACTGGGGGCATTTTTGATGAAACTCTGGTCACTGCTCGTAATCTTCTCCAAAAAGGCGTGAACACTGACATTTATTCGCTCAGGTTTGTAAAGCCGTTTGATGAAAATTATTTTGTTTCGCTCGCAAAGAATTATGACGAAATCGCAGTGATTGAGGACGGCGTTAAGACTGGCGGAGTTGGTGAATACATTAAAAATCTTCTTTTTGAGCATGATTTTACGAATGTAAGGGCATTTGCTTTCCCAGAAAAATTCTTTGCGCAGGGAACGCGGGCTGAAGTTCTTTCTGATGCGGGGCTTTCTGCACAGAAGATTGTGGCGAGGATTTTTGACGCGGATTAACGCTGATAAACGCTGATAAACGTTGATTTTAGCTGTTTAACTCTCTGCTTTTTTGTGCTAATCTCTTTTTATCATGAAAACTCTGAAATTAAAAAATCGTACAGTTTCTACGAAATTACCTGCGTTCGTTATGGGAATCGTGAATGCGACTCCTGATTCTTTTTTTGACAAAAGCCGTGGCGGGGTGGCGGACGCTCTTCGACTGATTGAGGAAGGTGCTGACCTTCTTGATATTGGCGGTGAGTCTACCCGGCCGGGCAGCGAATATGTCAGTGCGGAAGAAGAAATTCGTCGTGTTATTCCAGTGATTGAAGGCATTCGCAAGGTTTCTGATATTCCAGTTTCTGTTGATACACGAAAATTTGAAGTGATGAAAGCCGCTTTTGATGCAGGTGCTGACATTTTGAATGATATTTCAGCACTTGAGGATGATGAGCGACTTGCACCCTTCTGTGCGGAAACAAAAATTCCTGTGATTTTGATGCACAAGCGTGGCAATCCTTCGACGATGCAGAAAAATACCGTTTATGAGAATGTCTTTGATGAGGTGAATGAATACCTCAAAGCCCGCGTAGATTTTTCTTTGAAAGCCGGAATTGAAGCCGAAAAAATCTGGCTTGACCCTGGAATCGGTTTTGGAAAGAACGTGAACGATAATTTTGAGCTTATGAAACGTTGTGGTGAGTTCTGTGACGGAAAATTTCCGGTTTTGATGGCTCTTTCACGAAAAACATGTATTGGCGAGGTGACTGGTCGTGACGTTCAGGGCAGGCTCGCTGGCACTTTGACCGCCGACATTCTTTCTGTCCTTCGAGGGGCTTCGATGATTCGCGTGCATGACGTAAAAGAAGCCGTAGATTCCTTGAAGGTGATGCAAGCTTTTTTCTAGAAGGAAAAATTAAAAAAAAACACACAGATTCGATTTTCCTACGGAAAATCAAAATTAAAATTTCACTTTGAAATTGCGTAGCAATTTCGAATCTGTGTGGCAATATATAGAATAATCTGTTATAATATCTTTCGGAGCACTTTAATTGAACGCGTTCGACGGATTACAAACAGTTTGGAACTTTATTCGCCCGATTATTGATGTGGGCATCATGACCTTCCTGCTTTATAAGGCGTATCAGATTATCGTCAAAACAAACGCCATGCAGATTATCAAAGCAGGAATCATGGTCGCGCTTTTTTATGCATTCGCGTTCCTTTTTAAGCTTTCTACGCTTCTCTGGATTTTGAATAAGCTTGCTCCTGGT
This sequence comes from uncultured Spirochaetaceae bacterium, assembly GCA_902785455.1. Classification (GTDB taxonomy): domain Bacteria; phylum Spirochaetota; class Spirochaetia; order Treponematales; family Treponemataceae; genus Treponema_D. The sequence continues at coordinate 42,241 of CACZYY010000010.1, forward strand.
TTTGCGATTGCGTTTGCGATTATTTTCCAGCCGGAGCTTCGTAAGGTTTTCCTTAAAATCGGTCAGAACGAGTTTTTCACCTTTGGAAACAGGGCTCGCCACACTTATGTTGATACTGCGGTCGTCGCGGCGGAAACGCTTTCCAAACTCAAAAAAGGTATGCTTGTTGTTTTTACGCGGCACACCAGGCTTGATGACATCATCGAAACTGGAACAAAACTCAACGCGGACATTTCTTCGGCTCTTCTGGTCACTATTTTTGGGCACGAAACACCGCTTCATGATGCGGCTTGTATAGTCCAAAACGGAAAGGTTCTTGCCGCGGGCTGTTTCCTTCCTTTGAGCGAGCAGTTTGATATTCGAAAAACTTTCGGAACCCGCCACCGTGCGGCTCTTGGACTTGCCGAAACTACAGACGCTGTTGTTCTTGTTGTCTCAGAGGAAACAGGCGCAATCAGTCTTGCTTACGACTCAAAACTCCATTACGACTTAAAACCGAGCCTTGTCACAAAAATGCTAGAGAATCTTCTCGGAGTTTCTGCCGCACAGCGCACAATAGAGGATACAATCGATGAAAGCAAAGCAAGTATTTGATAAACTGATTGAAAACTGGCATATCAAGGCGATTTGTTTTGTCATCGCTCTTTTCCTTTATGTGATTTACCAGAACCAGAGCGTTGACAGCAAGGTTTTCTCCGTTCCGCTCACCGTTGAGTCCAGAAACGGCTATGTTTCAGTCGCTCCGCATCCCCGCACCGTTGTTGTTTCTGCCAGAGGTAAAAGCGAGGAACTTGCCCAGGTCCGTGAAAGTGATTTAAAGGCTTATCTTGATTTGAATTACGTTTACAAAGATGGCACCTATGATTTTCCGGTTCTGATTACGCTTTCTGATTCGGCGAGCATTCTCAATCCGCTGGAACTCAAAGTGACTCCGGAAGTTGTCCGTCTTCGTGTTGAAGAAGAAGTCACTTCTTATATTGATATCGTTCCCTTTATTAGCGGAAATCCTGTTTATGGGTATGGTGTCAAAAAAGTCTCTGTTTCTCCTGACCAAATCGCAATCACAGGTCCAAAATCAATGATTGAAAATTGCGAGCCGTTAAAAACTCTGAATGTTACGACGAACGGAGCCAAACGAAGCTATACGGTCAAAACAAAAGTCGAACAAAAAGGTCTTTTTATCAAGCATGATGATATTGAAGTCGCCGTAACGGTTGAAATTGAGGAAATTGAAGGAAGCAAGCAGTTCACAAAGCTTCCTGTCAAAATCATAAATCTTTCGCCCGATCTGGAAATCCGTGCGATGACCACGGATGTTACGGTCACTCTCAACGGTTCGCTTGCAGCCCTTGAAAATTATAAGCCGCCGGAGTCTTTTGTTACGGCGGATGTCTCGCATATAGCATCTGCAGGCACATTCTACGTTGATCTTTCTTATTCTCTGCCCAAACGTTATACGCTTGCCGAAGGTTATACAAAAAATATCCCAATCACATTTACGACCAAGCAAAAAGCTCTTCCAGAAAATCCAGAAGAAGAGAAGGTGACTATCGTTGAAAATGCCGGCAATCTCGAAGAAAAAACGGAGAAGCAAAAATATCGATGATTTTTGGAATCGGAACTGACATTGCAAAAGTTTCTCGTTTTGAAAAGTGGGTTCGGAATCCAGAGATGATTCAAAGGTTTTTCAATGAATGTGAGATTGTTCATGTTGAAGAAGATTTTGTTGAAAAACGCCTCCAGTTTCTTTGTGAGCATTATGCCGCAAGATTTGCTGCAAAGGAAGCGTTTGCAAAGGCTTTGGGAACAGGCTTCGTAGGGCTTGAACTTTCAGATTTTGGCATAAAAAAAGACGAAAATGGCAAACCAGAATTCTTTTTCGGAGCAAAAACTGCCGATATAATAGAAGAAAAGTGTGGAAAAGAAGCAAAAGTCTTAGTTTCTATTTCACATGAGAAAGAATATGCTGTATCATTTGTAGTGATAGAAAATGCCGCCCCGCCGTGGAGCACCGAAGTACCGTGAAACGGTATGAGCGTGAGCGAAGTGCGGAAGGGCGTAGCCGACAGAGTGGCGCAAAAAAAATAGGGAGTGTAAGATGTATCGAAAATCTACAAAAAAAGAAGAAGATCCAGATAAAAAGCCAAAACTTTCATACTGGTCGAAGACTAAGTGTATCTGTCCTGTCTGTCAGCGTCCTTTTGAAAAGGAAGAGATGCTCACGGGTAGCGGACGAATGAACGCTGGTGACTTGACCGATGAACTTCACAGAAATTACATTCCTTCCGAAAAATATGGTGCGGTTTATCCTTTGATTTATGCTATCGGAGCTTGTCCCCGATGTCATGTCGCTCTTTTATGGAAGGACTTTGAGGATATAAAAGATCCTGCTTCAATCGATGCCCTTCGTGACGACGATGAAAACCGCAAAAAAAAGGTTTCGGCAATTTTCCCTCACTATGATCTCACCCGTGAACGAAATCTTTTGGACGGCGCGGCAATGTATTATCTCGCGCTCCTGTCTTATGAAAAGGTTGATCTGGCTTATGCTCCTACTTTCAAACGTGCGATGATTTCCCTCAGACTTGCCTGGATTTGCAATCATTTGAACGACACGATTCCCGGCTACAATTATGATTACATCGCAAAGCAGTTCTATCAGAAGGCAACTTTCTTTTACGAGCAGACGATGATTAACGAAATGAGCCGTGTTGAGTCATTTTCTCCTGTCTCTAACTTTGGGCCTGATATCGACAAGAACTACGGCTATGACGGCATGATTTACCTGATTGGGTTGCTCGAATACAAATATGGCCAGACTGCTGATCTTCCGCTCCGCTACAAGAAGCTCGATGCAGCAAAAAGGGCAATTGCGCGGGGATTCGGCTTGGGTAAATCTTCAAAGGCAAAACCTGGCCCTCTTCTGGAGAATGCACGAAACCTCTACGACAAAATCTCGGACTTGATAAAAGAATCCAATACGATTGATTTCAGTGACGATGATGACGAAGAATAGTGAGGACATAGCAGGGAGCCGTTATTAATGAGGAATATTCTTCTTACAGTCTCTTACGATGGTACTGATTTTTGCGGATGGCAAAGGCAGGACAAGAGCGACTTGGGAAAGCCTGTGCGCACCGTGCAGGGCGAAATAGAATCTGCCCTTGAAAAGCTTCACAAGCAGCCTGTAAAACTCACCGGGAGCGGCCGCACCGATTCTGGCGTTCATGCATTTGCTCAGGCCGCGAATTTTTTTTCTCCAATCGACTCAATTCCAGCCGAGCGCTATATTCCTGCCCTCAACGCATTTTTGCCGGATGATATTCGTATTGTCGGCTCAAGGGAAGTGCCACAGGATTTTTCTTCAAGATTTTCTGCTACGAGCCGCACTTACAGATATTTTATCCACACAGGCAATCCCTTTGCGAGCGAAATGCGATATGTCTGGCCGATTCATCACAAGCCTGATTTAGAAAAACTCAACAAAATGGCTTCTTATTTGCGTGGGGAGCTTGATTGCGCCACATTTGCGGCAGCCGGGGACGCGAGTCTTTCCACTTTCCGCTACATTGAGGACGCTCATTTTTATGTCGAACCCAAAAATCCAGAAGTTATAGTCTTTGAAATCACGGCGAACGCCTTTTTATGGAAGATGGTACGAAGCCTCACCGGAAGCCTGATTTTCTTTGAGAAAAGCGGGAAAGAGCCTGAATATTTCAAGGAAGTTCTTGATTCGCACGACCGAAGCAAGGCCGGCCCCACGGCTCCTCCGACAGGACTGTTTTTGTACAGCGTGAGCTTTGAGGGCGAGCGACGGCATGTCTGAGATTGCCCCCAATGGCAAAAAATTGTCTAAAACATACAAATAATTTGAAAATCTATGTAAGAATTGACGATAACTCCTTTTCTGGACAGTGGTATGATTTGTTCATCTTAAACTAAAAAGGGGTTAAATATGTTGAAAGATGAATTGCCAAAAATTGTCAGCGAAAAACTTCCTGGTCCAAAATCTCTGGAAATCATTAAAAGACGGGAAGCCGTCGTGCCTTCTGCCATAAAATGCGGCTATCCTGTAGTAATCGACAGGGCTGCAGGAGCTATGATTCAGGATCCCGACGGAAATATTTTCCTGGATTGGGTTGGCGGTGTCGGAGTCCTCAATGTCGGGCACACTCATCCAGCCCTTGTTGCCGCCGTGAAATCTCAGGCGGAAAAGTTCTTCCACGGAATGTTCAACATCGTGACTCATGAAGGTTATGTGGAGCTTGCAGAAAAACTTGGTGCAAGGGTTCCTGTGCGCGGCAGCCACAATAAAGTCATGTTTGCCAATTCTGGTGCTGAGGCTGATGAGAATGCCGTGAAGGTGGCGAAGGCATATACCGGACGCTCAAACATCATCGTAATGAGCGGTGCCTTTCACGGACGCACGCTTTTGACTATGGCCATGACTTCAAAAAAGGCTTATGCGAAAGGGCAGGGGCAGCTTCCAGCCGGTATTTTCCGCACAGAATTCCCCAATCTTTACCGTAAGCCGGAAGGCCTGCCTGATGAAAAGGCCATTGATTATTATGTCGGAAAGCTCAGAACTGTTTTTGAGGAATGTGCTACCGCTGATACGATTGCGGCTGTCGTAATTGAGCCTGTTCAGGGTGAGGGCGGCTTTATTCCTGCTCCGATTGAATATGTGAAGGCTGTCCGCAAAATCTGTGACGAGAACGGAATCCTGCTTGTTGCCGATGAAGTTCAGTGCGGTTTTGCCCGCTCCGGCCGATTCTTCGCCTCTGAATACTGGAAGGACGCCGGATGTGCCCCAGACATCATTGCAACTGCAAAATCAATTGCAGGCGGAGTTCCGCTTGCTGCCGTTATCGCAAGGAATGAGGTTTTTGATGCCGTTCCATCTGGCGTCATTGGCGGAACTTTTGGCGGAAATGCACTTGCCTGTGCGGCCGGCCTTAAAGTCCTTGAAGTGATTGATGATGAGAAGCTGGTTGAGCGCGCGAATGAAATCGGAAGAAAAATCACGGAACGTTTCAACCAGTGGAAGGAAAAGTATGAGTGCGTCGGAGACGTTAGGGGGCTTGGGGCGATGATTGGCGTTGAGTTCGTAAAAAATAAGGAGACAAAAGAAGCGGACGGCAAGCTTGTCTCTGATATTATTCAGTATGCCGCAAATCACGGGCTTATAATGGAAAGTGCTGGAACTTTTGGAAATGTGATTCGTTTCCTTGCTCCGCTTGTGATTACGGACGCTCAGATTGAAGCGGGACTTGCAATTTACGAGGATGCGATAAAAGCCTGCTCAAAATAAGCCATTTAAAGTTCACCCCTGAAGTTGGACGGATAAAGTTCAATTTCAGGGGTGATTTTTTATTTTGACCTCAGAATGTCATAGATTTGAATTTCTTCTTCTTTTGTGAGAATTTTCCAGCAGTTGGCTGGCGTTCCGGAAGCAAGTGAGTCAGTGGCCATTTTGTCTTCCTTTGCGGCGAATTCCTCAAGGTTCAGACCGTATTCCCGGAGTGTAGGAACGTTCAGTTCCTTTGTGAACGCTTCAAGGGCTGAAATGAACTTTTCGGCTCCTTCTTTTGGACTGCAACTTTCTGATGCGGCTCCGATTTCAATTCCGAGCCGGGCAAATCGCTCATAGCAGCCGTCCATTACGGCTTTCAGACATTCTGTCAGAAGCATTGCGTTGGAAATTCCATGCGGAACGTGAAACAAGGCTCCGATAGGACGGCTCATTCCGTGGACTATTGTCGTTGGGGATGTGTTGATTGCGACTCCAGCCTCGTATGCTGCGAGCGCGAGGTTTTCTCTTGCCTCTTTGTCATTTCCGTCTTTTGCGGCAACTGGAAGCCACTTGAAAATCCTTTTTATTGCGTCGAGGCAGTATAAGTCTGTCACGGGAGTGGCTTTACGGCAGGTAAAGCTTTCAATTGCATGGGTAAGCGCATCCATTCCTGTGTTTATAGTAACGGAAACTGGAGATGTCATTGTGTATGTATAATCGATGACGGCGATTTTTGGAAGCAGATCCTCGCTCTTGAAGAGAAGCTTTGCGTCAGTCCCTGTGTCCGTGAATACGAAATACTTTGTGGCTTCTGAGCCTGTTCCCGCCGTTGTTGGAATCAAAACTAGCGGTGCGAAATTGCCTTTGAGTTCCTTTCCGAAGTAGTCAATCAGCTTGCCAGGCAGAACGGCCATGGCGGCGATTGCCTTTGCCGAGTCCAAAGGGGTGCCGCCGCCAAGCCCGATTATGAAGTCACAGCCTTCTTTTTTGAAGACATCGACTCCGCTGTAAATCATGGTGTCCGTCGGTTCGCCTGGAAGGTCATTGAAAAGCACGGAATCTATTCCCTGAGCCTTAAGAACTTCCTGCACCTGCGCGGCAAGTCCTGTTTTCGTTATGATTTTTCCTGTCACGATGAGGGCCTTTTTGCCAAGCTCCTTGATGTATGGGGCCGCTATGTTCAGGGCTCCTTCTCCGATTATTGTCCTTGGTGCACTTGTAAAATTAAATGTCATGTTTTCCTCATAATATTTTTGATTATAAGCTCAAATGTCGAGTTTTGGAAATCCTTGGCTGTGTCAAAAAACGGCTTCCAGTCGTGATAACGGCTTATCGAAACCGCAGGCTAGCCTGCTACACGTGGTTTGTGCTTGTAACTATATACGTTTGCCGCTCACGCGGCAGCACAAAC
>CACZYY010000011.1 GCA_902785455.1 uncultured Spirochaetaceae bacterium
GAGGTCGTTTCCAGCTGGAGCTGAGATTACAACCTTTTTAGCACCAGCAGTGATGTGAGCCTGTGCCTTCTCTTTTGATGTGTAGAAACCTGTACACTCGAGAACTACGTCAACACCGATTTTTCCCCATGGAAGTTCAGCTGCATTTGGAATCTTGTAGATAACGATTTTTTTGCCGTCTACTACGATGTAGTTATCTTCGCCTTCACCGTCGTGAGACTCTACTGTGTGTTTTCCTTCACCGATGCGGCCAGCGTATCCACCCTGTGCTGTATCATACTTCAAGAGGTGAGCGAGCATTTTTGGGCTTGTCAAATCATTGATAGCTACAACCTCGTAACCATCTGCACCAAACATCTGGCGGAATGCCAAACGACCGATACGGCCGAAACCGTTAATAGCAACTTTTACTGCCATTTTTATCTCCTTAATATAAAGAATACAAAATTTATAAATATAAAATAACGTATTTAAAAGAATTAAGCAAGATTCTTGTAAAAAAACTAACTTAATTCTGATATGTTATTTATTTTTATCCCTTTCTTCCATTTCTTTTTCAAGTTTTTCAAAGAAACCTGTTGTAATCGGGGATTCCATATCCTGCCAGAAACCAAGTTCCATGACCTCAATGCCAGGTTTTGTGTGTTCAAGCTCAACCTTGTAAATTCCAGGTTTGAGATTGAGGAAGGCTGCGACTGCAAATGATTTTTTGCCACCGGTGCTTCGACACTCAAATGAGCCGAGAGGCTTGCCGTTTATAAGGACGTTCGTGATTGACTGAGAAAGCGTATCACCGCCGTCTTTTCGGAATGAACCATAAATTCTGTATTCGCCGCCTTTTTCGATATTGAAATAAACAGGCTCAACAAGGTCTTTTGCAAATGCAGGTCGCCCGCTGATAAGATTTGCACCTTCTGGAACGGAAGTAATATTGCTTTCGACAAAAACTTCGTTTCGGAGAGGTCGGAGCGGGGCCTTTGCAGCAAAAGTTTCGGTTATAAAAAGAAGAATATCTTTTGCGCAAAGCTGGAGCTGGGCTTTTGAAAGATTTCCGTTCTTCAAAGATTCTTCCATGTTGTCGCCAAATCCGCCTTTGTCAGCAGTGTCATTTACGCAGACCATGTAAAGGTCGTTTCGTGCCTTGAGCATTTCACTGAACTGTAAGCCGTCTGACTTTCCGCCTTTAACACAGTCATTCATGGTTGCCCACCAGTCAGTCATAACGACGCCACTGAATCCCCATTCACCGCGCAAGATTGATGTGTTCAAATCGTAGTAAGAAGCGGCCTTGAATCCGTTCACAGTGTTGTAGGCAGTCATGAGGGAACGTGCGTTTCCTTCTTTGATTGCTATTTCAAATGGCTTGAGGTAGATTTCGCGGATTGCGCGCTCCGAAGCCACAGAATCCACATTACGGCGGTTCTTTTCCTGATTGTTGAGAGCAAAATGCTTGATTGTGCCGATTGCCCCAGCGCGAGCCAATCCCTTGCATGCCGCAGCAGCCATGATTCCTGAAACAAGCGGGTCTTCTGAATAATACTCAAAATTTCGACCGTTGAGCGGGTTTCGGTGAATGTTACAGCCAGGTCCAAGGAGAACGTCGATTTTGTTTTCTTTGAGTTCGTTTCCGAGAACTCCATAAACATCTTCGACAAGCTCTGAATCCCATGAAGAAGCAAGTGAAGTGCCGATCGGGAGAAGAATTGCCTTTGTGCCGTTGTCCATGCGAATTCCAGAAGGCCCGTCGGAACATCCTACGGCAGGAACATTTCTTGCATGAAGCTCATCACTCAAACCTCCGAAAGCAGATGCGATTCCTGCAGTGACTTTTCGGCTCATCATGCCCTCTCCGCGAACAAGCGTCATAAGCTCGTTGTCAGAAAGGTTGCCGATGAACTCGTCAATTCGGCTTTTGTCCGCAATCACATCAGTGAATGTAATGCTGGTCTTTTTGAATGGAATTTCCGCTGGTGTGTTTGCCTTGATTTTTTGCGCAATATCAACCTTTGAGAGCGGAACAGGTTCTTTTTCTTCTATATATAAGCCATCTGAACCGAGTTCCCCTGGGCGAATTCTTGTGAATTCCTGGCTTGGAGCGCAGCACTGCGATAGAGTTTCAAGAGCGTAAGTCTTTTTGACTGTGAACGGCTCTGAGTCTGCAGGCTGAACTTTTTTGCACGAGATACAGTCTGTTCCTGTGTAGAAATTATATTCGCCCTCTTCAAGAACATAGCTGTAAGCAAATCCTGTAACGCCTGAGTCATCATAAGAACTGAATCTGCTCAGCGGGAAGGAAATTTGAAGTTCCTGACTTTCTTTTGGTGCAAGTTCTTTTGTTTTTGCGAATCCACAAAGTACGCGGGAACTTTTGCCGAGTTTCCCCTGCGGACATTCTGCGTAAACCTGAACGACTTCACGGCCATTTTTTGAGCCTGTGTTCGTAACTTTTGCCCGTACAGAAATTGCTGAATCTGAGAAAGTGTATGATTCATCTGAAAGTTCAAAACTTGTGTATGAAAGACCGAATCCGAACGGAAACTGAATCTTATTCTTTGCGAAGGTTGTGAAATATCTGTAGCCGACATAAATATCCTCTTCGTACAAGAGGAAGTCTTTGTGACCGAAATTCTTTGAAGACGGATAATCCTCGATTTTGTACGCGATTGAATCTGGAAGTTTGCCGGAAGGATTTTCCTTGCCGCAGAGTACATCACAAAGCCCCTGACCGCCCATCATGCCACCTTGCCATGAGAAAAGAACAGATGTGATATGAGACTTGAATGCAGGATCATCAATCCATGAAAGATCCATAATATTCGATGTGTTGAATATAATTGCGACCTTTTCAAAGTAAGAACATATAAGCTCGATGTTTTTTCGCTCAGTTTCTGTGAGAAGGAAGCTTCCAGGTTCTGCTTTATTGTCCTGGTCTTCACCCGCGGTACGCCCCACGATGAATACAGCTTTGTTTGACTTAGCCGAAGCATTTTTTACGATTTCTTCGCCAAGCGCCATTTCAACCTGACTCCATGGTTCTGAAGCCCATGCACCTTGTCCGGCATCAAAAGGGTGCTCTTTGAGCCATTCTGAATAGATTTTTACAAGCTCTTCGTTGAGAGAAGGAACTGCAAAATTCTCTTTTTTGAGATTGTTCATTCCTTCAATAAAATTGATGGAGAACGGAACGTGAACAGAACCACCAGAACCTGTTCCGCTTTTGTAATAGTCCACCTGGCAGCGGCCAAAAACGGCTACATTGTCAGATTGTGTAAACGGAAGTGTATCATTTTGATTTCTCAGAAGAACGATTCCCTGAGCTGCTGCTTTCCGCAAAATTTCAAATTTGTCCATAAAATAAAAATGCTCCTGAAACTTAAGATTTGCTGTCCTCGGCGGTGAATTTTGTACGGAAATGCAAAACCCGGTATTTTTTGGGAGTTATACCGCAATTTTTTCTGAACACATTGATAAAATAACTCTCAGAGCTGAACTGAAGGTAATTTGCAATGTCCGTAGTTGTGTAGTCACTGAAAATCAGCAAATTTTTTGCAACTTCGATTTTTTTGCTCTGGATATACTGAGCAATCGTGATTCCGACTTCGCTATGAAACAATTTTGAAACGTAGGAAGTGCTTAATCCAGAAACCTGAGCCAAATCATCGAGACTAATCTTATTGTGCAAATTGTCGTAAATATAATCAATACATTGTGTGATGGGACGTGAATAAAGACGCTGTTTTTTGACTCCCTGCATTCGCTTTACATAGTTTTCGCAGAGTTCCTTGTGGATTTCGTTGATGCTCTCCACGTTGTTGCAGGTGTCAATCTTTCGGATGTAGATGTCGCTGAGATTGTATGCGGCTTCCATTTCGAGACCGGCCTCAATGACATAACGCGTAATCATGGCTACAGTAATGATGAGATGATATTTTAAATTTCGGAGCGGATTATCGCTGAGTTTTCCAAATCCTTCCACGCAAAGAGGCTTAAAAAGACGGTGCATTTCTTCCATATCGCCATTTTTGATGCTCTGAAAAAAAGCCATCTCGCTGTCGTAGGGAATATGATTTATCAGATATTCGCGGTTTTTAAATTCTGTTTCGGTAAGTTCATCTTTAATACCCATGCTTTGCCCCCGACTAAAAGTGTACACTGTTTTTTGATTTTTTAAAAGCACAGTTTTCAAAAAAACTTGACAAATGAAAATCTTCATATATACTGTATGTAAAATCTACAACGTTGTAGATTTCTCTTTATAAAAGGGGGAAACATGAAAAAATTTGTTTTGTTGGCTGCAGCTGCCATGAACTTCTCAGGTTCTTCAGTCTGCTATGAATTCAAATCTGCGAGGTCAAATAAATATGGCATCTAAAAAAGAAGAAAAAACAAAGGTAAAAAAAGTAAAAAAAGTTGATTACAACAAATGGGGTTATTTCTTCATTGCTCCATTTTTTATCATCTTCACAATCTTCTCATTGATTCCTCTCATTTCGACATTCGTAAACAGTCTCTATGAGAACTATCGAGTTGGTTTGATGACAATTGGCCCGGATTTCATCGGCCTCGAAAACTTCAAATCTATTTTTGAGAGTGACATTCTCCGATATATTGGCAATACATTCGTCATGTGGATTGCGGGCTTTATCCCTCAGATTGTGGTCTCATTGCTGCTTTCAATTTGGTTCACAAGCACTGACCTTAAAATCCGTTTCCAGCAGTTCCTTAAAACAGTTATCTACATGCCGAACCTTATCATGGCTTCAGCTTTCGCAATGCTCTTCTTTACATTGTTCAGTACAAACGGTCCTGTAAACAGCATTCTCGTAAAATCAGGTCTCTTCACCGAGAACGTACGCTTCCTTGCAGAGGCTGGCTGGACTCGTGCTCTCGTAGCAATCATGAACTTCCTCATGTGGTATGGTAACACAACAATCATGCTCATGGCTGGTATCATGAGTATCGACACAAGCATTTACGAGGCTGCCCGTATCGACGGCGCAAACCCGGTTCAGACATTCTTCCGAATCACAATGCCATTGCTCATGCCAATCTTCATCTACGTTTTGATTACATCTCTTATCGGTGGTATTCAGATGTTCGATGTTCCTCAGATTTTGACAAACGGTGAAGGTACTCCTGACCGCACAAGCATGACTCTCATCATGTACCTCAACAAACACCTTGCCAGCAAGAACTATGGTATGGCTGGTGCCGTTTCTGTAGTAACATTCATCATCACAAGTGTCCTCAGCTTCTCAGTCTACACTATGACTATGAGCAAATACCGCAGCATGACAGGAGCTAAAAAATGAAAACAGTAACTAGATATATCATTTATTTCATTCTTATCGCGCTTGTAGTATTCTCTCTGTTCCCGTTCTTTGTACTTCTTGTTAATGCTACACGCCTTCACTCAGAAATTCAGAAGGGCTTCTCGGCTCTTCCAGGCCTTGCATTCGGTCAGAACCTCAAAAACCTCATGTCAAACGACAACACTCCGATTGTACGTGCTTTGTTCAACAGCGTCTTTGTTTCATCAATGTGTGCAATTCTCACGACATACTTCTCAACAATGACTGCTTACGGCATTTACATGTACAACTTTAAGCTAAAGAATGCATCATTAAAATTGATCATGATGATTATGATGATTCCTACCCAGTGTTCTACACTTGGTTTCTTGAAGTTGCTCGATGCTTTCGGTCTCATGGATACTCTTGCTGCCCTTTACATCCCTGCAATCGCAGCTCCAGTCGTTTTCTTCTATATGTATCAGGCAATGCAGTCAACTCTTCCATACTCAATTGTTGAGGCTGCCCGAATCGATGGTTGTCATGAAGTTGCAATCTTCAACAGAATCGTACTTTACATGATGAAACCTGCTCTCGCTGTTCAGGCAATCTTCTCATTCGTAAGCTCTTGGAACAACTACTTCGTTCCGGCTCTCGTAATTTCAAGCAAAGAAAAGAAGACTATTCCAATCATGATTGCTCAGCTCCGAAGTGCTGACTACCAGAAGTTCGATATGGGACAGGTTTACATGACAATCTGTATCGCTATCGTTCCTTTGATGATTGTTTACCTCTGTCTTTCACGATTCATTATCAAGGGTGTTTCTCTTGGTGCTGTAAAAGAGTAGTTAGTTTTGTTCGGTGCCCTAAAAGTGCCGGGCTCTTCTAATAAATCTTTGAAATGGGCTTCCGTTTTGGGAGTCCATTTTTTTACATTGACAAAATCTTCGTATTATCTGAAAATTAGGGCATGAAAAATCTTCTTGCTCGCATTTTTCTTTCTATAATAGCTGTTATTATTACGATTCTTGTTCTTGTCACGGCAGCTCTTGCTTACTGTGCATTTGATCGAAAATCCGCTCTTTCTTCGATTCCACGAAATTATTCGATTTATCTTCATACCGATTCCGCTTTTGACACGGTGAACCCGCTTTTTGATTTGCAGGCAGCGGATGTTTTCCTTTCGTCGCCGGAATATTCTTCACTCCGCAAGTCTTTTATGGATTTCCGTTCATCAGACTTGCGCGACAATAAATTTGTACGATTTGCGGCTTCCAGGCAAGTTGATTTTGCCCTTTATGGTGAAGGTGCAAACATTGGCAGGGATTCGCATTTCGTCGCTGTCCTCAATCTGGGATTTTTTTCGATTGCAACCAGAGTCGGCTCTTACATGTATCCCAAACTTAATCTTTCTGATTCCCAAAATGAATTCCTTAAAAATCTATCCTATGAAACAAACGAGCAGACTTCTTACTTTGTCTACAAAACCCCAGGACTCACGATTTATCTAAAATCCGTTAAAAATCTTCTGATAGCTTCTGATTCTTTTGAGCATCTGATTACGGCAAGTTTGGTTGAAAATGATACCTCATATACGCCTGCTCAGAAAAAGCTTTTCCGCTCTGGTAAAAGAGGGGAGCTTCGGATTGTGGCCGACGCCAGCTCTCTCATGCATTCTGTAACCGAAGGCAATCCAATTCTTTCTTCAATGTCGAATTTGATTTCCTCTGATTCTTTGAGCGTAATTTCCTTTAATATCAATGACTCGGATGTTTATCTTAAGTGTAGGCTTCCGGTGAGCACTGATATGGATGAGGCAGGCACTCTTGCACCGATTCTCGCCAAAAAGTCAACAGTTCCTTCTATAATAACTCGATTTTCTGACATCACTCAGTATTACACGGTCCTAAATGCCGGTTCGTTAAGCGAATTGAAAGATGCAGTCTTGCCTTACATTCCAGACATAAAAAATCCTGAAGAATACTGGAGAAATTGTGACGACTGGTGCAAAACTCTTCTTTCGATGGATTTAAATGAATTCCTTTTCTCCTGGATGGGTGATGAATTCGCAGTCTTCGGAATCGAGAACCAGAATGATCCTGTTTTTGCCATTCAAATTAAGGATGAAAAAGCCCGTCAGTCAGTTTTTAACAAGCTCCTTTCTTCAATTCTGATAAAAGATGACAATTCTCTGATTTTGGGCGGTGTCCGTCTTTCAAAGCTTGAATTCCCTGCATTCCTGAACTGGATGCTTGGTATTGTCGGAATCAATATGCCGTCACCGTATTTTATTGTGTTGGATGGAAATATATATTTTTCGGAGAGCGCGGAGTGTCTTTCTGCTGTGTACACGAACGCACATTCCGGCAAATCTTTGATAAAAAACAAAACATATTCCGAAGTTTCAAAAGATTTGAAAAATGATACTTCGATTTCACTTTTCTACAATCTTGAGCGCAGCGTTCCGTTCTTTTTACGAAGCAATGAGTCACTTTCAAAGGTTTTAAAATTGTATACGATGGGGCGATTTGATGTCCGCGTTGAAAATGATTCCATTGAAATGAATCTTCATGCCTGTGCGCGTAAGTCCGGCAGCCTGTATTCTGTTCCCGGTTTCCCGATTTCGCTTAATGAAAAATCTTCACCATCAAATTTCCAGGTTGATTCTGGAAAAAATCCAAAACACGTTTATTGGGTCGAAGGCGGCACTTCTTTAAAGGCTCTTGATGTTGCAAGTATGCAGATTGCATCTAAAGACGATTCTGACAAGATTGAGATTGTGGCAAGTTCAAAACCAAAAAATGGCGGATTGCTGTGGAGCGTTTCTTCTCACGGTATAATCTCGCTTTTGAACAGTTCTCTGGAATCCGTCGGGCGTTTTCCTTTAATGCTCGGCGAAAATATTGTATGCCGGCCATGCAGCGTTGGAGAAAATCTTGTCGTTGTGTCTGATTTGGGAAATGTTTTTATCGTAAAGCCTGACTCGTCTTTGGTCACGATTGAAATTCCCGGACTGTCTGTAAAATCCGAGCCAGTTTCTCTTTCAGACGGCAAGGCATTTGCAATTTACAGCAAAGGCTTCCTCGGTAAAATCTATTATTTTGAAGGCGAAAAATGTCTCAATCTTGAGAATCCTTTTGAAATTCCAGGAATCGCGCTTGGCTCACCGGCAATTCTAAAAAACGGTTCCAAAATTTATGTCGGAATTATCACCCAGGCCGGCGAAATGAATATTTGGCGGGCGGATTCAAAGGACGGCGAGCAGATTGAAGGCTTTCCGATAAGGCTGGGTGGCGTGTTCATGACTAACGTTGTTGCCAGCGAAAAATATTTCTATGCGCTTTCGACAGATGCACTTTTGTACCGCATTTCACTGGACGGCTCGGTTCTCACGGTTCAGATTCCAAATTCAACGGCAAGGCACGGTTTTATTTGCCTCCGTGACACCGAAATTAACGGCCGTGAAAGTGTGTTTGTATGTGCCGATGCGAACGTGATTTATGGATTTAACGAAAATCTTGAGCTTCTTTCGGGCTATCCGCTTACAGGCTGGGGAAAACCTGTTTTTGCGGACGTCAACGGTGACAAAGTAAGCGAATGTCTGGCTCTTACGATTGATAAAAAACTGATTGCATGGAAGGTAAGGTGAAAATGAGAAATGAGGAATTAGAAATTAAAAATTGTAGGGGAAAGCCTTCCCCTCGCTGCAACCGCTTCGCGTTTTCCGCTACCCCTTCTGCGGATGGCGGTTCCGGCACAGCCTCCACCGAGACTCGCTCAATCCACCGCGTGTTTTTTTGGGGGCTTGCATGTTTGATTTTCAGTTTGTTTTCTTGCGCGACAATGCAGGATGACATGGCTCTTGATAGTATTTCTGGAAATGCGGAAATTTCTGCGTTCGAAATGCGTTTTTCTGAAATTGACTCGGCTTATTTTGAGGCTGACGAAGCTCTTAAGGACAAAAATCTTGTGCGTAAAGCGGAGTTTTTGCTTTCTGAGTTAGAGAAGAATTCTGAAAATCCTGCTCTAAAAAAAGCATTCCTTGCACGTGTTTATGCTCTTTCAGGCTGTCTTGCTTTTGACATGGGCAAAAAATCACTGGCAAAAAAACATTATGAATCTTCGGTCGAGGCTTTCAAAGGTGATGCCCGTGCTCTGATTCTTGCCCGCCGTCTTGGAATTGAAAAAAACTTTGACGAAAAAACAAAGCAGTTTTCGGACAAGTCCCTTCTGATTTTGGAAAAAGCACTGGTTCATTATTCTGGCTGTAGTTATGAAAAAGCACTTGCTTCTTTTGACGAGGCTTTTCTTTCGCTTGAACCATTCTACCGACAGTCTTATGGCAAACTTCGCGATAAAAGCTGGCAGCTTCGCTCTGTTAGTGGTGAAAAAGGGCTCGTTTCTCTCGAAAAACTTTCTGTTTTGCAGATGATTTTGCTTACAAATCAAAACCCGGATTTACTTTATACATATACTGCTGGCAAAGAGCTTTCAGAAAAAGATTTGTACAAAAAAATTGCAGGAAGCGGCCTTCTGAATCCTGTTTCACAGCCGCTTGATGCAGAGAATGCCGTTACCAAAGAAACTTCCGTCACCCGCCTGATTGCCGCCAGATTCTTGTGGAATTTGTACAATCAACGAAGAAACACACCTCAGTTGGTCACAAAATATTCCGAAGCCTACAAGAATAAAAAACGAAGTCCTATTCCAGACGTAAAGCTTAATTCCCCGGATTTCGATGCCGTCCTTGGATGTGTTGAAAACGAGATAATGAATCTGGAGGACGGCATCGAATTCGGTGCGGGGAAGGAAGTGAGCGGCGTTGAATTCGAGGAATCGGTGGGAAAGATTAAATAACGGGCAATCATTGATTCCTCGGTGCCAATTTTAATTACATGAATCCGATTCTGCTTCGTCTCGCTGATTCAAACTTTTCTTTTTTGCACAGATTTTCAAGCTCGCTCACTGAGCTTTTGTTTCCTGTGAGAACTTCGTTCATCGTTGCCTTGCGCACAACATTATCGATTTCGCCACCGCTGAGCGCGTAACTTGAAGCAAGGTGTTCGACCGAACGAGGAGCTAGCCAGCTGACTTTGCTCTTCCAGATTCTCTTTTTGATTTCAAGGTTCGGCTTTTCGAATTTTATCTTGAAAAGGAACCTGCGTTCAAAGGCTTCGTCAAAACTTCCAGCAAGGTTCGTCGTTACAATCAGAATTCCTTCCTGCCTTTCAAGGTAATCAAGCAGAAGAGACTGAATGTGATTCGACTCGATTTCGCTGCCCTGCATCGGGTGCTCAAGCCTTCGTCCGAAAAGTGCGTCAGCCTCATTGAACAAGAGAATCGGCATATTCTCACCTCGGGTCCTTGCCTGTTTGCAGAATTTCTTGTACTTCTTGAAGATTTCCGAAAGATTCTGCTCCGTGCCGCCAACCCACTGGCTTATTGTCGCACCGATGTCCACATGGTAAATCGCGCGCCCGGTCTTTTTAGCAAGCTGGTAGACTGTCTCCGTTTTGCCAGTTCCCGAGTCGCCGTGAAGCATGATGCACACGCCACGGTTCATCTTATTCTCGACCAGGCGTGACTGAATCGCCTTGAACTTGTCTTTTTTGAGATAGGTGAAGAGCGAGAGAACGTCTTCTTTTATCTCGTCCATGTAGAAAAGCTCTTTCTCGATGATGTCTTCGGGGTAGGTGAGGTCAGGATTCTTTGGCCGCAAGCCTTTCTGGAACAACTCTGAGTTGCCTTTGAGAATTGCTTCGGTTACTTCCTCGCTCACCCTGTAGTTCTTTGAGAATGAAACAGGATCGCCGCCTTTGTCCGAGACGATGTAGCCCAGTTCTTCAAGCGCGTCAAAATAATCACGGAATTCAAGGAATCGGAGCGGGTTAGTGCCTGTCGCGTCAGAAAGAATTGAAAGATTCACTGGCCTCTCGCCAGTCTCAAAATACAGGTAGAAAATACAGCAGAAAAGCGCGGTTTTGTTCTCGCTCAGGTTGAGGAAGTCTTTTGCCTGTCTGAATGCAATATCGAAACCGAGGTCCTTTTTGAGGCCTGTGAAAGAATTGTCGCGCATGTGATGATAGACGCATGTGATGTTGAACAAAGGATCGCTGAGCCTTGAATAAATATTCGCCATTTTTCCTCCTGATTAAAATTCCTCCTGATGGGCATGATAGTATTCCGCTGTGTGACCTTTGGAATCTTCCTCTTTTGCTAGAGTTTTCAGAATGCTGTCATCCAGCATAAAGCCGTAGATTTCAGGCTCTGCGTTGACGGCGGCATAGTGAAGCACGGTTCTTCCGTTTTTATCCTTGTTGTTCCAGATTACGTTATGAATCATGAGCATTCTGATGACATCCGGATTTGGGTTGTGCTTTGCGGCCATCATCATCACGCTCATTCCGTCACAATCCGTGGTGTTCCTGTCGTATCCAGACTGAATCATAGTTTCAAGCACATCTGGATGCGGATTCATTGCCGCAAGCATTATATGCTCTTCCCGCATCTTTTCAAGATATATTTTGAGAACATCGCCGTTATGGGCTTTTGTGAGGGCGGCTTCAAGGCAAGTCTCGCCAGATTTGTTCTGTTCAGATGTGAGGAAGAGGTTTCGTATGTAATCAGCGACGAAAAAATTCGGATTCCGAGTCGCAATGTGGAAGAGCGTATCTCCTGCACTTGTCGTGGCATGAATGTCCGCCCCCGCCTCAACGAGTAAATCCATCACATCAATGTTGCTCTGCCAACAGGCTGCATTCAGAAGCGGAGTGAAGCCCTCATCGTCACGGTCTTCAAGTTTGAGACCTTTTTGCAGCAGGAATTTTATGACTCTTGTATTCGTGTTAAAGCCCGCCGCCGTTATGAGAAGAGTCTCACCGTAATGGGAGCGTGCGTTTATGTCCGCCCCCGCCTCAATCAGCGTTTTGAGAACGGCGACGCTTTCAGATTCTTTTGCAGCGACACAAAGCGGGGTTGCGCCGAGCTTTCTCTTTGCTTCCAAATCAAGCCCTTTTTCGATGAGAAACTTGACAATCTCCGGGTGGCAGGAAGCTGCCGCATAGTGAAGGAGAGTGTTTCCGTCATCGTCCTTATAATTTATGTCAGCCCCCGCATCCAGAAGCCGCTCGACAAAGACCGGGATTTTTGCGCACAAGACAGTTTTGGTAAGCAGCTCGTTTTTGTCCTTCTTCTTGAAAGAACCGAAGCCCTTAATGAGAAAATCGAACATCTCCATGTTCTCCGTTTCAATAGCGTACTCAAAAGATGCCAAAAGTTTTTCGTCCATAGTGGAACCTCCTGTTGAAGTTTTTATATCGATCCACGATAGTTTTTCAAAGTTTCATATCGTGGGTCGTTGTTGAATGTTTTTCGTAGAGAATGTGTCTGATGTTTTCTTCGCGAAAGCTTTATATTTTCCAAATGTGGGTCTTCGTAGATATGGCGGGAGATTGTATCCCAGTGTTCCGCCTGTTCTTGCTTTGACTTGCATTTATAATAAGGGCTCAGATTTTCAATTTCTTTTCCAATTAAAAAGTTCATGTAATCGAGCTTTATAACTGAAAGAATTGCGTCTTTGTGGTCATGCTTTACACGAGGAAAATATCTTACACGTAAGGCAGCTTCTGTTCCAGATTCCGCGGTGAGAAAGAAATTGCCCTTGTAGAAAAAGTCTTTCCCAACATGTCCGCATTTTGCGACGACCATGAAGTATGCCATTTTTGCCTTCTTAATGACTTGATTTAGAGCGGTCATACAACCGCTTACATATATTACTTGCTGAAAATTGGCGGAATTTTGAGAGAAAGTTGAGCATGTAAGCCCGCATTTTGAAAGTAGCTCGTACATCGTCATAACTGATGTGGTGGATTTCTTCCGTGCTCTCAGGGATGAAGTACATCTTTGCGGGATGAATCAGCGAATAAACTCTGTCCGTCTCAGTTCCGTCAATGAAGCGGACTAAGCGCACTGTTCTGGTAAGTGTTTGCGGGCTCAAAGTTAATAGCGATGTAGTCCAATGCTATTTTTGTCTCCTTGCTGGGCATTTGCCCCACACTTATTTTTGCTATTTTTCTACAGGTAAAATCAATTCCTGTTCAGATGAAAGTCTCTGAACTTCTAGAGTTTCTGGAAGTAAAAAGTGTTGGATACCATAGACTGTTCCTGCTACGATTCCAGTGGCAGCAATAGGAATTGCTGATACTACGATTATTCCGCCCATCATGCTACCAGCACCTATTGTTGCAAGCCCCCATGTCAAACCTCCTGCTCCCCAATGTGCAACACAATAGCCTGCCGCTCCTGCTATGGTAGCGATAGAAACTCCGCCTGCCGTTGTACCAGAAACAATTGGTACGGTTGATTTCTTGCCTTTTATGGAAAGTAGAAATGTATTTTCGGAGGAATCCTTTGAAATGGAAATATAACCGTTCTTTTTTGTCTTTATGATGTCTTCATCTGCATATTTGATGGATACATCAAAGGAATCAAACTCTTTCATCTCAAGAGGCAGAACTAATGCTAGAATTCCTTTGTCGGTAAGACCGTCAGAAATCGGAAAGTCAAAGCTTTTTTCACTGTTATCGTGCAGGACTTTTGCGGGAGTGAGCGTAATGCCAGTGATTGTCTTCCCAGTTCCGTTAACGAAAGTGGCATGATATTCTTTGGAATTATTACATCCGTGAGAAGTGATTACGAGTGTCAGAACAGTAACCAAAATGATTGTTGCAATTATTTTTCCTTTCTTCATCTTTTTGCCTCCAGAAGAAGTTTTTTTAGCTAATTCGATTTCGAATCCATCACCAAGCACATTCGTGCTGTCCATAGATTTTCTGAAAGTCTTTTTACTCATCGCTTTTGGACTCCTTAAGTGTTGATTTCGTGCGGTCATACAACCGCCTTCTTATATTCCTTGCTGAAAATCCCCCGAAGATTGAGAGATTTCCAGCATTTTTTTTTATTTTTATACGGATTTAAGCTCATTATTTTCGATTTGAAGCCTAATCTCCTTTTTTGTTTTGCATTTGCGAAAATCCTCAATTCTTTTTTCAAGAACGCTTATTTCTTCACTGAGAGTTTTCGTTTGATTTTCAAGCTCCTTTCTAAGTTTTTGATCTTCCTCATCCTTTTGGAAAAGACTCAATGGATTAAAGAACTTCCTCTTCGACCTGTTGATAGTGGAAAGTTTTTCATCAATTTCTTCCTGCTTCCTTTTCAGGTAGCCCTTTTGCTCACACAAGTTTTCGACAATCTTGTTTTTCTCCGAGTCAATGAATTTTTCTTTGTAAGCCGAAATCTTGTTTACGCCCCAACAAATTACACCTGTAATGAGTGCTGTCATTGTTTTTCCTGCGATTTGATTGTTCATAATTCCTGTATCCATATAAAACCTCCTAAAAGTTTTGTTTGTACGGCCATATAACCGCCTTACATATATTCCTTGCTGAAAACTGGCGGAGTTTTGAGAGAAAATTGATAAAAAATGTGAAAAAATTAAAAAAAAAGGCCAGTTCGGCTTAAAAAGTTTCCGAGCTGGCCTGTTAGTTAAATTGTATCAGAATGCTGTGAAGATATATTCTGCTTTTTTTTCTTCTTAGAAAATCAGCAGTATTCTTTCAGATATTCTGCGAAAAAGGGGAGTGCAAATGAAATATAGGCCTGCCGGCTTTCAAGAATACCTCTTTTCAAAAGCCTGTCGCGGTACATTGAATAATTTCCAGATTTTGGTCCCATAAGTTCAAGGACTTCTTCCCTTTTATATTCATCTTTCTCAGTCAGAAGCTTTACCAGAAACCTGTCTTCTGCTGTCAGTTCTTCCCAAATCTTTTCATAAGAGTAGGCAAAAAGTTCTGATTTCAATTCAGGAATTAAATCTGAAAGAGATTGCTCTTCATTTTTCCTGAAATACAGTGAACCAAGTTCCTGAAATGCATATGCATAGCCCTTTGTAATTTTTGCCATTTCACGCCCCGTATCTAAATCAATAGACAAAAGTCTCCGGTACATTTCAGACATACGTACAAAATTGAGAGGTTCAGTTTTGACAGTAACGGCACGTCTAAAGAAAGTAAGATTTTTTACATTACTTACTTCCATGATGTTTTCGTATAAGCCTGTGCAGACAAGATAGACCGGGAAATTTGCCCTGAGCCATTTTCCGTATTCCGAAGCAAACTGAACCATTTCTTTTGTTTTAGAAACCTCATCGATTCCAATCAGGATTTTTTTTTGCTTTTTTTGAACCATAGAAAACATTTCTTCTATCTCAACACCAATATCAAAAAAAGAGTTGTCATTTTCTGTGGAAAATCCTATGCCTCCACCTGTTCCTAAAAAGTTTGCAGACAGGTTCAGGCTCTTGCTTTTAGTAGATTTCTTTCCGAAGCCTTCTTTTACGAGCATTGAAGCTATTTGAATAAGAATATCTCTGGCGGGATTTACATCAAAAACAAGCCAGCCTTTTTTTGTATTTTCTTCTTTCCGCAGCTCTTCCTCAATCTTTGCAAGAATAACAGTCTTACCAGAACCTCGCACACCAGTTACTTTATACACTGATTCAGAAGGATTGTCGTATGAAAAATTTTCAAGGATTTCACTTGTCTGTTCGGTATAAATATATGAAGTTTCAGGATTCTTACTGAATGTGGTTGTAAAAGGATTCTGCATAAAAGTACCTCTTTATAGTTCTTTATAACTCTTTATACTTTTTGAAATATTTTATAACTCTTTATACTTTTTAGCAATAAAAAAGATTACCGTTTCTATAATAGAGAAGCTAAATCCGGGCAGTGCTGTTTAATTAAATCTTTTGTTTTATCATCAATCTTAATCGAAAAAGTTTTATAATAGCTTTTTAGAAAATCCCGTGCTTTTTCTCCTGTTTTTGATTTAAAATGAGAAGCAAGTTTTATAAACGGCATAAGAAAAATATACTCGAAATCTTTTTTTTCAAGCTTGCAGCCTTCTGACTCATAAATCAAATCTTTAGCCACTTCTTCATTTCCAGATACTATTGCAAAATGTAGTAAATTATTCATTTTGTAATCTCGTACATTTTTTTCTGCGTAATAAGTTTCTGTCATCAATCTAAAAATTTCCAAACTTTTATTTGTTAAGACAGTAATCATCAAAGGTGTAATTCCGTCTATCGTACGAGCATTGATATCTTCAAACAGATGTTTATCTAATACATATTTTAATAATTCTGGATTTTTGTTCTTTGCTGCACAATGCAGTGATGTTAAGCCTCTATTTGTTCTGATATCTCCAAGTTTCAGTCTTCCATCTGCATGCATAGAACAGTCATTTAATTCTTCATATTCGTATACAAAGGCAGCCCCATTTTCAATTAATGATTTAGTAACTGACAAGTCTGGATTATTTTCCAAAGCATAAAGAAGAGCAGTATACCCTTCATCATCCTGTTTGTTTATATTATCAAAAAGATGTTTTTTAATAATATAAGAAACAACTTCTTTAGTATTCTGTATTACAGCAAGACTTAACAAAGAGCTATTCTCAGGAACCATGTGCCAGTCTGCACCATTTCCTATAAGCAAATCTAAAACTTCAGGATTTGGATTTTTGATTGCAGCATAACATAAAGGAGTCAGACCTTTCGAATCTCTTTTATTTATATCCTCATAAAAGTGCTGTTCCAGAACATATTTTAAAACTTCAATTGAAGAATTTTTTGCCGCATAATACAGGAGCGTTGCACCGTCCTTATCTTCTATATTTGTTTTTCCATTTTTTTCTTCAATCAAATATTTTAGGACTTCGACGTTCGGATTATTTTCAGCTGCAAGAAAAAGTAATTTCTGTTGTTTTTCTTCTGATAAATTAAAATTGTTATTTTCAAAAAGCTCTAATACATAACGCAAAACTTCAACAGTAGAATTTTCAACAGCAAGGTGAATAAGTGTATTACCATTGTCTGTCAGAAGTTTCCAGTCTGCGCCTTTATCGATCAGATATTTTATGATTTCCAAATTTGGATTTAGCATTACTGCAACTTGCAGAATTGTCATTCCACAATTAAGTTTCTGATTGATATCAAAACCGTTATAAAAACATTTTTCGAAAAACTCTGGATTGTTTGCATACTTCGCAATCTCAAACAGAACATGATTTCTGTTTCTGTCTGTTATTAAATCAGGTAATTTTTCAATCCAGTTATAGAGAATTGTAGCCTGTATTTTCTCATTTTCGTTTATAAAATGCTCGTTGAGTTTTGAAGTCTTTGCGTCATTATTGAACAAGAGATATTGAAGGACATCATTTTTTATGTAAAAAGCTCCTTCAGCATTTTCCTGCAAGAGATAGTGCGATAATATTTCTGAGAATGCGTCATGAATCGATTCTCTGGTAATAAAATCACCTTCAATTATGCCTTCTCTCTGAATCACAGCTTTTATTTTTCCATAATCAGATTTTGCGGAACATTTTTCGTTTTTGCAGCCGAAATCGCTTGTGAACACAAAAAGGACGATTTTTGCGAAAAGCCCCAGCTGATCAAAGCTCATTCCGATGAATTTTTCATTCCATTCTGCTTCGCTTGGGTCTGTCGTCTCCAAAAATTCGATTAATGCTTTGACATGCTTTTTGTCGAGATAATTGAAAATAAAAGGAATATTTCCTGGGCGGTCTTTCAACCATTTGTAAGACTGTTCCCTGAGTTCATATTGCTCTTCAACGGTGGCTTTTTGAAGATAATTGCTGTAATGAATGTCATATATCGTTTTGTAAATTCCATAAAAATCTTCTTTCGCCGTGTCTGACAAAGAAACTGCCTTGAAATTTACCTTTCCTTTGCAAAAAAGTTCCGTGTGTGATGGATTCTGCCAGCTTGTGATTATTGTAAAAATAATCGAATCGTCTTTCTGCAGAATTTCATGGACAGAGCGTAAAATATCGTTGATGTAATTTGAATTTACTTCAAGATTGTCAATAACCAGAATATATTTTTTTTGAGGCTCGTTTTTCTCTGATTCGATTTGTTTCTGAAAATATTCGTAGAGATTTTGATTTTTATTTCGTGCAGTCAAAATATTTTGAATTTCCACATTGTTGATCGAAACCCAGATCGGTGCATAAGCAAACTCAATTTCCATCGCATAAAGAACCAGTGCATTCGCAAGAATTGATTTTCCTGAGTTGCTTTTCCCTTCGATAAAAAATCCGTTGAATTTGCTGATTTCTGATTTTAGCTCAAGGAAAGTTTTGGTTTCATAAAACTTTTTCTCGTTGAGATTCGTCGCTTTTCTTAGCAGCTCTTCCTGTTTCTCATCAAAATGCGGTGTAAAAATCTCCGCATATATGTATTCAATTTTTGTGTCTGAGGTAAATGGGGCTACGTAAATATTCGGGAAGTTTTTGTCGTAGCCGCGGGGGATTTGTAAATCATCATTTATGTAAAGAAAAATGATTTTTTTCTCAGGCTCTTTAGCAGCAAGAGCTTTTACGGCTTCGAACTTTTTTTCTATAAACTCTACCCTTTCGAGGCGGAAATTTTCTGCGACATCTCCTGTAACTACAGCATAGTCCCACTGGCTCTTAAAGGTAAGATGATTTTCTTCGCGGTGCAATTCTGAAATAAGGCCAAGCGTAATGGACTGTGTTGAGTCATCAAACTGAAGTTCTATATCGGAATCATCCTTATTTATAATCGAAAGCTGCTGCGGAATTTCTTCAACATTTTTGCCGAAAACTTTTTCTATTTTCTCGACAACACTTGTGATTTTTGCACTTTCTTCATCATTATCTTCATTATGAGGAAGGATTCCGTTTATAAGAAAATCGTCGCTTTCTGTAGAAGAAATCTTAAAAAGAGTACTTTCACCACAGTTGATAACTGGAACATAAATCTCGCTCATATTTCAACTATTCCTTTACAGAGATTTTCGTAACTCTGATTCCTTTTGAAATATCAGCTTTTCTTTTTCCGCTCTGAATTTTCTTCTTAGGATCTGCTGATTTATTGTTCAGAATTACAGTATCTTCTTTGCCATCTGCAAGGGTTGTAAATTCAATCTTGAAAGAAACATCTTTGTTCTGATATTCTTCGCTAAGCAGAATGTAGAAAATAATGCCTTCGAGGCCTTTGTCTGTGCAGCCTTCCTGGCCAATCTTTCCGTATTTTCCGATTGAATGTTCTGAGCCGAATTTCTTGAAGCCGGCTTTTCCGGCGGCCAGATAATTCTCTTTATAAGATGAGTCATCTATTTCTTTAAATGCGTCTGGATTATAAGTTACATTTTGATTTTCCGGCACCACACTTGCCTTGCTGATTCTGTACTCGCAGACTGCAATCCAGTTAACGGCCATGGAGAAAAAAAGCGGATTATCTTCCAGCGCTGTAGAAACGAGAAGCTTTGTATTCCAGTCAGGTTCGGGAACCTGATTTCTGTCGTAGGAATTTTCTTCTATCAGATTATTTTTGATTGCCTCAACTTTATTGTCATCGGCCATAAATTCTGCAAGCGCAAATAAGCAGCTATAATCCCACCTGTCACGCAAGTCAAAGATTTTTTCCATATCAGCAATTTTTGCAGCATTTTCTTCGCGGCAGTCCTGCTCGTCTATCGGGAAAATATTGTTAGCTAATTTTATTCCATCAAGGATTTTGAACTTTTCTTTATTTGTCATATTAATATCCTATTGTTCTAAGCTTTTGGTAAATTTCATAACGAACTTTATGAGTAAACAGCTTTTCTTCGTTTTTATCATCTTTCCCGGTTTTTCCATTCCGATTATTGTATATTAAGCGCAGTCCGTTATAATTTCTGTTTTTGTCTAGACACTGCATAAAAAAATGTGTCTTCAGCGTTCCAATTCTTTCTTCTTTTTTCATTTCTGATATTTTGTCAGATTGTCCTTTCATGAAAAATTTATCATCAATTTCTTCCAGTGAAACAGATGTTCCTTCAGCCTGTAAAGCCTTTTCTTCCAGGTAGGAATCAAAAGCATCTTTTTCCTGTTTTGTCTTAAGTAAAGTATGCATAGCCGCTTTCAATTCATTTCTTTTTGATAATTGTAGTTCTGATTCAGAGTCCAGTTGTTTGATGTAGTAATAAATCGTACTCAAAAAGCCCGGGCTGTCATGAAACTGCTCATCAAAGAGGCGAAGCAGATAAAATGAAGACGGGGACAATTCATGTTCTTTGTAGTCTTTTTCTATATTAGAATAAAGTTCGTCTTCTTCCGCATCAATGTATGATTTTCCTTCTTTTGTGAAATGATTATTGTATCGCGGATTCTTGTATTCGTCGCTGTTGAATTTCTGTAAGATTCCCAGCCAGATAGGATTAAATTTTAAGCCTTCTATAACATCTTTCAGAGTTTTTGTTTGTGTCAGATACAAGTTCTTTCGAGGATGATACTGGATATTTCCTGAATAAATAAGTTGATTTAATGCTTCAACTTTTTTCTGCATTCTCCTGCTTGAAACAAATGCCCAGTGGGTGACTTCATCAAATTTCCTTCGATCTTCGTACCAGGAATTATCTGCGACAGAATAAAAATACCTGTTGATAAAAGCTGTCTCGTTTTTTGAAAGAAAAGAACCAGCTGCATATTTATCAAGTTTGTCAAGATTCTTTTCCTCATTTCTGTTTTCAAATAATATATTCTTGCATTGATTAAATATTTCCTGGCGGATTGTTATTCCTTCTTTTGTTCCGTCTTTTTTTTCTTTTGTGATTTCTGTGTTAAGGTCATAGGGAATATAGTCGTTGAATCTCTGGAGAATTGTATTAATCGCCTCTGTCTGTAAATCAAGAATAAGTGTATTTCGTTCCCTTTCGTTTATACGTTTCGTATAAGCGAGCCTCCTTTCTTTGTCTTTGTCCTTCTGATTTTGTTCCGAGTCGTTTATCAGTTTCTGAGAATTCTTGTCATTTGAGTCTGGCTCTTTATAATTCTTTATATATTCATAAGGAGTCATATCATATATACATGTTTCTTTAACAACTTCTTTTTTTTCTTCATTTCCTTCAGTTACTTCATTTTCTATTCTATATGTTTTGTAAGTCATTGTTTCTTTATCAGTAAGAATTGACTCAAATCCCTTTTGAAGCATTTCGCTGAGTGGAAGCAATGGATCTGTCTCATACCCGATAAGCAGTTTTGAATATTCGCCCTGGGCGAAAACTTTGTATGCAGAATAAGGATTATCAACTTTTTCGACCTTACCTTTTTTTGTTGAGCCGATTGCTTTTATGTGAGTGGCCTCAGAATAATTCCAAGAATGATTTTCGTAATCTTTCCGGTTGAAGTCATTAAGGGCAATTTTCATGAAAGATAAAACGAGGTTGAAGGAAAAGTTTTCTTTTAATTTCCAGGCTTTTTCAAGAAAATCTTCCGTAAGCTTGTTGAACTTTGTTTTGTATTTTTCATCATAGAGAGTTTCCAGAACAGCACGGATATATCCGCCTTTTAGAGAAAGCTTTTTGATTTCTTCATAAGCATTTTCAATTTTATCCAGCTCTTTATCATCACAGCCTAGCAAATCCCCAGGAAGCAGACTCAGATAGATTTCTTTATCGTTTTCAGTAAAAGTTTTTGCATCTGAAATAAACTTCTTCCTGTCAAATACATAGCGGATGTTATAGTTCAAGTTTTGTAGTGAGTCTGCACAAGCCTTTTGTTTGACATCATCTTTGATATATTTTGACAATAAGTCCAGGTATTTATCGATATTTTTTTTGTCTTCTTCCCAGTTATCTGTTACCGGTAAAAAAGTTATATAAAAGGTATCTGCGATTAACTTTATGATTTCTGTTGAGTCCAGTTCATTTTGATTCATGCCTCTATTTTAGCACGAAATAAGATAATTTACGAGAAGAAGTTGTGTCACAGCATATTTTGAAATACGTGGGAATTATGCTATAATCAGTTTTTTGGAAAAGTTAAAGCTTTTGCCTCTCGGCGTGCAGGATTTTTGTAGCCTCCGTGAAGGAAATACACGTACTATTCCTGATTCTTGCACACCAGGTCGCAGAAGGTGCATACATCCGCTGTTTTGCCTTCCGGCAATTTTCCTTGCTCTTTCAGCAGTTTTATCTGCTTTGAAAGACCCTCCTCGTAGCAGATTTTTATCATCTTGCTCTGGCTTGCGTTTTTGAGAACCGTGTCAAAGCTGTCCGTGATTTTCCCGATATAAAGTGCCTTGTTTTCGTTTGCAAAGCCGCAGCAGGGAGCGATGTCGCCTGTGGCGTGCACGAAAAGAATCTGCCCCATTTCAGCGCAATGCTGGTCCTTGAACCATTCCTTGTCATGCCATGCGCGCGGATCGTTTGCCTGAAAACTTTCGGTCTGTATGTAGGCAGGCAAAAAATGCTCGTCGTCAGAAAGTGAGGCGATTCCCAGCCCGGAAGGGGAGATGTTTTCCTCGTAAGTGAGATTTAGTCGTGAGGCGAGAGAACTTAATTTATTGCCACACTGATTCGATTTTGCTAACGCAAAATCAGGAGACGTCATTTGAGAAACACTTTCTTGTTGGACTTTCCGTAGGAAAGTCGAATCTGTGTGGCATCCTTCTGTTACACTCTGAATCTCCACCGCATCGCTTCCGAAGATTTCCCACACGGTCTGGATGAATGTCGCAATCCGCTCCTCGCTCTGGGCGTGGAAGTTGTCGTAGCTCACGCCGATTTTTCCGTCGTAGCCGGCATCGTAGACTTTTTGCAGGGTGGCGCGCAAATCCTCTTTTGTTTTCCACCAGTCGCCGTTTGTCATAATCCTGTCGAACATAAAATCCATGTCGATTGCGGCTTTAATCACTTCGCACAGAAAGTCCTGCCGCAAGAATGGCTCGCCACCCGAAAATCCCACCTTTTCTATAGAAGAATTTTGCGAATCATAAACGCTTTTGAGAAAATTTATCGCATCGCTTGCTTTGAGATTGAATGGCTCGCGGTTTACAAAACAGTGCGGGCAGTGCAGATTGCAGGCCGTAGTCACCGCAAAAATTATTTCTTCTGGATTGAACATAAAGAATATTATACAAAATTTCTCACAGAGGGCACAGAGACCACAGAGAAAAAACAAAGGAAAATATCTCTGTGAACTCTTAAACTCTGTGAGGAATTTCAATTGAATTTGTATCGAAAACGATGTAAAATTGGAGAAAACCAATAAAGGGGGCATGATAAAAATTACATTCTTGTAATTTTTATCACGGCCAAGTTTTTAGCCGTTGGCTAAAAACTTGCGGATACGTTGCCTCCGTGCAACGCCGCTAACGCGGAGTTTTTAAAGGAGTTTTACAGATGATCAAGACAGTAAAAGATGTTGATCTTAAAGGCAAACGCATCATCATGCGCGTTGATTTTAACGTTCCTATGAAGGACGGAGTTGTTCAGGACGACACTCGTATCATGGCGGCCCTCCCAACTATCAAGTATATCCTTGAGCAGAGCCCACGCTCACTCGTTTTGATGAGCCACTTGGGAGACCCAAAAAAAGACGTTAAAAAGGCTCAGGAAAAGGCAGAAAAAGCTGGCAAAACCTGGACTGCTGAAGATGCAGAAAAATTCATCAACGGCAAAAACCGCATGAAGCCAGTTGTTGAGTACTTCGCAAAAAAACTCGGCAAAGAGGTTACATTCTTGCCAGATGCTCTTGGTCAGAAATCAGCAATCGACGCTCTTCCAGAGGGTGCAGTTGCAATGCTTGAGAACGTTCGCTTCCACAAAGAAGAGACATCAAAAGATGCAGCTGAGCGCGACGTTATGGCAAAAGAGCTTGCTTCTTATGGAGACATCTTCGTAAACGATGCATTCGGTACAGCTCACCGTGATCAGGCTTCTACAGCTTCTATCTCTAAATTCATGCCGGTTCCATCAGTTGGCGGCTTCCTCATGGAAAAAGAAGTTAAATACATCCAGCCAATGGTTGAGAACCCACCAAAACCACAGGTTGCTATCATCGGTGGTGCAAAAGTTTCTTCAAAAATCGCTGTTTTGGAAAGCCTCTTGAAGAACGCTTCTGCCCTCGTTATCGGCGGTGGTATGGCTTACACATTCCTCAAAGCACAGGGTCACAAAGTTGGTATCTCTTTGGTTGAGGACGACTTCATCGATACAGCAAAAAAATTGCTCGCAGATGCAGCTGCTAAAGGCGTTAAAATCGTTCTCCCGGTTGACCATGTTGCAGCAGACAAATTCGACGCTAACGCAACTCCAGTTGCAGTTGACGGAGTAGACATCCCTGACAATCTCATGGCTATGGATGTTGGTCCAAAGACAATCGCTCTTTACACAGAAGTTCTCTCAACAGCTAAATCAGTTGTATGGAACGGACCGGTCGGCGTATTCGAGTTCGACGCATTTGCAAAAGGTACAGCAACAGTTGCTCAGCTCGTTGCAGACGCAACAGGCCGTGGTGCTATGACTGTCGTTGGCGGCGGTGACTCAGTTGCTGCTGTAAACAAATTCCACCTCGCAGACAAAATGAGCCACGTATCAACAGGTGGCGGTGCTTCCCTCGAATTCCTCGAAGGAAAAACACTCCCAGGTATTGCTATTTTGGCTACAAAATAAGTACAGAATTCCTCACAGATAGTGAGCGTAAAAATTGCAGGGCAATTTTAGCGAGTCTCCCGAAGAGCTGTGCTCGTAGGGGCACAGAGGACACAGAGAGTATTTTGTAAAGGATAGCTTTATCTAAACTCTCTCTGTGTGCTCCAAAGCTCTGTGAGGAATTTAAAACAAAAAATCCTGCTCTAAACGAAGTTTTTCGTAAAGGCAGGATTTTTTTATTGCCACACGGATTCGATTTTGCTACGCAAAATCAAGTCAAAATTATAAAAACTGAGATTCCGTAGGAATCTCGAATCTGTGTGGCATCTTTATTCTATTATCTAGAAGCGAATTTACAAATTGTTGTGAACTTGTCAACTTTGAGTGAAGCTCCGCCGATCAAGCCGCCGTCGATATCCGGCTGGGCGAGCAATTCTTCTGCGTTGCCGTCGTTCATTGAACCGCCGTAGAGGATTTTGATTTCGTCAGCAGCTTTCTGGCTGTAGAGGCCTTTGATTACGCCGCGAACGAATGCGTGAACTTCCTGAGCTTCTGCTGGAGTAGCTGTTTTGCCTGTTCCGATAGCCCAAACTGGCTCGTAAGCGATAGAAATGTGAGAAAGCTGATCTTCTTTAACGCCAGCGAATCCCTCTTTTACCTGGTTCTCGCAAATCTGGTTTGTAACGCCAGCTACGCGCTGTGAGTAAAGCTCACCGATACAAAGTACAACATCAAGACCGTTGTCCAAAGCCTTGTGAACTTTCTCGTTGATGAGTTTGTCGCTCTCGTTGAACTCGTCGCGTCGCTCTGAGTGACCGAGAATTACAGTCTCAACGCCCAAGTCTTTGAGCATTGCCCAAGAAATTGCGCCTGTGTGAGCACCATTGTCTGTTACAGTCATGTTCTGTGCGCCCAAGATGATGTTTGAGCCTTTTACAACCTGTGATACAGCGTCAAGATATACGAAAGGTGGTGCAATCATGTATTTTGCATTGAGGCCTTTGAGGTTCTCAACTAAACCCTGAGCAAGAGCGACTGCTCCAGCCTTGTCCATGTTCATTTTCCAGTTACCGGCTACATACTTTGTTCGTGCCATAGGAATCTCCTTAAAATTGTTTGCTATCTGTATTCTACGATTTTTTTCAATCTATGTCAAAGTAGAGAGCCGAGCGCGTAGGAGCCGTTCATGCAGGTCTCCTGAACCTCTATTCTCTTGCTTGACTATAACTTGATATTTCTATAAAATATTTTCTACTTATTTCAAATTGTATTCATTCGTTGGAGAAAAAAATGGATTCTATCATTAAAGGCGTGCTCTTAGTTGCATTTGTAATTATTTGTGTTCTTCTTGTTCTTCTTGTCCTCGTTCAGGACCAGGACAATAGCGGAATGGGTGGATTGCTCGGTGGTGGAAACTCTGCTGCTTTCGGTTCTCATTCGGCTTCAGTTCTCACAAAGGCAACTGTTGTTTTCGTCATTCTTTTCTTTGTCGTTACTTTTGCAATTGCAAAAATGCTTCCTACAAAATCTGATTCTACTGATGCTGACTTGCTTTCTGCTGCTGAGGCTGCTGGCAAAGTCGAAGCTGCTGCTGAAACTACTCTTCCAAAAGAATCTGACGGCAAATGGTGGAATGAATCAGAAAAAGAAGCACCTGCTGCAGAAAATACAGAAGTTGCTCCAGCAACTGAGTCAGCTGCACAGTAATTCAAATTATAAATTATGGAGAATGATGTGGTTCTAGGACAGGTTTTTCCCAAAAATACTATTGTAATGGATTTTTCCAGCACGGAAAAAGACGAACTTTTTGAGGAACTTGTTGAGACCATTCATTCCAATTATCCGGGTTTTGATAAAAACGAAGCCCTTAAAGTTCTTAATGAGCGTGAGTCAAAGATGACCACCGGAATCATGCATTCTGTTGGCATTCCTCACGCTTTAATTCCTTCAATTAAAGATTCAATCGGTGCAATCGGTATTTCTCATGAAGGAATCGACTATGATTCTTTGGATAAGGCTCCGGTTCATGTTGTTTTTATGATTATCGGGCCGGATAACGATCCTAACCATCATATTCAGATTTTAAAGCAACTTGCATCTGTTTTGCAGATTCCTGATTTTGTCAAAAATCTTCTTTCCTTAAAATCAACTTCAGAAATTTACAATTTTGTTTGCACATCCGAAGAATCTTTGATAGAATAATACATCGTACTTTTTCGAGGTGAATCATGGCAGAAAAAGAAGTAAACACAATTGCACATCTTTTGGAAATGGAGCAAAAGGCTTCGGCCATGACATTAAAAGCTCAGGAAGATGCCGACAAAAAAATCGCGCAGGCAAAGGCTCAGGCTGATTCCGAATTCAAGTCACAGTACGAGCAAATCGTAACTTCACAAGAAAAGTCTTTCGAGTCTAAAATTTCTGCCCTTCAGAGTGGCAAAGATCAAAAAATCTCCGAGTACAAGTCAAAAATTACGGCTTCTCCACAAGATAAAGCTGCTTTCAACTCATATCTTGATTCAATTCTGCTGGCTTAAAGGAATGTGCTATGGGCAATTTGGACAAGTCAGCGGCTTCTAGTTATGTTTACGCAAGAGCAAGCGGTCTTCTCTCAAAATCATTCGTCGGTGCGAATGCAAACAGGCTTTTTTCTGTACAGTCTTTGCGGGAGCTTTACACACTTCTTTTTGACAGTGAAATTCCGAGTGTTCCAGAGGTCATGCTTGCCAAAGAAATCGAAGTTAAAGCTGCCGAAAATTTCATAACACTGTACAAGAGCCTTTTGTCCGAGTTTGAGTCCCCTTCGCCGATTCTTTCCGAAATTCTTTCTTTTTACGAATATGAAAATTCAGAAGTTTCTGACTCAGAATCTGATAAAGCACGCATCTTGGCACTTTGGAAAGCAGTTTCTTCATTAAGAGGCAGTGATCGGGCCAATCTTGAGCAGCTTTATAAAATGGAAATTTCTTTCAAAAATATCCTGTGGGTTCTCCGCCTCAAAGTTTATTATCATTTTACTAACGAAGAAATAATGGAGCAGCTTGTCTTTTCTAGCGAAGATAAAAAAAAGGATGATGAGCTTGCCCGTGATGCGATTGCGATTCTCGGCAAGGATATTTCTTCTTATGATGACTGGAAGGGCTGGAAGTACGCCAAATTTTTAAACCCGCATGAAGATGGCACTGTCTGGGGGATTGATCCGTGTTGGATTGAGCGGTCTCTCAAACATTATCTTGCAAAGAATTATACACATTTCTTCCATAAAGATCCTATGAGCGTAACGAGTTTTGTCGCATGGTTCAGAATCAAACAGTACGAACTTGATTGTATCCGCACTGTGGCAGAAGGCTTGCGTCTCGGAGTTGAGAGCGAAAAGATTATGGAAGTTGCTGGGCTTAACGTTCAGTTTTCAGCGGGAGTATAGGGGAGCAAAATGGCTAGAACGACACCAATGAACCTTGTCGAACTTATGATCATGAAGAATGACATTCGTCCGGTCCTTGAATTTCTTGGAAAAAAGGGTAATTTTCAGTTCCAGAATCATAAAAATGACTCATCAAAGGTTTCGGATGCTTCGCGCTCTGGTGAGGCAAAAAATCCTGAGCGTGATTTGTTTGTTCGCTTGCAGGACGCGCGCTCTTTCCTGAATGTCGAAGATATTGACGGCGCTTTGGTTGCTTCTTCAACAAGGGCTGGTGAGAATGAGATTGCACTTGCCGAAAAGTTCCTTGCTAATGTTGAAGAACTTAAAAAACGTCAGACTGTTGCTAATGATGAGCTTAAACGTGTAAAAGAGTCCAAGGAAGAAGCGGAATCTTTCAAAAATCTCAAGGTTCCTTTCTCGGAGCTTGATCATCTTTCTTTCCTTTCGCTCAAAATCGGTAAAATTGACCCAGAAAAGTTCGAGGAGCTTGATGCTGCTGTCGGCAACCGTGCGATTATTGTTCCGCTCGGTGATGACAAGTCAAAGATTATGGCTGCAAGTTCAAAAAAAGCACGCTTCTCGCTCGACACAGAGCTTAAAAAATTCGGTTTTGTATCGTTTGAGATTCCTTCTGATTTTAAGGGAGTCCCAGATGAAGTTCTTTCTGGTTTGGAGTCAAAACTTGCTGAGTCTCAAAAAGTAGTTGAGTATATAGAAGAAGAAAAACGTAATTTGGCCCAGACTCATGCCGAGTCGCTTCGGGCTTTGCTCGCTTCATTTGCGATAGCGGCTCAGATTGTTGATGTTCAGAACAATTTGGAGTCTACAAGTCTCGTCTACCGAATTACTGGCTGGATTCCTTCTGATTCATGCCATTCAATGATGAAGGATATGGACAAGCTTACAGAGGGGCGAATCGCAATCCGTGTTTATAATCCGTTTGAAGTTCCTTCTGTAATCAATGGCACGGAGCAGGTTCCTGTTCGTCTCAAGCATGGCAAGCTTGTCGGTGCGTTTGAGCGTATGATTTTCAGTTACGGCTCTCCAGTTTATGGTGCGATAGACCCAACGCCTTTCGTGGCTATTTTCTTCACGTTGTTGTTCGGAATCATGTTCGGTGATGCTGGTCAGGGATTTATTTTCCTTTTGATGGGCCTGCTCATGAATTTCAAGGTCATCAAAGTTGGCGGCTGGAATAAATTCGCGCCAATCTTCATGGCAATTGGTACTTCGAGCATGATTATGGGCTTGCTCACCGGTGAATTCTTTGGCAATGAAGATATTCTGCGTCCGCTTTCACTTGCGATTACAGGTCTTTTTGGTGAGCCTCATGCCCCGATTTTGCACCTCATGCCGGACGGAAGCGCACATTCAATCAAAACGATGTTCATGTTCTTCGGCGCAACAGTCGGAGTCGGATTTATCATCAATTCCGTTGGTCTTGTGCTTAATATTATCAACAATTTTATAATGCACAAAATTCCAAAGGCTTTGTTCGGTAAAAACGGTGTTTCTGGAGCTGTGTTCTTCTGGTATGTCGTAATCATGGTAATCAGGATTGTTGTTGCAGGGCACTCTATCGATTTGACAGATGGAATCATAATCGGAATCACGCTTTTCCTTACGATGTTCTGTGAGCCAATTCACAGGGCATTCGAGCATGAGCCGATTATGGAAAATGGTCTTTTTGCGGTAGTGATTGAGGCTGTCGTCGAGCTTTTGGAAACTCTTATCAGCTACCTTTCAAGCTCAATCAGCTTTATCCGTGTCGGAGCTTTCGGTCTGGCGCACGCAGTTTTGGGATTCATCATCCTTACGCTTTCTGAAATGGCAGGACCAGCTTATCTTGCTGTCATGCTTGTTGGAAATGCGATTGTTGTTGTTCTTGAGGGAATGATTGTTGCAATTCAGGTTATACGTTTGCAATACTATGAGTTCTTCTCTAAATTCTTTAATGAAACGGGAAGGGAATTCAAACCGTTCTCGTTTGATTATAAATAAGGAAATCACTGTCATTCCAAACTTGTTTTGGAATCTTAAAAAGATGCTGGAATAAGTTCAGCATGACAGAATTTTATATAGCGAGGTTTTTTTATGAACAAGAAAATTCTTATGGTTGCGGCTCTTCTTACAGGATTCGCTCTTTTTGGAACTGTCGCTCAGGAAGCCACAGACAATCAGCCTGCACAGACAACTCAGGTTGCACAGACTACAGCTGCTAGCGCACAGCCAGCAAAAGATTCTTCTACAATCAAGTATATCGCTGCAGGTCTCGCTGTTGGTATTGCTTGTCTTGCAGGTGGTATGGCTGTAGGCAAAATTGGTGCTGCCGCAATGGGCGCAATGAGCGAAAACGCTGAGCTTTCTGGTAAGGCTCTTCCGTTCGTTGGTCTTGCTGAAGGTATCTGTCTCTGGGGATTCCTTGTAGCTTTGCTTATCATCATTCTGTAAATATATGGAATATTTTGTCATCGCAGAAAGAGAAATTATTCTCGGCTTCAAATTGGTTGGTGTTGACGGTACAGTTGCGCTCAACCGCACTGAGGCATTGGACGCTTTCCGTCGTGTCACCGGGCTTGGCGGCACAGAAAGTGTCCCTGTCGGTGAGCGACCGAAAATTTTGATTCTGACTGAAGATGTGTCTGCCATGATTGAAGATGAAGTCCTCGCATGGCAAAAGGGCAGTCAGTATCCGCTGATTGTTGAGATTCCAGGCATTCACGGGCACATGGAGGGCAAAAAGTCTCTTACTGATGCGATTCGTGAAGCCGTTGGAATTTCGGTTTAGTTTTGTTTAGGGAACAGTATGGAAGAGTTACGATCTACCGAAATACTTGATAAAGAAATTGAAGCTGATGCGCGCAAAAAGGCTGAGAAGATTCTTGCACGGGCAGAAGAAGAGTCAAAATCTATTCTTTCTGATGTTGAACGCCGTGTAAATGAGGCAAAATCTCAGAAAGAGTCTTATTATGCCACAAAATATGCACAAGCCGAAAAAAGCGTGAATGAGGCTTTGCCGCTTGAAAAAGGCCGTTTCCTTGTTTCGTTTTATAGCGATGCCGTTTCAAAGGCATTTAATGAATATCTCGAAAATCTCGGGGAGTCAAAACGACTTGCCCTTATTGAAAATAAATTGGAGCATTTGCCTGAGTGCTTAGTTTCAAAGAAGGTGAATGCCCTTGTGTTCGGATTTAATCTTTCCGAAGCAAAAAAATTGCTCGAAAAATCTGTCAAAAATCTTGGAAAAGTCGAAGAAGTTTCGTTCGAGCGTTCTGGTGAAGAAGAAGCACTTGGAAATGCTTTCCACGAAGGAATTATTCTTTCTTCTGATGACGGGTTTGTAAAAGTCCGTGCTACGATTGACCAGATTGTCCGTGAAATCAAAGACAAATACAGCATGGAGCTGGCAGAAAAATTGTTCGGCGGGAGGTTGCCTGAATGAGCGTTATAAAAGGTAAAATCACAAGAATCTCCGGACCAATCGTTTATGCCGAAGGCTTGGAAGGCTGCGGTCTTTATGATGTAGTTGATGTCGGTGAAAAGAAAATCATCGGCGAGATTATCCGTCAGAATGAAGGAAAGGCTACGATTCAGGTTTACGAAGACGACACCGGCATGAAAATTGGCGAGGAAGTCATTTGTAACGGTCGTCCACTTTCTTTGCGACTTGGGCCTGGCTTGGTCGGTACAATTTACGATGGAATTCAGCGACCTTTAAAAAATATGTTCGAAAAATCTGGAGCTTTCCTTGTTCCTGGTGAACGAACAGAGCCAATTGACATCGATAAGAAATGGAAGATGACTGTAGCCGAGGGCGTTTCTGAGGGAATGGCAATTTCGGCTGGAATGGTCTTGGGCTATGTTCAGGAGACACAGTCTATCCGCCATAAAATCATGGTTCCGCCGACTGTCAAAGGCAAAACTCTCAAATCTTTCAAGGGTGAGGGTGAGTACACAGTCGATGATGTAATCGGAACCACTGATTTGGACGAGGAAATTAAGCTTTCTCATTACTGGCCGCTACGAAATCCACGTCCTTATGCACAAAAACTTGAGGTAAGTCAGCCGCTTGTTACTGGTCAGCGAGTAATCGACGTGTTCTTCCCGCTTAGCAAGGGTGGCACGGCTGCAATTCCTGGCGGTTTCGGTACAGGTAAAACTATGACTCAGCACGCTATTGCAAAATGGTGTGATGCTGACTTAATCGTATACATTGGATGTGGTGAGCGCGGTAACGAAATGACCGACGTTCTCACAGAATTCCCGACGTTGATTGACCCTCGAACAGGTCGTTCGCTCATGGAACGAACGATTTTGATTGCGAACACTTCAAACATGCCTGTTGCGGCTCGTGAAGTTTCTCTTTATTCGGGAATTACGCTTGCAGAATACTATCGCGATATGGGTATGCATGTCGCTATCATGGCTGATTCTACATCCCGCTGGGCCGAGGCTTTGCGTGAGCTTTCTGGCCGAATGGAAGAAATGCCTGCAGAAGAAGGCTTCCCGGCTTATTTGCCGACACGACTCGCAGAGTTCTATGAAAGAGCTGGCCGAGTCAATGCACTTTGTGGTGAGGAAGGTTCTGTTTCTGTAATCGGTGCCGTTTCTCCTCCGGGTGGTGACTTCTCTGAGCCTGTCACTCAGCATACAAAACGATTTATCCGCTGTTTCTGGGCTCTTGACCGTGAACTTGCGAACGCACGACATTATCCGGCTATCGGCTGGATTGAAAGTTACTCTGAATATGCCGATGAAATCCGTGAATGGTGGGACAAACTTGACCCGGCTTGGGCTGAGGTTCGACTTTCTGCACTTGAGCTTCTCAAAGAGGAGCAGAGACTTCAGCAGATTGTCCGTTTGATTGGACCTGATGCTCTCCCAGACGAAAAGCGAATCGTCCTGACTGTAGCCGACATGATTAAAAACGGTTTCTTGCAGCAGAGTGCGTTCGATGCGGTTGATGTTTATTCTGTTCCAGAAAAACAGATTGCAATCCTTATGCTGATGATGACTTACTACAAGCGTGCGCTCGCTGTAATCAAAGCTGGAGCTCCGCTTCCAACGGTAACATCTCTTCCAATCAAAGACGAAATTGTCCGCTTAAAGTCATCAATTCCAAACGACAAACTGGAGCAGATGAAGGAAGTAGAAGGCCGTCTCGAAGATCAGATGGGTAATCTGGAACGACAGTACAAACGATAAAGAATGTCACACGGATTCGAGTTTCCTACGGAAACTCTTTAAAAAAGCTGTAATAAAAGTTGAAATTGCGTAGCAATTTCGAATCTGTGTGGCAATTTTGGGGTGTTGCGGGGTGTCCCCGCAGAGTGGGGTACGACACAACGAAGTGTGGCGTAGGGGAGAGACTTCTCCCCTTTTGGAGATAGCAAATGAAGGGTATTGAATATAAAGGCGTAAGTTCCGTTGACGGACCTATTATTGTCGTCAAACGCAGCGAGAACATTTTTTACAATGAAATTGTCTCTGTCCGTGACCGAAACGGCGAAAAAAAGACTGGTCGTGTCATTGACTTGAACGAAGACATTGCGATTGTTCAGGTTTTCGGCTCTACTACGGGCCTGGACTTGCACGAGACCACTGTTGAGTTCCTTGAAGAGCCGATGGAGCTTCGTGTTGGCGACGGTTTGCTTGGCCGAATCTTTAACGGTCTTGGTGAGCCGATTGATGGTCTTCCGCCGATTGTTTCGAGTAAAAAAGTCGATGTAAACGGAATGCCAATTAATCCGTTCGCGCGAGTCTATCCTCGTGACTTTATCCAGACTGGAATTTCTTCAATTGACGGCATGAACACTTTGATTCGTGGTCAGAAGCTTCCGATTTTCTCCGGAAACGGTCTTCCGCACAACCGCCTTGCCGCTCAGATTATTCGTCAGGCAAAAATCCGAAACAGCGATGAGCAGTTCGTAATGGTTTTTGCGGGCATGGGTATCAAATATGACCAGGCACAGTTCTTCATCCATTCTTTTGAGGAATCTGGCGTTCTTTCAAAGGTCGTAATGTTCCAGTCGCTTGCTGACGCTCCTTCTATCGAGCGAATCATCACACCGCGCTGTGCTTTGACGGCTGCTGAATATCTTGCTTACGAAAAAAATATGCACGTACTGGTCGTTATGACCGATATGACAAACTATTGTGAGGCTTTGCGAGAAATTTCCACAACTCGTGGCGAAGTTCCTGGCCGAAAAGGTTATCCTGGATATTTGTATTCGGACTTGGCAGAGCTTTACGAGCGTGCCGGTAAAATCAAAGGCAGCACAGGTTCAATCACACAGATTCCAATCCTTACGATGCCGAACGATGATATTTCTCACCCGATTCCTGACCTTACCGGCTATATCACCGAAGGACAGATTGTTCTTGACCGTGAGCTTAGTCAGAAGGGCGTTTATCCGCCAGTTTCGGGCTTGCCGAGCCTTTCCCGCTTGATGAAGGACGGTATCGGAGAAGGCATGACGCGCGATGACCATTCTGCCGTTGCGAGCCAGCTTTTTGCGGCTTACTCAAAAGTTAAGTCAATCCGAAATCTTGCCGCAATCATCGGTGAGGAAGAACTTGGCGAAGTTGACCGCATGTATCTCAAATTCGGTGAGGCACTTGAAAGTCAGTTCTTCACTCAGGGCGAATACGAAAACCGCTCAATCGAGGACACTTTGAACTTAGGCTGGAAACTCCTGAAAATCCTGCCAAAGAACGAGCTTTATCGAATCAAGCCTGAGCTTATCGCAAAATATTATCCGAAAGACGAGGAATAAAAACGCCACACAGATTCGAGATTCCTACGGAATCTCATTAAACAAAGATTTTTTTTGATTTTGCGTAGCAAAATCGAATCTGTGTGGCAATAAAAAATATGGCAAAGTTAAACATTGCACCTACAAAATCTAATCTTCTCGCTATAAAAGAGCAGCTTTCTGTGGCTGTTGACGGCTATGACCTTTTGGAGCAGAAGCGTGAGATTCTTGTTATGGAACTTATGCGTATGGTCGAGAAGGTCAAACTCCTGGAGCGTGAACTGGACAAGGCTATT
The DNA here is from genome assembly GCA_902785455.1 of uncultured Spirochaetaceae bacterium. Classification (GTDB taxonomy): domain Bacteria; phylum Spirochaetota; class Spirochaetia; order Treponematales; family Treponemataceae; genus Treponema_D. Next base: position 35,287 of record CACZYY010000011.1, read on the forward strand.
TCTCAGGCTTATCCGGCTCTTAAAAACATGCTCATGACTGTTGGTGGCGATCAGACTGAACGAATTGCAAAGGCCGTTCATTACGAGTACGACATCAAAGAAAAGAGCGTTGTTGCGGGTGGCATGAGTTTTAATTCTGTTGAGGTAGCTTTGCCTAAGCAGCAGCTGTTTTATTCTTTTATGGGAACTTACGCTGATTCTGATAAAGTGATGACCGAGTTCTTCAAGCTGCTTTCTCTTTTGACCGAGATGGCTTCAATCCGAACGATTGCATGGCGGCTTGCAAATGAAGTCAAAAAGACTCAGCGACGTGTCAACGCGCTCGATAAGATGATTATTCCTCAGGACAGAGAGACAAAAACTTACATCGAAAGCGTTCTTGAAGAGCGTGAGCGAGAAAATACCTTCGTTTTGAAAAGTCTTAAGAATCGTAAGAACCGTTAACTATAGTTTCTGGCTTTCCGATAATGTAATGGAGTCTTTGCGTTAGGGATAGTAGGGGCGGCGAAGCCGTTCGCTTTAGCGAATGACAACCCCGGATAGCCCGACCGTGCGAAGCACGGAAACGCCCTGAATAGGAGCAGCATTATGATTAAGCCTTTGTTTCAGAAAATTGTTGTCGCGGTAAACGGTTCGGAATCTTCTATTCATGCGGCAATGTATGGAATTCTCCTCTCAAAGCAGTACAAATGTGAGCTTAAAGCAATTTATGTTGTTGACACATCAACTCTCAGACAGCTTACGATGAGCAAAATCTTTATCGAGGAAGAAAGCATTGATTATGAAAAGTGCCTCGAACGGGACGGAAATCGTTATCTTTCTTATCTTGAAAATCTTGCAAAAGAAAAAGACGTAAAAATTAAAACCGAGCTTAAAAAAGGAGCGATTTGGTCTGAGCTGATTAAAGCGGCAGATGATTTTGGTGCGGATCTGATTCTTGTGGGCGGTCGTGAACAGCCGAAGGATGCACCACGCAATTCAATCCGTTACGATAAGGTTTCAACAACAAAATCAGAGATAATCGGTAGCGCAAGCTGCAATGTTCTTGTTGTAAAAATGCCGGAAATTGAGAAATTATTTAAAATTGCTTAAAATTTAAGATTTTTTAACGCTCTGTCGCTTGACAGAGTATTTTTTTGATGTATAATGTAACCAGTTTTATGAAAGCAGTTTCACGACAAAGTACGATTTATGATGTTGCTCGATTGGCTGGAGTTAGTTCGGCTACCGTTTCTCGTTTTTTGAATGAGCCTGACCGTGTGGCTCAGGAAAAGCGTGATCGGATTCAGTCGGCAATTACAGAGTTAAATTTCGTTCCAAAGGCAGATGCTGTGGCAAAGGCTCGCAGTGCATACCGGAAAATCGGTGTGGTTGCGCCATTTTTTACCCAGCCTTCGTTTATGGAGCGTCTTCGCGGAATTGCTGCTGTTTTGAGCGCGGAGCATTATGAGCTTGTGGTCTATTCGATTGATACGATGGAAGACCTTGTGAATTATGTTCAGATGCTCGTGAATACTCAGCGTCTTGACGGTCTTATCCTGCTTTGTGTGCAGCTTCCGGCTGATGTTTTGGATTTGCTCAGGGGAGCGAGCTTTCCGGTCTGTTTTGTTGAGAATGAATACGAGGATTTTGATTGCGTGGTCGTTCACAACTTGCAGGGCGGTCAGAAGGCGGCACAGTTTTTGTGTGAGAAGGGCTGCAAAAAGCCTGGCTTCATCGGTGAAAAGTCAATGCTTGAATATGCGGTGAACGCTACGGAAGAGCGTCTTCGCGGATTCAAATTTTATTGTGCGAACAACGGTATCGTGATTCCTGAGAATCATATCTGGCTCGGCGAGTTTTCCGAAGGCAGTCTTGATGAAGGAATCACGAAATTTCTGGAGCAGGAAGATTTGCCTGACGGAATTTTCTGTTCAAGTGATGTGATTGCTGCCCGACTGATCAGAATTGCGCTTACTAAAGGGATTTCTGTTCCAAGGCAGGTCCGGGTAATCGGCTTTGATAACATCGACATTGCGGAATACATTGGTCTTACATCCGTAAATCAGAATCTTGAGGAATCAGGAAGAATGGCCGCACGCTTGATTTTGATGAGAATTCAGGACAGGGAAAGGGGAAGCGTGGTTATGAAAGTTCCGCTTTCCGTGATTGAAAGGGAAACAACCGGCAAGTAGTCGGGTTTTATAGATTTTATTTCAGCAAGCTTAAAAGGGGGCTTTATGAAAAAACTTACTAATTTTGGAACAGTGGCAAAAATTTCTGCCGCTTTTGCTGCGATTGCAATTCTTGGTTTGACAGGTTGCAATGATAAAAAAGCTGCTTCAAACTCAAAAAAGGCCGAGGACAACACAATCCGAATCGAGGGCGCATTCCGTGGTGAAGAGGAGGCTCGATTCCAGGAAATCATAAAGATTTTCAATGAGCAGAATCCTCAGTTCCATGTTACTTATGAAGGAAGCCCGGATTTTGAAGTTCAGATTCAGGTCGAGACTCAGGCAAATACTCCTCCTGATATTGCCGCAATCCCACAGCCGGGAACAATGAAAAGATTCGCTGATGCAGGCTGGCTCAAACCTCTTGATCCTGAGGTCGTTGCTGCAATCGATGCAAACTATGCTCCTGTCTGGAAGGAACTTGGTTCATATAAAGGGCAAGCCTACGGAATTTTCCATCGCGTTAACGCAAAGAGCTTCGTATGGTACAACAAAAAAGAATGGGCAAAACGCGGATATACAATTCCAACAACTTGGGATGAGCTTCGTGCCCTTGAAGAAAAAATGGTCAGCGATGGTGTAACTCCATGGACTGTTGGATTTGAGTCAGCTGCTGCAACTGGTTGGCCAGGAACAGACTGGCTTGAAGACTTGATGCTCCGAACTGCCGGTCCGGATGTTTACGACAAATGGGTAAATCATCAGATTAAATTTGATGATCCTGCCGTTCTTAAAGCTCTTGAATACTGTGGTGAGATCTTCCTGAACAACAAATATGTTTATGGTGGTTCTGCAAACATCGTTTCTTTGAACTACGGCGACAGCATTAAGCCTTTGTTCGAGAATCCTCCTAAAGCGATGATGAACCGTCAGGGAAACTTCATCACAGGATTCATGCAGCAGGAAATTCAGGACAATCTTGAAGAGAACGTTGGTGTATTCGCTCTCCCGGGCGTAGATCCGAAATGGGGAACTCCGGTTTTGGGCGGTGGAGACCAGTTCGTTTCATTCACTGACAAACCTGGCGTAAAAGAATTCATGAAATTCCTTACGACCTGGGAAGCATGCGCACCATGGGCTAGAATCGGCGGTGCATTGTTCCCTCACAAGAATCAGAATTTCAACGATTACGGAAACAGCCTTGAGCGCGAAATCGCAAAAGTCCTTGTAAACGCAACTGTATTCCGTTTCGATGCATCAGACCTCATGCCGACAGAAGTAGGTTCAGGCTCATTCTGGACAGGAATGGTCAACTACGTAACAGGTGCAGAAGATGCAAAGACATGTCTCAAAGTTATCGACGAGACTTGGCCTCAGTAATGTGAATGCCGGTTTCAGAAATAGTCGGCTGTATCAAAAAAACGGTTTCCCGTCGGGAACGCGCCATCAAACATCGCAGTGAGCAAAGCTCAGGCGAGTTTGTGTCGCAACCCCGACTCCAACCGTTTTTTTGGTCAACTGGTTATGTTGAAAACATCATTTACACATTTTCCCATAGAAAATAGGAGTTTCTTATGGCTGAAACACGAACGCTTAAAAGCTATGCTTCTTTGTCGGACATTATCAAGACTGTTCTTGTTGTGCTTGGCACTGTTGTTGTGGCTGGAAGCGGTTTTAATCTTTTGAAGGCGAATGTTCTTCCTCAGGTTCCGACAACTGTGGTTGCGATTATTTGGGGCGTGTCTTCTGTTATTCTGATTTTTTATTCATTCAATCTGCTCGCCCAGATTTTCCCGACAAAAATCTACAATAAAATTGTTCCGTACATTTTTATTGGGCCGGCTGTCCTGATTATGGGCTGGTATCTTTTTCTTCCGACAATGCGCTCGCTTTTTTTGAGCTTTATGGACAAGACTTCCACAAAATTCGTCTGGTTCGATAATTATAAATTCCTGTTCACGGACCGTTCGATGCTCGTTTCAATCCGTAACACATTGATCTGGCTCGTCTGCGGAACAGGATTCAGCGTTTTTATCGGCCTTCTTGTGGCAATTCTTGCTGAACGAAGCTATATCGAAAAAGGCGCGAAGACTTTTATCTTCCTTCCGATGTCGATTTCGCTTGTTGGTGCGGGCGTTATCTTTAAATTCATGTATGCCGCAAAATTCGGTGGAGCGGAGCAGATTGGTCTTTTGAACGCGATTATCACTTCGATGGGACTTGAACCGCAAAACTGGCTCGGCAAAGCTCCGTGGAACAATCTTTTCCTGATTGCAATTTTCGTCTGGCTTCAGACAGGATTTGCGCTCGTCGTTCTTTCTGCAGCGTTAAAGGCTGTTCCCGAAGAAATGCTTGAAGCTGCCCGAATCGATGGGGCAAGTGAATTCCTTACTCTCGTAAAAATCGTAATTCCTAACATCAAGGCTTCGATTATCAGCGTTTCGACTACGATTTTGCTTGCGGCTTTGAAGTGCTTTGATATTGTCTATTCGATGACAAACGGCATGTTCGGAACTGAAGTTTTGGCAAGTCAGCAGTACAAACAGATGTTCACTTTCCAGAATTATGGCCGCGGTTCCGCAATCGCAATCCTGATTTTGATTGGTGTAAGCCCTGTCATCTACTACAACCTCAAAGAATTCCACAATAAGGAGGCGTTCAAATGAAACAGCTCGACGCAAAAAGCAAAAAAACTTTGCCAACGCTCATCATCACGATTATTCTCATCGTTTTCTGTATTTTGTGGACTATCCCGACTCTGGGAATTCTGGTCACATCATTCAGGACTGCTGATGCGGCTTCTTCGACAGGCTGGTGGACTGCATTCTCAGACTTCAAGAATTTTACGCTCGACAACTACAATCAGGTTCTTTTTGGCCAGAGATTCAGTGTCGGAAATGCGACCGGAACTTCAACCGTGCGCGGTGCAACAATGCTCAGTGCATTCCTTTCATCAATCACGGTCACTCTTCCTTCTGTAATAATTCCGATTTTGATTGCTGCGGCTGCGGCTTATGGTTTTGCATGGCTCAGTTTCAAGGGGCGGAATATCATGTTTGCGGCAATTATCGCACTTCTGGTCGTTCCTTTGCAGATTTCTTTGATTCCGATTTTGCGCGATTACAATAAAATCGGCTTGAACGGAAGCTATCTGGGAATCTGGCTGGCTCACACGGGCTTTGGTCTTCCTCTGGCGACTTACATGATGTATAACTACATTTCAAGCCTGCCACGTTCGATTCTGGAATCTGCTTTTATCGACGGTTCAAGTCATTTCACGACTTTTGTCCGCCTGATTCTTCCGCTTTCCGGGCCAGCAATCGCTTCGTTCGCAATCTTCCAGTTCATTTGGGTTTGGAACGATATGCTGGTTTCTCTTGTATTCCTTTCGGGAGCCGGGCAGAAACTTCAGGTCGTTACGGTTCGCTTGATGAACATGGCGGGAACACGAGGCACAGACTGGCACTTGCTTACGGCCGGAGCTTTCGTCTCAATGATTCTTCCTCTATGCGTGTTCCTTGGACTCCAGAAATTCTTCGTCCGTGGTTTGCTCGCAGGTTCGGTTAAAGGCTAGCGACATCCATGTCGTGACAAGAATTTCAGGTCTCTTTGGACCTGAAATTCTTGCGGTCAATTTGCTTTCCGCCGCATCCGTGCGGCAGATTTTTTTACAAGAAAGGCTTTCATTGTATGTATCAGAAACAACTTGAACAGAATATGGGCGCACTTACGGCCCGATTGTATGAATTGTATGGTTCTCGCTGGGATTTTTACCAGATTCTAGAGCGGCTTGAAGCGATTATGAAGAAAGCTTCGGCTCAACGGCAGACCGGATATCTCCATGATGCTGACGAAGAATCTATTGGCTCTCAGAATGGCAAAACTCCGTGGTACTTGAATCAGAAAACTGTGGGCATGATGCTTTACGTCGATTTGTTTGCCGGAAATCTCCGCGGGCTTATCGAAAAAATTCCTTATCTCAAAGATTTGGGCGTGAATTATGTGCATCTCATGCCGCTTTTTGACTGCCCGAAAGGTGAGAACGATGGCGGTTATGCGATTTCTTCTTATCGAAAGGTTCAGCCACGGCTCGGCACAATCGAGGACTTGAAGAGCGTTGCCGAAGAATTCCACAAGAATGGAATCCGGCTCGTGCTTGACTTCGTGTTCAATCACACGAGCGATGAGCATGAATGGGCAAAAAAGGCCCGCAAAGGCGACCCCAAGTTCAAGAATTTCTATTACATGTACAAAGACAAAGCCGAAGTGGACAGCTGGAACGCCACTTTGCGCGAAATTTTCCCAACCGTTCGCCGCGGTTCTTTCACTTACCTCAAAGAGCTTGACGAATGGGTGTGGACGACCTTCAATTCGTTCCAGTGGGATTTGAATTATTCTAATCCAGAAGTTTTCCTTGCGATGGTCGAGGAAATGCTTTTTATTGCAAATCTAGGCGTTGACGTGCTACGTCTTGATGCGCTTGCATTTGTCTGGAAGCAGAAAGGCACTGTTTGCGAAAGTTTGCCAAAGGCGCACACGCTGATTCAGGCCTTTCAGTATGTTGCGGCGATTGCCTGCCCGAGCTTACAGTTCAAGAGCGAGGCAATCGTTCACCCGGACGAAGTGATTAAATACATCAACGGCTCGGAATGTCATTTGAGCTACAATCCGCTCCAGATGGCTCTTTTCTGGTCAACAGTTGCCACACGCGACACAAGGCTTCTCACAATTTCTCTAAAAAATCGCTGGCATGTTCCTCAGAATTGCGCATGGGTCAATTATATCCGATGTCACGACGACATTGGCTGGACTTTCAGCGACGAGGATGCAGCTTGGCTGGGAATTAACGGCTTCAATCACAGACAGTTTTTGAACCGCTTCTTCACAGGCCGCTTTGAAGGAAGTTTTGCAACAGGTGAGCCTTTCCAGCTCAATCCGAGCACAGGGGACTGCCGAATCTGCGGAACAATGGCGAGCCTCGCGGGCTTGGAGCAGGCAGAAAAACTCAACAATGAGGAACTTCGTCGCATGGCTGTGAGCCGGATGAAGATGATGTATGCCGTTCAGATGGCTTTGCCTGGTGTTCCTCTTTTGTATGCAGGCGATGAAAAGGCTTTGCTCAACGATTATTCTTACCGCGACGACAAAAGCAAAAAAGAAGACAGCCGCTGGGTTCACAGAATCAAGACGGACTGGAGCGGAAAGAGCAAATACAAGTCGCAGAAAATGGTCGCGGATTTCGTAAAGAAAGTGATTGCCTTGCGAAAAGGCGAAGAAATGCTCGGCGGAAGCGAAATCTTCTTCTACGATATTCAGGACAGCCGTGTTTTTGCTTTCCGAAGGGGAACGATCCATGTCGTGGCAAATTTCAGCGACAGTCCGGCAGAGTTCATGATTGACGCATGGAGCGAAAACAGCACGGACTTGCTAACAGGGCGGAATTTCTGGAATCACCAGAAGCAGCTGCTCGCGCCTTATGAAGTCAGATGGCTCAAAGAGAAAATTGAAAACTGAAAAATAAACCACAGATGTCACAGATTACACAGATGAAAAATATAAAATCTGTGACATCTGTGTAATCTGTGGTTTAAAACATTGGGAGATTTTATGACTTTTTCGACTACGAAATTTGGCGGTAACGACACTGCCCGAAACGAAACATTGTTTACGACTGGAAACGGAAATCTTGGATTCCGTGGAGATACGGAAGAAAAAGCTGGTACGCACCACAAAGGAACTTACATCAACGGTTTTTATGACTCTGAGCCGATTCAATATGGTGAGACCGCTTACGGTTATGCAAAAAATCACGAGACAATCTTAAATCTTCCTGACCCAAAGCGGATTGAACTTCGCGTTGACAAAAAAGTATTCGGTTTGGGTGAGAATGTCACTTCATTCAAACTGGAACTTGACGAAGAAAAAGGAATCCTCATGCGTTACACTGACTGGAAGAACGGCGATTCTTCTGTGAGCCTGGTGAGCGAGAGGCTTGTTTCCTTTGCACACGAAAATTGTGCCGTAATCCGCTATACGGTCACGAACACCTCTGAAAAAGACGAAAAAATTGCTGTGGCAACATGCATCGACACCGAGACCGGGAATATTCTTGCAGAGGAAGATCCTCGAATCGGGGCGAAGTTTAAGCATGTTCCTCTTGTAATTGATGAAGTATATAAATTTGAACGACTTTCTTTTATTGCTCACACAGAGAATTCCGGTCTTCTTTTGGCTGGCTGTACAATTGACAATCTTGAAGTTGACGGTGAGCGTGTTAAATGGCAGGGCGGTGGAGCCAGTCTGGTTCCCGGAATTTCACTTTTTATCCCTTCTTACGGATCTGAGTTCACTCTTCCAAAAGGCAAATCATTTACTCTCACGAAATTCATCACTTATTGTCATGCCAAAGAAAATGAAATTACGCTCGAAAACCTCCATGAGAACTCTTTAAAAGAATGTAGCGAGTTTGCTTCTCTGGGATTTGAAAAAATTGCAAAAGAACAGGCTGATTTCCTTGCAGACTTCTGGAAGACAGCCGCTATTAATATAGAAGAAAATGAATCAGAAACATCGGATTCGCCTAAGTCATCACTCGAAGAAGCCCTTCATTTCAATCTTTTCCATCTCTTGCAGAGCGCAGGACGGAACGGAAAAGTCAGCATTGCGGCAAAAGGCTTGACCAGCGAAGGCTACGAAGGTCACTTCTTCTGGGATACCGAAAGCTATGTCTGCCCGGTTTTCACTTACACGGCTCCAAAGGTCGCAAAAAAATTACTTGAATACCGCTCTTCAATTCTGGAAAATGCAAAGGAACGTGCCAAAATCATGAGTCTCAGAGGAGCTCTTTATCCCTGGCGGACAATTTCCGGCGAGGAGACAAGCGCGTACTTCCCGGCAGGAACGGCACAGTATCACATCAATGCGGACATAATTTTTGCCCTCAACAGATTCTTGAATGCTCACGAAAACGACCTGGGCTTCGACAAAAAGGCTGTCGAAGAAATGTCTGCTGAGACTGCAAGAATGTGGGCTTCTCTCGGAAGTTTTGCTCCGAGCAAGGGCGGCAAATTCGTAATCAACGATGTCACAGGCCCGGACGAATACACCGCAATCGTAAACAACAACGCTTTCACAAATCTCATGGCACGAGAGAATCTTGAAATCTCAGCAAAAAGAGCAGGGGCGGGCGCAACTGAGTCCGAAAAGAGCGAGTGGAATCATATTGCCCAGAACATGTACATTCCGTTTGACAAGGAGCACGGCATTTATCCTCAGGACGACAGTTTTATGGACAAGGCAGACTGGGATTTTGAGCACACACCGCGCTCAAAATATCCGCTTTTGCTCCATTATCATCCGCTCGTAATTTACCGTCATCGTGTCCTTAAGCAGCCTGATTTAGTACTTGCACAGTTCTTGCTCAGTCGAAGATTCACGCTTGCCGAGAAAATCCGTAATTTTGACTTTTACGAAAAATACACCACGGGCGACTCGTCTCTTTCTCACTGCATCATGAGCATTATGGCCGCTCAGACCGGCAACGACGAAAAAGCACTTGATTACTTCAACAAGACTGTGCGAATGGACATTGATGACGTGAATGGAAACAGCCGCGACGGAATTCACACAGCCTGCATGGCTGGAAGCTGGATGAGCGTGGTCTACGGATTCGCGGGCTTTGAGGATTATGGCGGAGAATATTCTTTTAATCCTCATTTGCCAAAAGAATGGAAAAAACTTTCTTTCTCACTGGCGATTCACGGCTCGATTCTCGATGTCACGCTCTCTCAGTCCCAGGCCATTTATTCTTTGCGTGAGGGAAGCTCTCTTGAACTTTCTCATCGTAACGAAAAATTCACTTTGAAAGCCGGGGAGAAAAAATCATTCCCGCTCAAACAAAAACTCGGTGCGGTTCTTTTTGACTTGGACGGCGTTGTTACGGATACAGCTCCGCTTCATTTTAAGGCATGGAAAGCTATGGCCGAAGAAGAGGGCTTGAAGTTTGACGAGAACATGAACAAAAAACTTTTGGGAATTTCAAGGGAAGCTTCGCTTGAAGTGATTCTCAAAGAAAACGGAGTTGAATGGACTTCGGAGAAAAAAGCTCTCTGGTGCATGAAGAAAAACGAGATTTACAAAAAATTCCTCGAAAGTCTTTCTGAAAAGGATATTCTTCCGGGAATTAAAAAACTGCTCGAAGATTTGAAATCGCACGGAATCAAAGCCGCGCTCGCTTCAAGCAGCAAAAATGCACCCGCAATTCTGGAACGGCTTGGAATCAGTGAATATTTCTGTGCGATAGCCGATGCCGCAAAAGTTCAGAAAGCAAAGCCTGAGCCGGATTTGTTCCTCGAAGCCGCCGAAAAATGCGGTGTCTGGTACACGGATTGCGTTGGCGTAGAGGATGCTGCGTCCGGGGTCAAGGCAATCAAAAAGGCCGGAATGAAGGCTGTCGCTATTGAAAGTACGGTCAAGCTGCCAGATGCGGACTTACGATTGGCTTCGACTGCGGAATTGAGTTTTGAGAAATTGGAGAAATTGTTTTTCTGACGCAGGTAAACGCAGATAAACGTAGATTTTATATTTCGCATGTGAAAAACTTTCGTATTTCGCAGGCGATTTCCATTTATCAAAATACTATCCGCGTGCATCTGCGTGAATCCGCGTCAAAATTTTGGAGAACTTTATGAAAAAATACGATGTTGTTGCTCTTGGTGAGATTTTGATTGATTTTACTTTCGCAGGCACAAATGCCGACGGCAAAAAACTTTATGAAGAAAATCCCGGCGGAGCTCCTGCAAACTGCGTCAGTGCCGTAGCCAAACTCGGCGGCAAGGGGGCTTTCATCGGTATGACAGGCCGCGACAGCTTTGGCGAGGATGTGCGCAAGGTGCTTTCAGAAATCCATGTCGACACGAGCGGAATGCGCTACTGCGACAGCCAGCACACAACCCTTGCATTCGTGAGCCTTGACCCAAGCGGAGAGAGACATTTTTCCTTTTGCAGAAATCCGGGCGCGGACACTCAGCTTGCTCCAAAAGACCTGGACGAAGAAATGCTCAAAAACGCACGGATTTTCCATGTCGGCTCACTTTCGCTCACTGATGAGCCTGCAAAATCGGCAACCCTCAAAGCAATCGACATCGTAAAAAAGTCCGGCGGTCTTGTTTCCTATGACCCAAATTACCGCGCAAATTTGTGGAAGGGCAGGACGGATGCTATTGATTTGATGAAAAGCCTTTTCCCGCTTGCCGACACAGTTAAGGTGAGTGACGAAGAGCTTGCCCTTCTTTTTGGCTCTGAGACAAGTGCCGAAGAGGGCGGAAACAAAATCCTTGACCTGGGGCCAAGCCTCGCGATGATAACTTTGGGGCCAAAAGGCGTTTACTATGCCGCAAAATTGCCGGACGGAAGCCGAGTCAGCGGAACCGTGGGCTGTAAGAGCGTTAAAGTTGTGGACACAACTGGAGCGGGAGACAGCTTCACAGGCGGTATGCTCTATCGCCTCACACGCCGCGAAAATCCGCTTGCCTTCACAAAGGAAGATCTTGAAAAAGATTTGAACTTTGCGAACACCGTGGCTTCAATCTGCGTGACCCGCCGTGGCGCAATCCCGGCTCTTCCGACACTGGAAGAAGTGGAGAAGTTCTAGCAGGGGTTGCGGGCGGCGTTTGAGCCCGCAGAGGGGGTAGCGGAAAACGCAAAGCGGTTGGAGTGAGGGGGAGACTTCCCCCAAAAAACTTTTCGTTTTCAATTCTCAATTCTTTCTGCTACAATCTCCACATGACTAAAAATTCTAACCTCATTGGGCTTTTCTTTGCTTCAGTTTCTATTTTTCTTTGGGGAATCACTTTCGTATGTACGAAATATCTTCTTCGCTCGTTTTCATCTTATGAAATCCTTCTGCTGAGATTTGTGCTCGCTTATCTGGCTTTGT
>CACZYY010000012.1:0-460 GCA_902785455.1 uncultured Spirochaetaceae bacterium
AAACGAAGAAAACTCTGGCGATTCAAGAACTCAAAGCAAAAATTTTTTCTATTTTGAAGGCATTTCTTCTGCAGCAGACTGGCTTGAATCCCAAAACGGAAAGATTTTCGTGACAACGGGGAGCAAGGAACTGCCCAAAGTCTGCCGGAAACTCACGGACAAGTCGCGGCTTTGCGTGCGTGTTCTTCCGTCCAAAGAAAGCGTTCTGATTTGCCGTGAATGTGGAATCTCGCAGGAGCAAATAATTGCCATGCAAGGCCCATTTTCCGAAGAGGCGAACTTACGCCAGTTTAGCATGAGTCATGCAAAAATTCTTTTGACAAAAGAAAGCGGAACAAAAGGCGGTTATTTTGAAAAAATTCGTGCGGCAGAAAATTTGGGAATGAAAATTGCCGTGATAAAAAACCCGGAAAATCTTGTGAAGAATGATTGCGAGCAGGGGCAAATTTTTCACTCAGTC
>CACZYY010000012.1:469-45932 GCA_902785455.1 uncultured Spirochaetaceae bacterium
CGTGCGGCAGAAAATTTGGGAATGAAAATTGCCGTGATAAAAAACCCGGAAAATCTTGTGAAGAATGATTGCGAGCAGGGGCAAATTTTTCACTCAGTCGAAGAAATTTGTGATAAACTAGAAAAGACTGTGGAATCTGAAAAATGAAACGGATAAATCTCATCGGACTTGGAACAGGAAGCCGGAATTTTCTCACAAACGAAGCAGAAACGGCTCTGTCCGAATCTGAAATAGTTTTTGGTGCAAAAAGAATCCTCGAAATCGCAAAAAAAGCCTGTGCATCTTCATTTCCTCAAAGTGAAGCCCTTTACAATGCCGGAGAAATTTTTGCGTATTTACAAAAAAATCCCCAGTATCAAAAAATTTCCGTAGTTTTTTCGGGGGACTTGGGATTTTTTAGCGGCGCAAAATCTTTTTATGAAATAGCAGAAAATCTTACTGATTTGGAGATTCGTGCAATTCCTGGCATTTCTTCATCCGTTTATTTTGCGTCCAGGTTGCATAAATCCTGGCAAAACTGGAAGTTTCTGTCACTTCACGGCGCAAAATGCAACACGACTGAGCAGATTCGCAAAAATCCTGCCTGTTTTTTTATTCTTTCGGGTGCCGAAGATTTAAAATCTGTCGGGCAAAAAATCGAATCAGCTATAAAAAATGGTGTGCTGTCTTCCGTAAAATGCTATCTTGGTAAAAATCTGTCATACGAAGACGAAGAAATTCGTGAGCTCAGTGTATCAGAACTAGCTGGCAGCGGGCAAAGTCAGAATTCTGAATCAAAAATGGATTTGTATGTTCTTCTCGTTGAGAATGAAAATGCAAGGTTCGAGTCAAAAACGCCTTTCCTCAATGATGAAGATTTTATCCGCGTTGAAAAAATTCCGATGACAAAAAAAGAAGTTCGTTCTCTTTCAATTTCGGCTCTCGGTCTTTCAGAATCGTCTGTTTTATATGACATTGGAAGTGGAACTGGCTCTGTGACTGTGGAAGCGGCCAGAATCGCAACGGAAGGGCAAGTTGTTGCAGTTGAATGTAAAGAAGAAGCATTTTTCCTCACAAAAAAGAATATTGAAAAATTTTGTCTCGAAAACGTAAATTTGATTAACGGATCTGCCCCCGCATGTTTTGAATCAAATGATTTTTCTGAACTTTTCCCACGTCCAACTCACGTTTTTATCGGCGGGAGCAAAGGGAATCTTCGTGAAATAGTTCAGTTCGCATTGCAAAAAAATCCGCGTGTAAGAATTACGGCAAATTTCGTGAGCCTTGAAAATCTATGCGAAATGCAGAATCTTCTGAAATCGCTTGAATCAGAAAATAAAATATCTGATGTCGAAATTGCGCAAATTGCTGTGAGCCGGGCAGAAAAAGCAGGCGATTTTCACCTGATGAAAGCACAGAATCCTGTGTACATCGTGAGTTTTTCGGGGAAAGCTTGATGCAAAATGAAATCTGCAAAAAAAACAAGTCACAAATTCTCAACGCACCTAGAATTATGATTGCCGCGCCAAAAAGCGGAAGCGGTAAAACGACCCTTACGTGTGCATTTTTACAGTTTTTAAAAAATCATGGTAAGAATCCTGCTGCATTCAAATGCGGTCCAGACTTTATCGATCCGATGTTTCACAGACAGGTTTTGGGGATTCAGTCGACTAACCTCGACAGTTTTTTTTGCAGTGACGAACTTTTAAAACAAATCTTTTCGGAAAACATCAAAAATGAAGAAACTTTTGTGGTAATCGAGGGCGTGATGGGGCTTTTTGACGGGCTTGCCGGCACTTCAATCAAAGCATCAGGCTACGACATCGCCAGAATCACGCAAACTCCAATCCTGCTCGTAATTGATGCCGAAGGTGCAAGCCGTTCGCTTGTTCCGCTGATAAAAGGTTTTTTGGACTACGACAAAGAAAATTCAAACACTGGCGAGAACCTGATAAAAGGTATTTTCCTGAATAAGATTTCAAAATCTACCTGTTTGGTATTAAAATCCCTTATTGAAGAAGAATTAAAAATTCCGGTTGTTGGCTTTTTCCCAAAAGACCCAGAAAATCTCCTTAAAAGCAGGCATTTGGGCTTGGTTCTGCCGAATGAAATTCAAGATTTGCAGGAACAAATCCAAAAATCAGCCGAAGTCCTGGAAAACTCGCTGGATTTTACGCTTCTGGAAAAAATCATCGGGGATTTTAAGGTAGTGAGCGACGGCGTAGCCGGCAAAACCTGCGAGGCAGGTTTTGAGCGAGTCTCGGTGAAGGCTATGCCTGAACCGCAAAGCCACTTAACAGAAGGGGTAGCGGAAAACACCGAAGGTGCTTGTCGCCCCTACGAGCACAGCTCTTCGGGAGACTCACTGAAAATTGCTGTTGCTTTAGACGAGGCATTTTGTTTTTACTATCAAGAAAACCTAAAGCTTTTGGAAAATTCCGGTGCAAAAATCGAATATTTTTCACCTTTGCACGATAATTTTATTCCAGACGGCGTGAACGGAATCTTACTTGGTGGCGGTTATCCAGAATTGTACGCAGAACAGCTTGAATCAAACGAGTCCATGCGAAAATCAATAAAATCCGCAGTCAATAACGGAATTTCGGTTCTGGCTGAGTGCGGCGGATTTATGTATTTACAGGAAAAACTGACTACAGAAAACGGCAGAAGTTTCGAAATGTGCGGTGCGATAAAAGGTGAGTGTCGTTACACAGGAAAGCTTGTCCGCTTCGGCTACGCTGAATTCAAATTAAAAAAGGAAAATTCCGGGCTTTTTTCTGACATAATCAAAAATCCGATCAAAGGTCATGAATTCCATTATTTTGACAGCACGAACAATGGTTCCGATTTTACGGCGACAAAGCCTCTTTCAAAAAAATCCTGGGACTGCCTTATTTTTACAGAAAATATGCTGGCGGGCTATCCGCATTTGTATTATCCGTCGAATCCCGAAATCGTGCGCTGGTTCATTGATTCGTGCAAAAACGGCCAAAATAGGGTAAAGTGAAAAAGTGCAAAACTCAGCGAAATTTTTCAAAAATACAGACTGCTCATACTTTCCATGTCACAAAGGGCTTGATGAAGACGAATTTAACTGTCTTTTCTGCTATTGCCCGCTTTATGCAAAAAATCCATGCCCTGGAAATCCGACTTACATAAAAAAAGACGATGGACGAGTCATAAAACGTTGTACCGACTGCACATTTCCCCACAAACCAGAAAATTACGAAAAAATCATGAACATTCTTCGCATAAAAAAATCTGCTGTCTCAGCCGAGGAATATCATCATGGGGGCGAGTGTAATCTGGAAGAGGCTTCTTTGGGGGCAAATTATCCGGGAAGATTCTGTTTGGATTTTTCTGTGAATACAAATCCGCTTGGAATGCCAGAAAATGTAAAGTCCGCTATTAAAAATTCAATTGATTTATGTGAAAAATATCCTGACCAGAACTGCATCCGCTTAAAAAACAAAATAGCCGAATGGAAATCCCTGAATCCAGAGCAAATTATCTGCGGAAATGGAGCTTCGGAACTTATTTCCCTTGCCGTGAACGCAATCAACCCCAGAAACGCGCTCATAATTGCACCGACATTTTCAGGCTATGAACGTGCGTTGAAAATTTGTGACTGTCGCGTGCATTATCATTTCTTAAAAGAAGAACAAAATTTCGATCTTGATGAGACGGTTTTTGACACAATCAAACGAGCATCCCCGGATATGATTTTTGTTTGCAATCCGAATAATCCAACAGGAAGAATGATAAATCCCGGTCTTTTTGAAAAACTTCTTTGCGAATGTGAAGAAAACGGAATTTTCCTTTTTGTTGACGAGTGTTTTATTGATTTTACGGAGCGGGCGAGGGAAACTGCTTTGAGATTTATCGAAAATTCCTCACATCTGATTGTACTCAACGCATTCACGAAAATTTTTGCGATGGCAGGTTTAAGGCTTGGCTATCTTGTTTCGTCAAATCTTGGGCTGCTTCAAAAAATCAATTCTCTGCGCCCGGAATGGAATGTCTCAGAAATTGCGCAAATTACTGGTGAAGCTGCGCTGAAAGAACGGGATTATATTCAAAAAACAAGAAATTTGATTCAAAACGAACGGCTTTTCCTTAATGAAAAACTCAAAGCTTTGGGTTTTAAAGTGTTCAATAGTGAAGCAAATTTTATTTTCTTTGAAAATCAGAGTGACAAAGCACCAAATTTCTACCAGTCTCTGCAAGAAAGAGGAATTTTCATCCGGAATTGCGATAATTTCATCGGCTTAAAAGGCAAATTCTTCAGAATTGCGATAAAAAAACATGAGGAAAACGAAAAATTCACCGAAACGTTGAGGGAAATCTTATAATCCAAAAAGAAATCATAAAATAATCTTATTTTTTCAGCTCTTTTGTTTTACAAATTGAAAATCCTGGGTTATCATTATTGTATGGCAATGGACGCAAAAATTATCAACGCTTTCCTCACCGAGGGAATTAAAACTTTCCAGGATATGTTTAACATTTCTGCAGAAAGCAAGGATCCTCATCTTCTCGATATTCACGCGGGGCATCCGTGGGAAATTTCAGGCTTGCTGGGTGTTACCGGCAGCATCAAAGGTATCGTTGCATTCAGGCTTCACAAAATTCTTGCGAACAAAATGCTTGAGTTTTCTGGTCTTGAATGTAAGCCAGAAGATTATGAAGATATGGCAATCGGGCTTGTAAGCGAATTCACGAACATAATTTCTGGACATGCCGTTACAGCTCTCAGCGATTATGATCTCGACATTTCTCCGCCGTTCTGCGTAATGGGGCACAACCACATGATTTCATGGCCACGGAATTTCCCTGTTATAGCTATTCCGTTTATAACAAAGTACGGGCCATTTGAGGTTGACGTCTGCTTTAAATAAATTTTTCTGATATACTTATTCTTGTGAACAAGAAAATTCTCCAGACGCTGCAGGAAATCACCCCGTTAAATCAAAACGCGATTCTTGCAGCACAAAAATATCAGTCTTCGCTTGCAATGCCGCCCGGCAGCATGGGCGAGCTTTTAGAAATAGGAGCGAAGCTTTCTGGAATCACAGGAAAATTGCATAATTCTCTCCCCAAAAAGCGAATTGTAGTTCTTGCGGCAGACAATGGTATCGTGGCAGAGGGCGTTTCTTCTGCACCTCAAAGCGTTACCGTAAGTCAGGCAATAAACATGACAAAATCGCTCACAGGAATGAGTGCGCTTGCAAAACATTTCGGAAATGAAGTGCAAGTCGTTGATGTCGGGATAAAATACAGTTATGATTGCCCGCAAATTCTAAATAAAAATATCCGGAAAGGCACAAATTCTTTTTTGAATGGGCCTGCAATGTCTCGCGAAGAAGCCGAAAATGCCGTTCTTGTTGGAATTGAGCTTGCAAAATCAGCAAAATCCAGCGGAATTTCGGTTCTCGGAGTGGGCGAAATGGGAATCGGCAACACAACCACTTCAACGGCAGTGCTTTCTGTCCTCACAGGCCTGGATGCCGGCGAAATCACCGGGCGCGGTGGTTGTATCACGGACGAAATGCTTCTGCACAAAAAAGAAGTCATTAAAAAAGGAATTGAACTGAACAAACCCCAGAAGAATGATGTGATTGACGTGCTTTCAAAAGTGGGCGGTCTTGATCTGGCGGCAATGTGCGGCGTTTTTTTGGGAGCGGCGGCAGAAAAACTTCCGGTCGTTATTGACGGTTATATTTCAGTGGTTGCGGCCCTGTGTGCGGCTCGAATTTGCCCGAATTCTGCCCGATATTTCTTTTCATCTCATTGTTCCGAAGAAATTGGCTATAAAATTGCAATAAACGAACTTTCGTTAGCTCCGTATCTTAATCTTCGTATGCGTTTGGGCGAGGGAAGTGGTTGTCCTCTTGCTTTTGAAATTATGGATGCGGCCTGTGTAATCATGAATGACATGGCTACCTTCGAGCAGGCAAAAATCAACGACGATTATCTTTCAGAAATTAGGAATGCGCCCCCAATGGAGACAATATGCTGACGTTGGTAACTGGCGGGTGTAAGAACGGGAAATCTTCTTATGCTCAGGATCTTGCCTGTAAGCTGGCAAAAAAGGCGGGGAGTGCACCGATTTATTTTGCGACGATGATTCCTCATGACAGCGAGGATGAAGCACGCATTCAAAAGCACAGGACCGACCGAAAAAATCTTGGATTTGAGACAATCGAAATCGGTACAAATTTCTCGCAAATAGTCGAAAAGCTGGAACCGGGCAGGGTAATTCTCTTTGACAGCCTGACAGCCTTGCTTGCAAATGAATTCTTTGAGGGGCGGACAGATTTTTCGATTCAAAAAATGCAGGAAGATGCCGTACAAATCATTGAAAGAATCGAAAAAAGCCTCGAAAAGCTAATTCAAAAGGAAAATTCTGTAGTATTTGTAAGTGATACGATTTTTTGTGATATAAAATACGACGAAATTACTGAATTATATAGAAGAAACCTTGCAAAACTCGAACAATTTGTAGCAACGAAATGCGAAAAGGTGGTTGAAATGGAGTTAGGAGTTAAAAATGAGAAATTAAAGGGGGACTGTCCAGGAAGCAAGGCCTTCACCGAGACTCGCGCGAACGAAGCAACGCAGACTTTTACACAGGTTTCGTCGGCTACGCCACAGCTCCCTAACTGCTGCCTGATTGTCGGAGGATGCTATCAGGGAAAGACGGCTTTTGCTAAAGAGAAGTTTTCGCTTTTGGACGAAGAGATTTTTGTTTGTACGGAAGATTCTGAGCCGGATTTTTCCAGGCGCTGTCTTTCTCATTTTGAAAATTATATTGCTTATTGCATTAAAAACAGTCTTCAGCCTAAAACGAGTTTCTCAGATTCCAAAATCATCATTTGTGACGATATTTTCTGTGGTGTCGTGCCGATAGATGCTTTTCAGAGGAAATTGCGTGAAGAAACAGGTCTTACCCTTCAGAAAATTGCGAAAAATGCTGAACTCTATCGGGTTTTCTGTGGAAAAGCGCAAAAAATCTAAAAATTTTTAATTTTTTTTGAAAAAAAACTTGCATTCTGCCAGATGTGTGGTATTATTAAATTGTAAGCAAGGAGCGAGATGAGGACGCACACCGGCTACACGAAAAGGAGGCGTTATGCAATTTCCGACAAAGAGAACTGACTCCGAGGGAGTCTTGTAAATTAGACTACAGCTACCTGCGGTATTGAGCAGGAATACATAAAATGCCATTCACAATGTTGAATCGAGGCAAACTATAAACCGCCAAAAGCTGGCGGTTTCTTTTTTTTAAACATTGATTTAGAATTGCAGCATGGATTTGTTTCTAAATCATCATATCGCATTTTCACTTTTTGCAGGTTTCTTGCTCGATTGCATTATTGGCGATCCACATTGCTTTCCGCACCCGGTACGTTTTATGGGAAAGCTGATTTCTTTTCTCGAAAAACATCTGAATAAATCATCTGATTCCTGGAAAATTCAGCGGCTCAAAGGTGCAATTCTTGTTTTCACTGTAATTTTTTCATCCTTTTTGGTTCCGTTTGCAATACTTTTTGTATGCAAATTAATTCATCCGGCTCTTTTTTTGACAGTCGAAAGCATTATGTGCTATCAGTGCATAGCCGCAAAATCCTTGTGTTCTGAAAGCACAAAAGTTTATCGTGAGCTTAAAAGAAATGACCTTGAAAAAGCCCGAAAAGCGGTCTCGATGATTGTCGGGCGTGACACGGACGTTCTTGATGAAAAAGGAGTCGCAAAAGCCGCAGTCGAAACAATTGCAGAAAATACGAGTGATGGGGTAGTCGCACCGATTTTTTTTATGGCACTTTTTGGAGCAGCTGGTGGAATGGTGTATAAGGCAATAAACACAATGGATTCAATGATTGCATATAAAAATAAACGCTTCAAACATTTCGGCTTTTGTGCCGCAAAGCTCGATGATTTTGCAAACCTTATTCCTGCACGATTATCAGCGATTCTGATGATTGTTTCCACGATGATTCTAGCAGTATTTCCGTCGCAACAAAGACTTCATCCGATAAATGCAATAAAAATCTTTCTCAGGGACAGATACAAGCACGCAAGTCCGAATTCCGCACAGACCGAAAGTGTTGCGGCCGGAGCACTTGGCTTACAGCTGGCAGGAAATACAGTCTATGACGGCAAAGTCGAAGAAAAAGATTTTATAGGTGACAAATTGCGTGAAATCGAAACAGCCGATATTGTCCGGGCAAACATATTGATGTATGCCACAACTTTCCTCACTATGATTATTTCTGTTACAGCAAGGATTTATACGTGCCGGTAAATTGGCGTAAAAGGGCTGTAGGGAAAATCAACATTCATTGGTAGACAGAACGTGCATTATAGTAAGCTGGGGAGCAGGAAAGTGCCGTTTCGAATTTTTTCGAGTGCTTCGCTGCGTGGCATTGGTTTGCCGAAAAGATAGCCCTGTATTCGCTCACAACCTATTTCTTGAAGGAATTCAAATGCTTCTGTGGTCTCGACGCCTTCGCTGAGCGTTTGCATTCCTATGTCCTTTGCAAGTGTGATAATATTCTTGAGAATCGGACGTGACTTTGGAGTGTTCGCAAAATCTTTAAGGAATGTCATATCGATTTTCATCATATCGAATTCAAATTCTTTGAGGAGATTGAGACAAGAATAACCGGAGCCAAAATCATCCAGCCAAAGTGAATAATCTTTGGCTTTGAGCCTGTGCAACGTTTCGCGAAGATTTTTGTCATTTTCGGAGAGCGCGCTTTCTGTGACTTCAATATGAATGCTCTTTTTGCTAATTCCCTGCTTCTCAACCGATTCTTCAAGTAAGCTCTCTATATTCATAAGCTCAAAGTCAATTTTTGAGAAATTTACTGAAATCGGGAAAACTGGAATTTTTTGAGCCTTTGCGTTAAGAATATCCCTGCAAACTTCCTGCAAAACATAGGCATCAAGTTTATGAATCTGGCGGTATTCTTCGAGAACCGGAATGAATGTATATGGCGGCATAAAACCGTAATTTGGATCAATCCAGCGCGCAAGAGCTTCAAAACCGCACAATTCTTTGTTTTTTGCCAAAACGACCGGCTGGTAATAAATCTGAATGTATCCCTGTGAGATTGCCTTGTCGATATTGTTGATTACATACTGTTTTCGGGCAAAATCTTCGGCACTTGCTGTGGTGTATTCACAATAATCAACGTCATATTTTTTATTGATGCTTTCACAGGCGTAACGTGCAAAATCACATGCCGTAATTATATGGCACATAACATCTTCGGGTGTATACGAACCGACTTTTAGCCCCAGTTTGACTTCTGGATCAGATTTCTTGATTTTATTGCGAATTGAGCTGAGTTTTGACTCGATTTCTGCAGTTGAATTTGAGCTGTCGCGTTTTGCAAAGATTACAAAATGATCATCCGAAAATCGCGCGACAGGATCTTCTGGAAAAGTGTATTTGATTGTGTGGGCAATCGCATTCAGAAAGCGGGTTCCTTCGTCAAAACCATGCTTTTCGTTGTAGCTCTTAAAATTAAGTATATCAAGAAAAAGAAAATCTCGTGAAAGAAAATCCTCTGCGTTTTTGCTGCGGATCTCCCCTACCTCATTCCTGAATGCCAGCATATTTCCAATGCCCGTCGCTTCATCCGTGACCGCAACTTCACCAAGATACAGGTTCATGTTTTCGATATGCTCTGCATTTTTGGCTTCGATAGATTTTTGATGGAATCGACCGACCGTTGTGATAACAATTGCAAGCCAGACTGTGAAAAGATTCAGCTGCGTTGCATAAGATGCAGAATTTGTGGCGTCACAAATAAAATAGAAAAGCAAAAAAGAGACCGTTACCAAAGATATGGACGTGATTGGACGCCAAATCATGATTCCCATAGTGATAATTTCTACGGTAATGAAAGCAAGGGCGTGCTCACCTTTTTGATAATCCAGATATGAAATGAAAATTCCGAATGAAATGGCCACAACGGCAAAGAAAATCATAAAAATTTTGCCAAGCAATCGGTTTGTTGTTCGGACCTTTAAGAAGTTGTATGAAAAAATATACAGTAAGAGTGCGCAAAGGAATAAAATTATATATGACGTGAGATGTTGTGCAATCCAAATGAAGCTTCGAACCTTTGAATCTGTGAAAATATGGTAAAGAACATAGCAAATCATGTAAAATTCGAGAACCATGACTATGCATGAAACCAAAATTGCAGAACGAGCATTATCCCTGTCAACATATCGTTTGAATGAATCGCTGTAACCTGCGATGCCGAGAAATTTCGTAATATTTCGAAGACTTTTCTTTAAAAAGCCTTTAGCCTTATTCATTTTATTTTATAATAAGGCTAAAAAAAGATTATGTAAATAGAATTTTCAATATAAATTAAAGCTGCTTCATGAGGTTGGCCATTTCAATTGCGCCCAAAGCACAGTCGTAGCCTTTGTTGCCGGCCTTGCTGCCCGCCCGCTCAATTGCCTGCTCGATGTTCTCTGTTGTGATTACACCGAAAAGCACAGGAACGCCGTTTTTGAAGCTTGCCTGGGCAACGCCCTTTGAAACTTCGGCGCAAACATAATCGTAATGTGTTGTAGAACCACGAATTACGGCACCAACGGCGATTACGGCGTCGTATTTTTTGCTTGCGGCGAGCTTGTCACAGATTACAGGGATTTCAAATGCGCCCGGAACCCAGACAGCAGTGATGTTCTTTTCTTCGACACCGTGGCGAACCAGGCCGTCAACAGCACCGCCCAGAAGTTTGTTGACGATGATTTCGTTAAAGCGGCTTGCAACGATTGCAACCTTCATGCCCTGTGGGGCGACCAGTTTACCTTCGATTAAGTTAATTTCGTTCATAATTATAATTCCTCGTTAAAAATATGTCCCATTCTATCACGTTTTGTACGCAAATAAAAGGCATCGTATTTTTGTGCGGGGATTTCGATTGGAACGCGCTCGTTCACTTTGAGTCCAAAACCGTCAAGTCCGTAGATTTTTTCGGGATTGTTCGTGAGGAGCCGGAGCGATTTACAGCCCAAATCACGCAAAATCTGTGCGCCAATCCAATATTCACGCAAATCTGGCTTAAAACCAAGCTTGATATTTGCCTCAACGGTGTCCAGGCCTTCTTCCTGCAATTTGTAGGCTTTGAGCTTGTTGATCAAACCGATTCCGCGGCCTTCCTGCCTCATGTAAAGGATTACTCCCCGCCCCTCGTCGTTCACGCGCTTCATCGCTGCCTGGAGCTGAGGACCGCAATCGCATCTTCGGCTTCCAAAAACATCGCCCGTGAGACACTCGGAATGAACACGGCACAAAACATTCTCGCCGTCACCCAAGTCACCTTTGACCAGAGCAACGTGATGCTCGCCAGTGATGTCGTTTATGTAACCGTAGATGTCAAACTCGCCGTACTCCGTTGGCATTTTTGCCTTTGCCTCGCGGATTACATGCTTTTCGTTTACGCGGAGATAATCCTGCAATGCCTTGATTGTGATGTATTTGAAACCGAATTTTTTTGCCATTTCCTGCAATTTCTGACCGCGCATCATTGTTCCGTCGTCGTCCATGATTTCGCAGCAAAGACCGCATTCTTTGAGTCCCGCAAGCCGGCACAGGTCAACTGTTGCCTCTGTGTGACCATTTCGTACAAGAACGCCGCCTTTTTTTGCAATCAGCGGGAAGTTGTGACCAGGACGGCGGAAATCTGTGGGAAGAGATGCCGGGTCAACGCATTTTTGAGTGGTGATTGCCCTCTCTTTTGCGGAAATTCCTGTTGTGGTGGAAATGTGATCGATTGAAACCGTGAAAGCCGTCTCATGATTGTCGGTGTTTTCGGCAACCATGGGATAAAGGCCGAGTTTGTGGGCAAGTGCCTCGCTCATCGGCATACAAATGAGACCTTTGGCGTGACTTGCCATCATGTTCACGTTTTCCTGAGTGGCAAATTCTGCGGCACAAATCATGTCGCCCTCGTTCTCGCGGTTTTCGTCGTCTGAAACCAGGATGATTTTGCCTGCGCGAAGGTCTGCAACAGCTTCTTCGATTGTGTTGTAATTAAAAGACATAAAAAAAGCTCCTTCAACAGGGCGAAAGAGCAAAGAATAAACCGCCGCTTGTGCGACAAAGTTTTACTTCTTTCATCCGGACTTTGTGGACCTGCCACTTACCGTCGGCTACGGATTTGCACCGTATCATGCTGAAAACAGCTCGCTGGCTTACGCAATGCGCTTACAGCCGGTGGGGAATCTCACCCCGCCCTGAAGTTAGTCTATTTTAACACGCAATTATATTTTATGCAATATGTTTTTATCGGAGATGTATAAATGCTTTATAACCTGGGTTCGGCAAGACTGAACACGAGATTCAACAGTTGAGTCCGTGAATTTACGCCTGCTTTATTGAAAATATTGTAGATATGTTTTTTTACGGTTGAAACGCTGACTTCTATCTGCTCGCTGATTTCATTGTTTGAACGACCGTCGGCAATAAGCTTTAAGACATCGAATTCTCGGTCTGAAAGCGAAAAATTTTTTGCCGCTTTATCCAGGTATTGGCTCATGTCGCTGCTATTTTCATTGACATTTAAAAGGTCACAAATCATATTTTCGAGGCGTTTGATTTCTTTCAATATTTCGTGTATAGAATCTTTATTAATTTCATCTTTCATGATTGCCTCCAAATTTTATGCTAATCAGTGGGAAACAAAAAAAAGCCGTTCTGGATTGCTCCAAAACGACTTCGTTGCCATCTGAATAGGAAATGTGCCTCTATTTTACATTTTTTTGAAAACTGTTAAAGTGTTTTTGCGAAAAAATTAGCTTTTTCTGTTAGAACTAAAGTTGAAAAAAGCCAAATTGACACAAAATCTTTTGGCCGTTATAGTTTTGGCATCACTTAGCAAAGGAGCTTCGATCAGCAGGTCGAGGCTCCTTTTTTTTGTGTTGGAGGCAACATGGCTTGTTTTTTGGTTCCGCTCGGTGAAGCGGTTGTTCTTACAGTTGCAAAAAAACTTGCGTTCAAAAAGAATGCAGATTCTGTAATCAAAGCCCGGCTCGGCAATCTTGAAAAAATGCTTTACGGCGGAAGTTTTCTGCTTGCGATTGAGCATGTTTATCATGGTGAAGTCGTGTTTTATCCGCCATTTTTGACCGCGATGAAAAACCCGGAGGATATTCCTGAGATGCTTCATGAGATGGCAACGGTCGGCGTTTCAATGGCGATCGTGGTTACGGCTGTCTGGGGAATTGCCGAACTAATAGCGCATCTTATTAACAAAAAACAAGAAAAAATTACCTTACAGGGGGCGATATAATGTGCTTGATTCTTACTATTTGTGCAGCCCTTGCTTTCAGCGGAGTTTATTTCTACCAGAAGAAGAATTCCGCTGTTTCAAAAAGTGTTTTTGCGACGATGCTCATGTTCTGGGCAGCAAGCCTCATGTGGAGCATGGACGGAGTTGCTTCGGTTCTTGAGGGCGAAGGATTTTTTGACCTCAGCGTTGAAGATTCAATTCTCGGAGCAATAATAATTGCAAGCGGAATGCTTGTTTTCGCAGTTCTTTCTTTTATACAAAAGCGAAAAACTGCATAAACAAAAACTAATTAAAAAAATTTTAAAACAATAAAGACAATGGGGTCTCTGGAACAAAAAATACTTCCTTGTATTTTTTGTTCCTACGAGAAAGTTCTGTTCACCTGCCGGCAAACAGAACTTTCTCTCTAGCCTTAAAACCTGCATCCATGCAGGCATGGTTAGAAAAAGAGATTCCATTTTTTTTATTTAAATGATTTTGGAGGAAAAACTATGAAAAAGACAATTAACGGAATCATCACAACTGTTCTGGCGGCCGGTGCTGTTTTGGGCACACTCACCCTCTCTTCTTGCGAGAAAAAAGAAGAGTCAAAGACCGTCAAAGTCGGAATCTTACATTCTCTGAGCGGAACTATGGCAATCTCAGAAACTTCTGTCCGTGACGCTGAAATGCTCGCAATCAAGGAAATCAATACAAAAGGCGGCGTTCTTGGGAAACTGATTGAAGTCGTTCAGGAAGACGGTGCGAGCGAACCACAGATTTTCGCTGAAAAAGCACGGAAATTGATTCAGAACAATAAGGTCGCGACAATCTTCGGCTGCTGGACAAGTGCTTCTCGAAAGGCCGTAAAACCAGTCGTTGAGGAAACAGGCGCACTTCTCTGGTATCCGGTTCAGTATGAAGGAATGGAAGCAAGCCCGAACATCATGTACATGGGTGCCGCTCCAAACCAGCAGGCAGTTCCTGCAGTTGAATTCTGCGCAGACAAATTCGGAAAAAATATGTTCCTCGTAGGAAGCGATTATGTCTTCCCACGAACAGCAAACAAAATCATCAAGGCTCAGCTGGCAAATATTGGAGGCTCGGTTGCTGGCGAAGAATACACACCGATGGGTCACACAGACTTTGCGACAATCGTTTCAAAGATTCAGTCTGCAAAACCTGATTGTATCATCAACACACTCAACGGAGACTCAAACGTAGCATTCTTCAAACAGCTCACAGATGCCGGAATCACAGCCGAGTCAATCCCAGTAATGAGCTTCTCAATCGCCGAAGAAGAGGTCGGTGGTGTCGGAATCGAAAACCTCAAAGGCCACTATGTTGCATGGAACTACTACCAGACAACAAAAACACCCCAGAATGACGCTTTCGTAAAGGCTTACAAGTCATCTTACGGTGAAAAACGAGTTACAGACGACCCAATCGAAGCTGGTTACATCGGAGTGTACTTGTGGGCAATGGCAGCTGAAAAAGCAGGCTCATTCGATGTAGAAAAAGTCCGTGCAGCCGCAAAAGGCCTCACATTCGACGCACCAGAAGGCAAGGTAACACTCGACGGATCAAACCAGCACATCTACAAGCCAGTCCGAATCGGAAAAATCAACGAGACAGGCCTGATCGATGAAGTTTGGGCAACAAGTGGTGCCGTAAAGCCGGATCCATACCTCTCAACTTATGAGTGGGCTAAAGGATTGTAATTAAACGGAAAGTGGAAAACGGAAAACGGAAAGTTTTTTAGGGGAGAAGCCTCTCCCCTAGTGAGCCGGTCGCTGACAGGCGAAGAAAGTCGTGAGACGACTTTCTAGGCGAGTCTCGGTAAAGGCTGTGCCTGAACCGGCGCCCGCACCCCACTCTACAGGGGCTTCGCCCCCGTACCCCCATGTATGCCACACGGATTCGATTTTGCTACGCAAAATCATAAAAAGTAATTTTACAATTTCTAAAAATGAGATTCCGTAGGAATCTCGAATCTGTGTGGCAACCTTTGACAACCTTGAGTTTTAGTGACGCGTTCACTGCTGGTAGTCTGTTTTTGTATATGCCAGTGAATCTTGTTTTGTGAAAAAATTTTATGAATACATTTTTTACGATTTTGTTTAACGGTATTAGTCTCAGTTCAATTCTACTTTTGGCGGCACTGGGACTTTCTATAACTTTTGGACTTATGCGCGTCATCAACATGGCTCATGGTGAGTTCATTATGATTGGCGCATACAGCACTTTCCTTGTGCAGAATTTTTTTATTCGATTTCTGCCCGCTTCGGCTTTTGATTTGTATTATCCTGTAGCGATTCTAGTATCGTTTTTTGTTTCAGCAGGATTCGGAGCGGCACTTGAACAGCTTGTCATCAAACGGCTTTATGGCCGCGAAACTGATTCGCTTCTTGCAACCTGGGGCGTGAGTCTTGTTTTGCAGCAGCTTGCTCGTTCAGTTTTTGGAGCCCCGAACGTCAACGTCTCAGCACCTTCTGTTTTGAACGGAAATTTTGAAGTCGCGGGCGTAATTATGACTTACAAACGACTTTTCATTATCCTGCTCGTGGCATTTTGTCTTCTTTTAATGTACCTCTTGATGTACAAAACTTCTTACGGAAAAAAAGTCCGTGCTACCATGCAGAACCGTTCTATGGCTCAGTGCCTTGGAATCCACACAAACCGGATTGACACCCTCACTTTTGCAATCGGCTCAGGCCTTGCGGGAGTTGCGGGTGCGGCACTCTGTCTTTTGGGACCGGTCGGCTCTTCGCTCGGACAAAACTATATCGTCGATACATTCATGGTCGTCGTTCTTGGTGGAGTTGGCAAACTTGCCGGCTCTATTGCGGGCGCACTCTTAATCGGAATGAGCAATGCCGCGATTCAGTTCGGAACTTCGGCAAACATCGCAAAGGCAATCGTTCTCTTCCTTGTAATTATGTTCCTCCAAAAGCGGCCGCAAGGCTTGTTCACCATTCGCTCGCGAAGTCTTGATGAGTCAGAAAGCACGCCGACAATCGAAGGCCTCACTTTCAGACAGAAAAATCTTGCATTCGCCGCAATAATGATGATTGTAGTTCTGCTTCCGCTTTTTCTTTCTCCGTTCCGAGTGAGTCTGGTCGGAAAATACATCACTTATGCGATTGTCGCGCTTTCCCTTGATTTAATTTGGGGCCACACAGGCATTCTGAGCTTGGGGCACGGCGTTTTCTTCGGTCTTGGCGGATACGGCTTCGGAATGTACTTAAAGCTCGTTGCAAGCGGTTCTTCACTCCCCGACTTTATGAGCTGGAGCGGTCGTACCACACTTCCGTGGTTCTGGGATTTTTACAAAACTCCTTCCACCACGATTTTCATGGTCATTATGGTCCCGGCCTTGCTCGCCTTCCTTCTTGGTCTTCTGACATTTACAAACAGAATCAAGGGCGTTTATTTTTCAATTCTTTCTCAGGCACTCGCCCTGGTTTTTGTCACGCTCTTTGTCGGCCTACAGGAATACACCGGCGGCACAAACGGAATAACCGACTTTTCAACGCTTTTCGGTCTCCCGATTGCAGGCAAAACCACGAAATACATCTGGTACTATGTTGCGCTTGCGATTTTGATTCTGACTTACGCCTTGTTTTCTTGGGTCATGCGGACAAGATGCGGAAAAGTCCTCGTTGCAATCCGTGACGGCGAAAACAGGACGAGATTTTCCGGCTATCAGGTGGCCAATTACAAGACCTTCGTTTACAGCCTCAGCGCGGTTTTCACAGGAATTGCGGGCGCACTCTTCGTTCCTTTCAGCGGAATCATTTCACCTTCCGAAATGAGCATTTCCAACTCAATCGACATGGCGATTTGGGTTGCCGTGGGCGGAAGAGGAAATTTAATCGGCGCGGTTTTGGGCGCATTCTTAGTGAACATCACAAAGACTTTAATCAGCGAGAATTTCCCGGAAATCTGGTCGTACTTCATCGGTGCAATTTTCGTGCTGGTCGTTCTTTTCCTTCCTCGCGGTGTGATGGGAATTTGCGTTGATGTTAAGAATTTAATAAAGGGAAAATTGGGACAAAAGGAGCAAACAAATGAGCGAGACTAATTCAAAGATTACGCCTGTCATCGAAATCAACGATATTTCAGTTGAATTCGACGGATTCAAGGCTCTGAGCGATGTGAACACAAAAATCATGCCGAATAAAGTGCACTTTTTCATCGGTCCGAACGGTGCAGGAAAGACTACGCTTCTCGACATCATCTGCGGAAAAACCAAGCCCTCAAACGGAAAAATCATCTATCACGGTGGCATCGACGTTGGGTTGAGACAGTACACGAACATGGATTTAACAAAAATGCGTGAGGCGGACATAGTTAATGAAGGAATCGGTCGAAAATTTCAGGCTCCTTCGGTCTTTACGAGCCTTACCGTCTGGGAAAACATGGAAATTTCCCTCAAAGGCCAGAAGAATGTGATTTCTTCCCTGCTCTTTAGAATTTCCGAAAAACAAAAGAAACGGATTGAAATGATTCTGGATTTTATCTCGCTCACAGAAAAAAAAGACGAAAAGGCATCTTCGCTTTCGCACGGACAAAAACAGTGGCTTGAAATCGGAATGCTTTTGGTGCAGGAACCGGCGGTCGTTCTTCTTGACGAGCCAGTTGCGGGCATGGGAAAAGCCGAGACCGAAAAAACAGGCGAAATTATTAAAAAAATCGCCAAACAGTACGCGGTCGTTGTTGTGGAGCACGACATGGAATTCGTTAAAGCCGTCGCCGACACAGTGACCGTGATGCACGAAGGAAAAATCCTGACGGAAGGAAGCGCGGCACAAGTCCTTGCGGACGAAAAAGTAAAGGCAGTTTACCTCGGACGCGGAAAGTTCCATAAGAGCGGCGTGGCATAATCAGAAGGAACCAGAGTACAGGAGGCACGAAGAAATGTTAGAAATCAAAAATCTCAGTTCATATTACGGGGAAAGCCGGATAATCCCCTCGCTTTCGATGAGCGTTCCAAAAGGCGAAATCGTGTGCCTCGTCGGACGAAACGGCGTTGGAAAGAGCACTACCCTAAAAAGCATAATGGGAATGGTCAAAACGCCCGAAGGAAGCATTCTCCTTGACGGAAAAGAAATCATCGGAAAAAAGACCTACGAACGAGCAGCCCTCGGAATCGGCTACGTTCCGCAAGGCCGGGAAATTTTTCCCCAGCTCACAGTGGCAGAAAATCTGGAGCTCGGATTGCAAGTCTCAGGCGGAAAAGGCGAAATCGGCGAGGAAATCTTTGAGCTTTTCCCGATTATAAAGACCTTCATGAACCGAAAGGGCGGAAACCTGAGCGGCGGACAACAGCAGCAGCTCGCAATCGCCAGAGCACTCGTGAGCCACCCAAAACTTTTGATTCTGGACGAACCGACCGAAGGAATCCAGCCGTCAATCATCGAAGACATAGCCACCGCCATTGAGCGAGTGAACAAGGAACTGGGAATTACGATTCTGATTGTCGAGCAATACCTGGACTTCGTTCTTTCGGTAAGCAACCGCTACTACGTGATGGACAAAGGCGAAATCACGCTGAGCGGCTTTACAAAAGACGCAGATTCCCAGGCGATTCAGGCTAAGATGGCGATTGGGTGAGATAGTTTTAGATTATCGGGTCAAACCCGAAAATGACAGTGTTGAGGAATAAGATTTAATTTTTTATTCCTCAATTTTTTCTTTCAGCGAAGAAAAAACATTTTGGATTTCCTGCGCGGCTCCACCCAGTACCCGCACGACAATATCCCCGGAGTCAGTTTCGCTTGCTTCGATTAAGATTTTCTCGTTTGCGCTTGGATTTTTCCCTACCCCGCAGGCTTTACGCCGATACTCTTCCGTGTACAAAAGCTTTTCTTCCAGTCCCAAAATCTCACGCACTTCCCTGACAGTTTTCTCGAATCCGAAAATCAGCATTGTGCCCGAATGTGTGAACTCTCCAAAGCTCACTTTGCTTTGCAAAAGATTTTTCTTTTCTCCGCCCTCAAAAAAGTTGTTCTCGCGGAAAATCAATTTTTCTTCACGGCGGATTTCAATCAGATTCTTGTAGGTCGTAAAATCAAAGACTTCGCCACAGGCAACCCTGCCGGCACAAATGCAGTCCTCGTAAATCAGTTTCGCCCCCGCTGAAAGAGAAATCTTCGTGCTTGAAACAAAATTGCTCTTTGCAAATGGAATGCAGGGATTGGGAGCGTAAATCAAAGTTCCGCCCTCACCCACGCTTGCAGAAATTTTTCGTTCAGCCTTTTCGCTTTCTTCCATTTTGAAGATTTTCTCGAAAGACTGACTCACAATTTCAAGATTCGCTCCTTTTTCTACTATTATATTGTGTTTCTGAGCGTCGCCCGCAAGGATTCCCGGAGAGGCTGATTGCTGAAAGACCGTAATTCCGCCGTCTTCTTTTTGGAAGGGCTTCATGATTTTAAATGGAGAAGTGAAAAAACTGTCTTTTATGAAAGTCGTGCCGTTTTTTGAGCGGGCGGCTGTAAGTTCAAACCGGGAGACTTTTCCGAACTGGTTCATATCAAGATTCCGAACTAAATTCGGAATGACTAGATTCTGTCAAATCCGTAAAGAAAACATTTCTGTCCAGAAACGCAATCACTTCGTCAATTCCTTCTCCAGTGCGGATGTTCGTGAACACAAAAGGCTTTTCTCCCCGCATCTTTTTTGAATCCCGCGCCATCACTTCAAGACTTGCACCCACATAAGGAGCAAGGTCGATTTTATTTATGACAAGAAGATTGCTCCTCATGATTCCCGGTCCGCCTTTTCGCGGGATTTTGTCGCCCTCGCTCACATCAATTACGAAAATCGTCGCGTCCACAAGTTCCGGGCTGAATGTTGCCGAAAGATTGTCGCCGCCACTTTCAATGAACATGAGTTCAATGTCGGGAAAGCGCGCTCGAAGCTCGTCAACGGCCTCAAGGTTCATCGAAGCGTCCTCGCGGATTGCGGTGTGAGGGCAGCCACCAGTTTCAACGCCAAGAATCCGCTCTTTTGGAAGCACTGAATGTGCGGTCAAAAATTCCGCGTCTTCTTTTGTGTAAATGTCGTTCGTGATAACGCCAATCGAATATTTTGAAGCAAGCCGACGGGTCAAAGCCTCAACCAAAGCTGTCTTTCCAGAACCAACAGGCCCCGCCACACCGATTTTTGTGAATTTCATAATGCCTCCTGTTAAATCATAGCAATTTAAAATTAACTTGCTGCTTCAATTTGCTAAGCTAAAATTGCTGTGTTTTAATATATAGTCAACTCATATACAATCGTGTATATAAGAATTCATGTTCCATCGAAAGAATCTCGCTTTGCGGGCTGGAGCGGCACAAATCTTCTTTTGAAAGCTGCATGACTTTTTCTAAAATTTCCCCGAATAGCGTAAAAAGCGAGTGCAGGATTTTCTGGCCCTGGCTTTGCGAAAGCGGAACCAGCTTTACAGC
Organism: uncultured Spirochaetaceae bacterium; assembly: GCA_902785455.1. Taxonomy (GTDB): domain Bacteria; phylum Spirochaetota; class Spirochaetia; order Treponematales; family Treponemataceae; genus Treponema_D. The sequence goes on from CACZYY010000012.1 coordinate 21,207, forward strand.
CGTCACAACCCTTGCTGAAATCTGGCTGTACAAAAATGCCTTTAAAGCTTCGTCCTCGCTGATTTTTGAGAGCGCGCAGTGCGAGCCGTAAGCCACAGGAAAGTGATTCGGAATGTACGGATTTTCTGAGCGATTTCCAGCTTGATTTTCAGCCGTGCATTCCAAGTTTTCCGCTCTGCCCCACAAACTCACGGTTTTTAAAAATCTTGCCGCAAGTTTTTTGCTTCCCTCGCGGATTTCCTTTGCATTTCTTGACGCATTGTAGATTTCATCGATTTCCTGAATTTCGTTCCAGTCTGATTTTTCTGCCGCTTCATACGAGAGCCTTGTGCACAAAAAATCGTTGTTCAGAAAATTCGATTCAAGCTCCGCACGAAAATAACTTTCTGCCGTTTGTGAATCGCGAATGATTCCTTTTTGAACGAAAGTTTCAAGCCCCCACGAATGAGTGTAGCTTCCAATCGGAAAGGTCGCGTCGTTCAGTTGCAAAAGCTCAAAAAATTCAATGCTCATGGTGATGATGCTCACCGTGGTGATGCGAATGTCCGACTATCGAAGAAATCTGTTTTGAAAAATCGAGTTTTTCCGTCCGCTTTTCGACTTCAACTGAATATCCGCCGGAAGCCAGTCCTTTTAAAAGCCTTTCCATCGGCTCCGTATAAATCGTGACAAGTTCCGAGTCAGATTTTCCAAAAAATAGCGGTGCATGGCAATTTCCGATTTCGTAAGCCACTTTCGCACCGTTAAAAAATGCAGGATTTCCCACATTCACGCCCAAGATTTCCACAGGCAAAACATCGGCACAAATCACAGTTTCGCCGTCAAGTCCAAGCACATCGCCGGGCTTAATTCCAATCTTTAAAATCGAATCGTCCAGGCTGATTGCAACATCTCGCCCCGCCCTGGAAGTCTTTCTATGAAGTTTTGAATATGTTTCGTGCCATTCAAAATCAACATAATCTATTTTCTTTCCGTTAAATTGCTCTTCGCCGATTTTTCCAAGAATTTTCTCGCAAATCATTTAGGTCTCCATTTGCTAAAACAAGAAATATCGCTGTGTAAGCGGAAGGGAACGGGCGGCCTTGCTCACGATTGGCTCTCCGTCCGCCGTGACATGATAGTTTTCCGGGTCAACATCAATTTTTGGAAGCGCGTCATTGAATTTCATGTCTTTTTTACCGATTTTACGGCACTTTTTTACAGGCAGGCATATTTTTTCAAGCCCCAGTTTTTCCGGCAATTTATCTTCAATCGCCGCCTGGGAAAGAAATGTCGCGCAGGTAAAATATTTTGCCTTTCCGTAGAAACCGAACATATTCCGATAGTAAACCGGCTGGCAAGTCGGAATCGAAGCATTTGAGTCGCCCATTTTTGAAAGAACAACTGCCCCGCCCTTAATCACGATGTCTGGCTTTGCGCCAAAAAATGCCGGGTTCCATAAAACCAGATCCGCCATCTTACCGACTTCGACCGAGCCGACATATTCAGAAATTCCGTGTGCAATCGCAGGATTTATCGTGTATTTTGAAACATAACGTTTTGCCCTAAAATTGTCGTTTTCTTCCCAGCCGCCCGAATCGTCAGATTTTTTGCAGCAGCAGTCTGCTTCAAGATGACCTCGCTCTTCCTTCATTTTGTGAGCCGTCTGCCATGTTCTGGTAATTACTTCGCCAACCCGCCCCATCGCCTGACTGTCGCTCGACATAATGCTCAAAGCTCCCATGTCGTGAAGAACGTCCTCGGCGGCAATCGTCTCCGGCCGGATTCGGCTGTCGGCAAATGCAACATCCTCGGCGATTTTATTGTCCAAGTGATGACAGACCATGAGCATATCCAAATGCTCGTCCAGCGTGTTCACCGTAAAAGGCATTGTCGGGTTCGTTGAAGCAGGGATTACATTTTCGTGCCCAGCAACTTTGAGAATATCTGGCGCATGTCCGCCACCCGCTCCTTCAGTGTGATAAGTGTGAATCGTCCGGCCATTGATTGCTTTAAGAGTGTCCTCAACACAACCAGCCTCGTTCAAAGTGTCAGTGTGAATACAAACCTGAACATCGTACTGGTCGGCAATCGTAAGCGCGGCATCAATAGCGGCAGGAGTCGTGCCCCAGTCCTCGTGGATTTTTAGGCCGCAAGCCCCAGCCTTAATCTGGGCCACAAGCTCGCTCTGAGCCGTTTTGTTCGAGCAGTTTCCTTTTCCGAGATATCCAATGTTCATCGGGAAATCTTCCGCCGCCTTTAGCATCATTTCAAGATTCCATTTTCCGGGCGTGCAAGTCGTTGCATTAGTTCCGTCGCAAGGGCCAGTTCCGCCGCCAATCATCGTTGTGACTCCGGAACAAAGGGCTGTCTCGACCTGCTCAGGCGAAATAAAATGAATATGAGTGTCGATTCCGCCCGCCGTTAAAATCAAGCCCTCACCCGCAAGTGCCTCAGTCGAAGCTCCCACAGTCATTCCCGGAGTTACGCCGTCCATCGTGTCAGGATTTCCGGCCTTTCCGATTCCAGCGATTTTTCCGTCTTTGATTCCGATGTCAGCTTTGTAAATTCCTGTATAATCAAGAATTACACAGTTCGTAATCACCAAGTCCAAATCACCGCCATCGCTCGTTGTGTTCACCGACTGTCCCATTCCGTCGCGAAGAGTCTTTCCGCCACCGAATTTTGCTTCGTCGCCGTAAACCGTAAAGTCCTTTTCAATCTGAATCAGAAGATTTGTATCCGCAAGTCTGATTTTGTCGCCGGTAGTCGGGCCGTACATCAGCGCGTATTTTTTTCCGTCAATCGTGTAACTCATCTTTTCGCCCCCATTCAGTTTTTCCGCAAGTGAGATTGTTCAGTCCGTAAATCTCAGATTTTCCGCCAAAAGAGCAAAGCTGAACCGTTTTTGTCTCGCCTGGCTCAAAGCGAACGCTCATCCCCGAAGGAATATCAAGCTTAAAGCCGAAAGCCGCTTTTCTGTCAAAAGAAAGAAGTCCGTTCACCTCATAAAAATGAAAATGCGAGCCAACCTGAACAGGCCGGTCGCCCTTATTCGTCACATCAAGCTGAATCGTCTTTCGCCCAAGGTTCAATTCAATCGTTTTGTTGCAGGAAATTATTTCACCGATTTTCATAATGCCCTCCGCCTACTCAGCTTCCCGAATCGGATTATGAACCGTAACGAGCTTTGTTCCGTCAGGGAAAGTCGCCTCAACCTGAACTTCACTCACCATGTCAGCCACTCCGTCCATAACATCTGCGGTCGTCAGAAGTTTTGCGCCTTCCTGCATGAGCTGGGTCACAGATTTTCCGTCGCGGGCCTTTTCCATCAAAGCCGAAGAAATGTAAGCCACAGCCTCGACGTAATTAAGTTTCAAACCACGTTCTTTCCGCCTCTCAGCCACAAGTCCGGCATAAGAAAGCAGGAGTTTTTCAGTTTCTCTGGGTGTAAGTTTCATAATAATTCCTCAATATGTGGGGGAAAGCCTTCCCCACGCTCCAACCGCTGCGCGTTTTCCGCTACCCCTTCTATTAGGGTTGCACCCTAAAACCCGCAGCAAATAAAAAAGCCGTCCTGAAAAAATCAGAACGGCCTCGTTGCCAAAAATCAGTTTATTCTACATTTTTGGAAGATTTTTGTGAGTGACCTTTTTATTTTGAAAGCGGAACTTTAGTTCTAGAAATGTCTGTCACAGCAGGGCTTTCACATTATAGTCGGATTAATATTGAAAATGGCGGGAGGGAGTGAAACGGCTTACGAAGACACTCGTTTTGTGCTGCCGCGTGAGCGGCAACCGTATATAGTTACGAGCACAAAACGCGTGTAGCATGCTAGCATGCGGCTTCGATAAGCCGTTTCACGACTGGAAGCCATTTTTAAAAGCAAACAGTTTATAATGCGGGAGTCCTGTCTGCCCCAGGATTTGCACTAACAAAAATTCAAATTCTAGTGTATTATTATAGTATGAAATTTTCAGTAAAACAGATTTTTGTTCCAAATTTCGGTAAAAGGCTCTCTTTTATGCTTCCAAGCATTATTTTGATGGGCGTTTTTGTCTCTATTCTCATGGAAATTGGCTGGGGAACCGATCCCGCAAGCTTCATGAATCAGAATATCGCCGCCCTTTTTGGCTGGAGCATGGGGAGAACGCAGGTTTCAGTCTATCTGATTATGCTCGTTTTTACGATTCTTTTTGGCGTGGAGATGATTGGTCTCGGAACTATCACAAATATGGTTGTAATCGGCTACACAATCGACTTCTGCCGCTGGATTTGGAAAAACACCGGCTTTAACATAGTACTTTCAGAAGGAAATTTTGCCCTCCGCATTGGAATTTTTGCGCTTGCACTGCTTTTGTTCGCTCTCGTGGCAGCAATTTACATCAACGCAAAGATGGGAGTTTCGCCTTATGACGCAATCCCGAACATTTTAAGCAACTGGTTCAAGAAAGTTCCGTTTATCATCATAAGAATTGCGTTCGATTTTAGCGCGGTGGGCCTCGGTGTCATTGCCGGAAAATTGAATCCAAACGGAATTCAAGGCTCCATCCTCGGTTCAATCCTGATGTCGATTTTGCTCGGTCCAATGATTACGATTGTTGCCCGCCCGCTCAAGAAGATTCTCTAGACCCCATGATTTCATAAATTTTCTTCATGTCGAGATGCTTTCGAAGCGTTTTGGCAAGAAGATTGTATTGCGATTCCTTAAAATCCTGAATAGAACGAGAAGACATTTTTATGCCATCTGAAGATTTTTCGCCAGCGTTGATAATTTGTGACCATTTTTCTGAAGAAATTCCCTTTCGCCCTGCAAGAATTTCTATAAATTTGTTGCAGAATTCAGTTTCGTCAAAAAGACCGTGAATGTACGTTCCAAAAACATTGCCCGAAACAGCCCCATCAAGCTTAGTCTCTCCCGAAACCGAGTCCGTAATCCGAGAGAAATAACATTCTTTTGCCTCATCAATGAACTTCGTCTGTCCCATGTGGATTTCATACCCAGAAACAGGAAGCCCTGAAAGGCTTTGAAATAAATTCGGAACGGAAGAATTTTCGCCCAGAACAGTATTATTTTCCCCAAGAACAGATTTTTCCACTCTTCCAGAAACGCGGGTACGAGTTTTTTGGGAAGAAAACACTGTAGAAACAGGAAGCAGCGAAAGCCCGGAATATTCTTCAGAATCACAAGCCCCATCAGCTTCAACAGAATCTTCCCCTACAACCAATTTCTCATTTCTCATTGCCAATTGCTCATCAAACAACTTTTCTCCGAGCATCTGGAATCCGCCACAAATTCCTACGACAGGTGTGCCTTTCTTGGCTTCGGACTGGATGAGATCTGCAAGCCCGGAATCTTTAAGCCACTGTAAATCATCAGGCGTGTTTTTTGTTCCTGGAATGATTATGCCGTCTGGCGTTCCAAAATCTTTGGCGTCTGACACATAATACAAATTAACGTTTGTCAGGTTTTGAAGCGGAATAAAATCTGTAAAGTTAGAAATATGCGGCAAACGAACGACCGCTAGTTGAATTTCGTCCTTTTTATCTCGAAACTGTGTTAATATGTGCAAATTTGTAGACAGTGAATCTTCGTCATCTAGCTGAATTTTCATATATGGAAGCGTTCCGACACAAGGAATGCCAGTTTTTTCTTCGAGCATTCGGATTCCGCTGTCCAAAATTGATTTATCACCACGGAATTTATTGATAACGAATCCTTTTACGCGGTTTCGCTCTTCTGGCGTAAGAAGCTCAATTGTTCCCAAAATCTGGGCAAAAACACCGCCACGGTCAATGTCCGCAACCAAAATCACGGGACTGTCCGCCATTTTTGCCATGCCCATGTTCACGATGTCGTTTTCTTTGAGATTGATTTCGGCCGGACTTCCAGCACCTTCAATCACGATAATCTGATGCTCAATCGCAAGCTGATTATAAGCTTTCATGATGTGAGGCACGAGATTTTTTTTGTATGCAAAATAATCTTTTGCCCCCATATCGCCCAAAACTTCACCGTTCACGATAACCTGACTTCCCGTGTCGCTGTTAGGTTTGAGCAGAATCGGGTTCATGAGCACGCTCGGCTCTACCCCGGCAGCTTCCGCCTGCATCACCTGAGCGCGCCCCATTTCAAGCCCTTCGTTCGTGACAAAAGAATTAAGGGCCATGTTCTGAGATTTGAAGGGTGCGACAGAAAATCCGTCCTGCTTGAAAATTCGGCACAACCCCGCAACCAGGAAAGATTTTCCTGCACTGGACATTGTGCCCTGCACCATGATTGGCAGGGAGCAATGGCGCAGCTGGCAAAAGTCGTGAGACGATTTTTGAGCGACTCTCGGTGAAGTCTGTGCCTGAACCGTGCCTGAGCCGCGCTCTTTTGGGGGCGTTACGGGGTCTCCCCGTAGAGGGGGTAGCGGAAAAGCTTTGCTTTGGAGCGAGGGGGAGACTTCTCCCTTTCTACAAAATTGCTTTACCAGACCAGCGTAAAATGTTTCGGCGTAATCCTGCTCCGAAAGATTGTAGAGCGCGCAAATCTGATTTTTACACTTGTCTTCGTTCTGGGAAAGCTCGGTGATTTCTTCAGGCCCGATGCACAGAACACGATGAGAAATTTTAAGCGCAAGATCAACTTCATGCATGGAAGCAATTATCGTCACACCCTGTACGCTCAGTTTTTGGAGGATTTTGAGAAGCTCAAGCCGCCATTTTATATCCAGATAGCTTGTCGGTTCATCCAAAACCAAAACCTTTGGGTTCTGGCACAAGGCACGCGCAAACATTATCCGCTGTTTTTGGCCGTCACTAACCTTCATAAAGTCTTTGTGAGCATAATCCTGCGCCTGAACAAGCGAAATCGCTTCATCAATCTTTTTTTCATCCTCGTCTTTAAGGACTGAAAAGCGACCCGTAAATGGATAACGACCCGAACTGACCACATCACGGCAAGTCATCAGCTCCGGCTTTATTGGAACCGTGAGCAGAGCCGAAACCTGCCTGGACAAATCTTTGAGAGAAAGAGAATTTAAATTTGCCCCATCAAGAAAAACTGCCCCTTCGACTGGAGAAAGTTCTTTAATCAGGGTTTTAATAAGGGTGGATTTTCCTGAACCGTTTGGCCCGATAAGCGTAAGAATCTCGCCCCTCTTGACTTGAAGAGAAAACGGCTTTTGAAGAGGGGCTTTGTCATAACCGACGGAGAGATTCTTAAATTCAATCATTTATAAAGTTATTTCTTCTTGATGATAAGGTTGCCGTTTGCATCGACGGAAATATCATTTGCTTTGACGGCAAGCGAATGGCTGTCCCACTCGTCTTTCTGGATATTACCGAATCCGATTGCTGAAATTCTCTGGTCGTAGAACTGAACGTCAGCGTTGATGAAGAGCAGACCAACGCCTTTTGGCTCGCGAAGCTCAAGATTTTTAACCTTTTCACGTGGAATGTACAATACGATATCGTTATTCTCGACTGTGAATGAAGAGCTGATATATAAGCCTTTTCCGTTGAGGAACTTTTCGACATTTGATTTAATTGATTCCTTTGTAATTGGCTCTGCGAATGCACTGAAAGCACACAAAGCGAGGAAAGCACCAAAGATGATTGATTTTTTCATAAGTATATTCCTTAAACCTCCGCGATAACGGTACTGCATTTAAACCTGCAGATATCGATATTTTAATACTATTTATAGAAAAGGTCTACCTCGTGCTTTTGTCGTATGGAATTCCTTCTGCTTTTGGAGCACGGGATTTTTTGGATGTGAACGCAAGCACTACAAGCGAAATAATATACGGAAGCATTTTATATATATCGCCCGGAACAAGATGCGTGAGCACGTCGAAAGCGGAATATGTGTCGGCCACCGCACGGAATGCACCAAAAAGAACGGCGCTGGCAGCAATTCGGAGTGGATTCCACTGACCAAAAATCATGACGGCAAGGGCCAAAAAACCTGCACCAGCGACTCCGTACATAAAATCCCACTGGGAATTTGCAGCCGTGATATAAATTACGCCGCCAATTCCACCGCAAAATCCTGAAAGCAGAACGCCTGCATACCGCATTTTGTAAACATTGATTCCTGCACTGTCGGCCGCCTGCGGAAATTCGCCACAAGCCATGAGCCTGAGCCCAAATCTTGTTTTGAAAAGAATTATGTAAGCAGCGATAATCAGGAAAATCGTGAGAATCATGTAGATGTTGAATTCAGAACCGAACGCTTTAATCAAAAAAACTTTGCGAGTCTGAATATAGTCAATGATTGCAGAAGGATTCTGGCCTGCCGACTGTGCGTTATTATAAGCCTTTACGATAACGACTCCAGCAGCCGTTGCAAGCATGTTCATGGCCGTACCGACCAAAGTCTGGTCTGCCTTAAAATTAATGGCCGCAACCGCAAGCAAAAGCGAATACAACATTCCGAAAATAACGCTTACAAGTAAAGTCAGAAAAACAATCACAAAACCAGGAAGATTTGGAGAAAGAGCATGAAGCACGAAAGCACCGCCCAAAGCTCCCATAACCATTACACCCTCAAGACCGAGGTTGATGGTACCGCTTCGTTCACAGAACATTCCGCCAAAAGCGACAAAAATCAGGACAGAAGCATAAATCAACGTGTACTGAACTAACAGCATTTTCGTTTCTCCCCTATGAGTTTAGAAATCAAAGTTTTTAAAAGGAACATGAATGCACATGAATAAATGATTATCGAAGAAATCAAGTCGGCAATCTGAGGGTTAAAATATTTGGTATCGATAAAACTGCCGCCCTGAGTGATATGCTGAATGAAAAATCCTGCAAAAATTACGCCGATTGGATTGAGCCCGCCAAGGAAAGCAACCGCGATACCGTTAAAGCCCATTCCCGGAACAACAGAAGCTGTCTTCCACGGCTGAATATCGGTAAGGTAATACAATGCGGCCGCAAGCCCTGCAATCGCACCGGAAAGAGCCATTGTGAGTATGATGTTCTTTTTGTCCTTCATGCCGGCATATTTTGCGGCGTGTTTGTTGAGACCCGTCGCACGAAGCTCATATCCGATTGTAGTTTTTGACAGAACAATATGAATTACAACCGCAACGATAATTGTAACTGGAATTGCGATTGAAACATAAGGATTGTCATGAAAAATTGAACCAAGCCCTAAAGTAGGAATAATTGACTGAGGAGAACGCTCAGCAATTGAATAAGTCTCCGAACGTGAAATATTCATTGTGATTTCGTTCTGAAGAAGCACGTTTACCAGATAAAGAGAAATCCAGTTGAGCATAATTCCGGCAATTACTTCGTTCACATTGCAAAAAGCTTTTAAAAGACCTGCGATGCAAGCCCACAATGCAGCACTGAGCATGGCAAGAAGAATGCAAACAAACCACGGAAGATGAAATGCGAGGGCTGCCCACAAGGAAATGCCGATACCGATACAATACTGACCTGCAATACCTATATTAAAAAGACCAGATTTGTAAGCGAAAAGAACACCGATTCCACACAAAATCAGGGGAACTGATTTTACCAGAGTTTGACCGAAGTAATAAAGCTGCTTGCCACCGTTCCTATAATATAGAAAGTTTTTGAGAATTACGCTAATTGCTTTGGGAGCGTGCTCAGCGTTGATAATCAAAAGAATTATGAACCCGACGATGATTCCAATTATTGAACATAAGACGGCCGCCATAATTGAACGGAATGCCTCACTTACGAAGATTTTTTTTAGTCTCATTGTGCAATCTCCTGATTTTGTTTCTGACGTTTTGCACCTGCCATATACAAACCAAGCTCTTCTGGTGCAGTTGTTTTTGGATCAAGCTCACCTACGATTTCACCCTCATACATTACAAGAATGCGGTCACTGAGGTTCAAAACTTCTTCAAGCTCATATGAAACAAGCAGAACGGCCTTTCCAGCATCACGGTCAGCAATAATTGCTTTGTGAAGATACTCAATTGCGCCCACGTCAAGGCCACGGGTAGGCTGAACTGCAATCAAAAGTTTGTGATCCTTTGAAAGCTCGCGAGCTACGATTGCCTTCTGCTGATTGCCGCCGGACATGGAGCGAGCGATTGTTTTGTTGCCCTGCCCGCTTCTTACGTCAAAAGCATCAATCAATTTTTGAGAATATTCTGAAACGGCTTTATTTTTGATGAATGTAAAATGCTGGAATTCCTGTGACCAGTAACGCTGCAGGACCATGTTCTGTTCTAGAGTGTAATCAAGGACAAGGCCGTGCTTGTGGCGATCTTCCGGAACATGGCTTAAGCCCGCAATGCTTTTATCGCGGATTGATTTTTTAGTTATATCCGTGCCATCAAGCAGAATTTTTGTGTTGTGATTTTGAACGATTTTTTCAAGGCCTGTCAGCCCCTGAATGAATTCTGACTGACCGTTACCGTCGATTCCGGCGATACAGACGATTTCTCCGGCATGAACCTGAAGACTTACGTCGTTTACAGCAAGCATTTTGTGGAGTTTGCTTTCTACACAAAGATGCTGTACGTCAAGAATAACTTTGCCAGGCACCGAAGGCTTTTTCTGAACGGTGAACTGAACGTCACGACCAACCATCATCCGGCTGAGTTCTTCTTTATTTGTCTCTGAAATGTTTACCGTACCGATATAGCGGCCTTTGCACAAAACTGAGCAGCGATCGGCAACTTCCATAATTTCATTAAGCTTGTGAGTGATGAAAAGAATTGATTTGCCCTCTTCAGCAAGAAGCTTCATGACATTCATCAATTCTTTAATTTCCTGTGGTGTAAGAACAGCCGTCGGCTCATCAAAAATAAGGATGTCATTGTTGCGATAAAGCATTTTGAGGATTTCGACACGCTGCTGCATTCCCACTGTGATATCCTCGATTTTGGCATCAGGGTCAATTTGAAGGCCATAAACATTGCTGAGAGAAACGACTCTCTTGCGGGCACTTTCACGATCAACCAGACCATGCTTCATTGTTTCGCAGCCGAGAATAATATTATCAAGGACTGTAAACACTTCAACAAGCTTGAAGTGCTGGTGCACCATGCCGATATGAAGGGCAGTAGCATCATTGGGATTTCTGATTTGAACTTTCTGTCCGTTCTTGCGGATTTCGCCCTCTTCCGGCTGATAAAGACCAAAAAGAACGCTCATGAGTGTTGACTTGCCCGCACCATTTTCACCGAGCAGGGCATGAATCTCACCTTTCTTTAGCTGCAGAGTAATATCATCATTAGCAACGATTCCAGGAAACCGCTTGGTGATATGCAGCATCTCAATAATGTATTCTTCGCTCATATTAAACCTATCCTTCCTATTATAACCGAAATTTAAAAGAAAAGAAGCCTGTAAAATGATTAATTCGCAAAAATTATTTTAATGTACGCGGAAATAAAAAAGCGTGAACCCTAAAAAGATTCACGCCATGTTAATAGAATCAGAAATTAAAAAACGATTTATTTGATGTTCTGATATGTGTTTACTTTAATAGAAACAGCAGGAAGAGCATCGATTGAGTCTGAAATTGTGATAGATTTTGAATAAACTTCTGTAACGAGCTTCTGATAATCAGAAACTGTGAAATTCTTCATTGTCCATGAGTTAACCGGGAGACCAACATAGTTTGCAGAAAGATCTGAACCAGAAACGAGTCCGAGAGAAGAAACCTGGCCTGCATAAGTATCCCAGCTGTTGTTCTGAATTGCTGTAAGGACAGCGTTTACAGTAGCACCCAAGCCCTTCATTGCAGAAGTAACGTGCATTCCCTCGCCGTAGCTGTTAATCTGAGCAGACTGATCGACATCAACACCAATTACTTTGCCGTTAACTTTTGCAGCAGCCTCACAAGCTGAAGTCCAGATACCGCCACCACAAGCGAAAACAACCTCTACACCACGATTTTTATACCAGCCGTCCATTGTAGCTGTGATTGTCTGATCACCGTAGAACTGACCGCCGTAAACATACTCAACTGTAACATCGTTAGCAACACCAAGCTCTTCTGCAGCTTTGTTTGCGCCCTGAACGAAACCGAATCCAAAGCGAATTACAGCAGGAACAGCCATGCCGCCCAAGAAACCGAGATGGCGATAACCTTCTTTTACAGCTGCGTAACCAGCAAAGAATCCAGGAATTTCCTCGGCATAAACCGCACAGAAAACGTTTGAAGGAACTTCGCTTCCACCCAAATCACCTTTGCTGATGTCAAGGCCGATGAATTTTGCATCAGAATAATCTTTTGCAACTTTTGTAATTGCCTCTCCAAACAAGAAGCCAGGAAGAACGATTACATTGTATCCGTCCTGATAAGCGGCATCAATTGAAGCGATTCGGTCAGCTGTTGAGTCACCAGCCGGTTTGTAATACTGGAAATCAAGCTTGGCAGAATCAGCATAATCCTTACATGCCTGATAAGTTGTCTGGTTGAAAGACTGGTCAGTAATATCACCAGAGTCTGTAACCATTGCGATGCGGAGAGTTGTTTTGCTTGCTGCTTTTTTGTTGCATCCAAAGAAACAGAGTGAAACTGCCATCATCGCGAAAAGCATAATCTTTTTCATTTTTTCCTCCAAGAAATTATTATGAAATTTTCAGTAAATAATTATACCGAATACAAACCAGTGTGTCATTACAAAGAATATTATCGCTCACCCTTCCTTCGGCGTATAATCATAAAAATTACGATAGGGGCACCGAAGAATGATGTGACTGTGCTTATGCTCAGTTCAAGCGGCGAGAATAAACTTCGCGCAATCAAATCACAGAAGATGCAGAAAACGGCCCCACCCAAAAAAGAAGCTGGAATAACGACAAGAGGTTTTGCAGTGCGTAAAAGCTGCTTGACCAAGAACGGAACCGCAATTCCCACGAAAGAAACCGGGCCTGCAAACGCCGTGACCGTAGCAGAAAGCACGCTAGAAAGAAGAATCAAGACCGGACGGAAAATTTTTGTGTTCACGCCCATCGTGCGCGCATAAGTTTCGCCCATGAGATATGCGCCGATTGGCTTTGCGAGCAAGAAAACACAGACGAGAGCTGCCAAAATGATTGAGATGCAAACAACACAGTCCGCCATATCAAAACCCGAAAAACTGCCCTTTGACCAGCCGTGCAAGTTTGCGATGTCAGAATCTTCGGCAAACGCAATGAAAAAGTCGGTGATTGCAGAAGTAACATAGCCAATCATGATTCCAGAAACCAGAAGCGAGCCAATGTGATTGACTTTGCGAGAAACAAGCAGGATAAATGATGTTGAAAGAAGCGCACCCAAAAAAGCCGAACCAACAAGCCCTAAAGACGAGACCGCAATGCCTTTTTTAAGGAAGAAAATCATGCTGGCCGCAACACACATTTTTGCTCCCGAAGAAATGCCAAGCACGAAAGGCCCTGCGATTGGGTTCTGAAAGTAAGTCTGGAGCAAAAATCCAGAAAGCGAGAGTGCCCCGCCCAAAACACCAGCCATAATCAGGCGCGGAAGACGTATTTTTGTGATGATGCTGATTTCCTGCACGGAGAACGCACCGCCCTCTCCGCCGAAAAGAATCCCGAAAATGCGGGCGGGCGGGATGGAGATTGTTCCCGTGCACAAAGAAAGGATGCTTGCGAGAGCAAGGAGAATCAAGAAAAGGGAGAATATTAAGAGATAGCGAGATTTGCTAGAATAGATTGATATCATCCATTGTATTATATAAAATCCCCATTGGTAATCAAGCAAAACAGTAGCAATCTCGCATTGATTCTTGAGCGAAAATCAAAAAAATGTATTTTTACCCCTGGAACTGGTCTACCTGACGACCGATTTCCACGATGGAATTTTCCATGAGGGTAGAGATTTCTGAAAGTGCTTCGCCTGTGCGGGCAATTTTTGACGCACTTTCTTTCATTTCGTCCATGCCCTGCTTCATTACGCGGGTCTCTTCCTGCAAGTTGCCAACTTCGGACATGATTACACGGCTGTCGGCGTTCATTTCCTGTGAGGCTTTTTGAACTTGGGTCGTGCTGTCGTTCATTCCGTGGAGTGCCTCCGTGATTTGTGTCGAACCTTCCTGCTGTTCCGCCATTGCTGCTTTTATCTGCTGAACAAGATTGTCTGTCTCATGGATTTCGCTTGCAAGGTGTGCATAGCCCTGAACACCACGCTGAGTTGCCTCAACAACAGTGCCGATTGTAGTCTGAATACTGTTGAGCTGATCGCCGATTGTCTTTGACTGTGTTGAAGAAGTCTCCGAGAGCTTTCGGATTTCGTCCGCTACGACCGCAAAGCCTTTGCCTGCCTCCCCCGCATGAGCCGCCTCAATCGCCGCATTCATTGCGAGAAGGTTTGTCTGTTCTGCGATTGATGCGATGACAGTGTTTGCCTCGTTCAAAAGTTTCGACTGATTTTCAATTTCACTAATCTGATTCTGCAATTCTTCCTGAGTTTTTGCACCACTCTCAGCATCTGCCTCAAGCTTGCCGAATGAAATTGCCATCTTATCAACGTTTCGGTTTACTTCGCCGATATTTCCAATCATCTGCTCGACCGCGCTGGAAGCTCCCTGCACAGATTTTGCCTGTTCACCGACAAGTTTTTCAAGTGAAGAAATTCCTGCAAGAATCTTGTTGATGCTGCCAGCCGTCTGCTCGACGCTTTGATTCTGAGTGCGGAGATTTTCGCTCATTTTACCCGTATTGTCTGCAATCATCGCGATTGCCTGTGCTGTTTCTTGTGTGCCATTCTTAAGACTTTCACCAGCCTGACCAAGTGAGATTCGTGACTGCTTCATACTTTCGATAATCCCCTGTAAACGCTGTGAGAAAGTGTTGAATCCTTCGGAAAGCATCGAAGCCTCTTTTGTGAAAAAGTCAGGATATTTCTTTGAGAAGTCTCCATGTGCAATCAAGTCACATCCAGAAGAAATGACTTTGAAACAATTTGAAACTCTCTTGGAAAGAATGATATCTCCCACAATCATGAAAACAATAATAATCAGAAGTGCCGCAAGCAGGCTGAGGATTTGGGCAACTGACTCACCTGAGAAATCAGAAACAGGACCTTCAGCTACAATGAACCAATCTGTATTTTCGATTGGATGTACGCCGTAAAAAGAAGATCCCTCAATGAAAGATTTTGCACTTCCGTCAAGATATGAAGATTTTGAATATGATTTGAAAACTGCTGTATCAAAGTAGTTTTTTTTCATAATTGCGCTTGAATCGCTATTTGTAAGGAAAAGCCCTTCTTTTGTTACAATATTGATTTTGCTGTTTTCAGAAAGACGGATACTTTTTACAGCCTGTGAAAGTCCGTCAAGAACAATGTCGAATGCTGAAACACCAATTAAACGCCCGCTGTCATCAAGAACACGATAGCTGATTGTAACGATGAGTTTGCCTGTATTTACATCGTTAAAAGGTTCAGTGTAACAAATTTTATTCTGATTATTTACGGCATTTTTGTGCCAAAGACGAGACTGCATGTCAAAGTCAGAAGGTGCTTCCCAACCTGAGTGAGAAATCAAAGTGCCCCCATCCCAAATCTGCTCTGCAGTGGCATAATACAGAAGATAATCGCTTGAAAGCCCTTTGCCCATGTTCGTGATGACTCTTTTCATGGTGTCACGATCACCGTCAAGGGCCGTGATTACATTTGACAAGTCAACAACCATATTATCATATTCACCAAGAATCCCGGAAACCTCTTTGTTCAATGTTTCCATTGTCTGGCCAACAGAATTAATGCAAGACTGTTTGATTCCATGCAACATGACAACCATATACGAAACACACAAAAAAACTGTTACGAACAGCATTGAACCAATAGAACCGACCAAAACTTCTGCCATAAGTGACATATGTCTTTTGTTTTTCATAAGACCTTCCTTAGCACATTTAAAAAGTAATTAACATTATTTTAAGATATTTTTACAAATTTATCCAGCACTTTTTAATTATTTTACTCCACCCGTTCCAAAAAAATCATTTTTTCCGTATTGCCTGTGACAATTTTTCGTAAATCAAGAATCATATCGCCGATTCTATCGGTTGCCTGATAAAGATATTTTCCTGTCATCCATATTTCGCCAGCCTGAACTGCCTTGAACTCAGCGAAGAGAGGGCTTTTTGAAAGAAGATCAGCTTTACTGTGAAGGGTGTTGTCAATCGAAGAATTGTAAATCAGGATGTCGGAAGATGCGCATTGGGCATAGAACTGCTCCATTGATATTGTGACTGAGGGCGAAGAACTTTTTCGGGTATTTTTGAAAGCATATTCTCCGCCTGCCATTTCAATCATCTTTACGATGTAATCTTCGCTTCCACGAATTACGACCATGCCGTTGCTAGTTATATAGAAGAAACTTACAGATTTTGGGATAGTATTTTGAGATGTAACATTCGTTTCGATTCTGGTGAGTTGCTCCTGAAAGAAATCTTCGGCTACCTCTTGCTTTTTGCACATGAGCCCGTAGAGCTTAATCCATTCCATGCGGCCGAGCGGATTTTCTTCGTAGCTGGATTTGTCCACAAAAACTGGGATTCCAAGTGACTCCAGCTTTTCTTTGATTTGAGGCGTATGATAAATCATCGTGGATTCAATTGCAAGCGAGCATTTTTCTTTCAACAAAAGTTCAAAATCGGGCGCGTTGTATTTCCCAGCATAAAGGATTTTAGACTCTTCCATCGCGCGAATGGCTTCGGGAACATACCAGTCCTTTTTTTGCACTGCTGAAAATTTTATTGGATCAAGCGAGCCGAGCCGGTTCCACAAAGCCATTGCAGAAGAGGCACAAAGATAGACATTTGTAACAGGAGTGCGGATTACGGCAACTTTTGAAGGAAGATTTTGAGGAACTGTACAATCTTTTGGAAGAAGAAGATAGCGGTCGGCGCCAGAAATTGTAATCATATATATAGAAGATTTTTGATTAATTTCGGCAGATTCCTCCGGATCGACAAAAGCCGTTTTGATATTTGGCTCAGATTCTGTAACCGAAGAATCAAAAACTGAGTGATATTCATCGATTTTAAATTCTTTGGCATATTTGAGCGGAAGAGAGCTTTTAAACAAATAACCTTCAAGCTCAAGCGGGGAATCGCTTTTGGAAAGTGGCTTTGCACATGAGATAAAAATCAATGGAATCAAAAAGAATGCCAAACAGGTGTTTTTCATAAATACTCCTAACCCCTGTTTTAACTATACAAGTATAGTGCTAAACTGTCAAGTATTTTTACCACTTTTCAGCGGCCAATTTCTGCACGAATTCGCGGTTGAGCATTTCGCTGACTGTGCTGCGGGTGAGAAGGGTTTCTTTTGAGCAGACGAGACCGTAGCGGATGCAGTTTCTGACAGGTTCCTTTTCCAGAAATCCCATCAAAAATCCTGAGGCAAAGGCATCGCCGGCTCCGATTGTGTCCACCACTTGAACCTGCATGTAAGGAGGCTCAATATAAGTGTCCTCACCAACAGCGACCAAAACGCCTTTTTCTCCGAAAGTTACGATGAAATCTCTGTATCCGAGGGCGCGGAATTTTTGAACGGTGGAAATATCCATGAGCGGCTCTTCGCCCAAAATTGCTTCCGCCTCAAACTCGTTGCAGGCAAAAAGATCAATCAAACTTACATAAGGCAGGGTTTTGCGCGCCAGGTCAGGAGATGTCGCATTCTGGAAAATAAATAATGCCGGATGAGACTTTTTGTATTCGTAGATTTTTTCGAAAGTTTCTAAAGAAAGATTTGAATCGAGGGCAAGGCTTCCAATTTTCTCGCTCTCAATGAAAGAAGTGATGTCGCTACCAAAATCAATATGGCGTAAAATTCGTGTGGAATAAATACAGGATGCCCTGCTCCCGGCACTTGCCATTACAGAAAAAAGCGATGTGCTTTCACCAGGAATTTTTCGCAGGAGCGTGGTGTTTACGCCTTCGGAAAGCATTCCATGACGCAGAAAATCACCGAAAATGTCATCGCCGACAACAGAATAAATGTATGAATCAAGGCCAAGATGACATAAATTCATCGCCATTCCGCGACCGACTCCGCCCGGAACCAAATCAACAGTTCCGTCACGGTAAGCCTCGCTGGTATCTTCTTCCATGCTGTATGCTTTTATGTCAACGGAGACATTTCCAATGCACAAAATTTTCTGTTTTTTTGTTTCGCTCATTGAATAAATTTAAATGTCGAATCGTTGTCTGTCAAGATTAAAATTTCTTGCTAAAATTTCTTTCGGGTCTTTTTGGCTGATTTTGAATCGAAGTGGAGCCAATAATTGATTTCGTGGGCTTTGCTCATGGCAACAGTGTCTGCGGTGACAGGAACTTTTTTGTCGAACGCAAAAACTGGGATTTTGAATGTGGAATTTCCGCCTTTCTCCAGAATTTTTGTGTCTGCGTCGTAGCGTTCGTGATTCACTTTCATGTAGTCAAAATTCGGACTTGACCACTCGATGATTGCAAAGGCTTTTCCGCCGTCCACGATTACTTTTACAGGAGAAGTGATTTTTGCCCTTCCGCTCCCGCCAGTAAGTGAAGCATTTACAAAATATCTTCCGTCTTTGAGGCTGACATTTTCCTGTTTTTTGGGATAAATCAAAAGACTTTCTTCCGGCAGGCTTCCTGCATCAAAAAGAATGTCACGGTTGTACCATTTTTCCTTTCTTTTGCTGAATGCGGCACATTTAATAGAAGAATTTAACGCAGAAACCGGAATTTCAAAAAGAACCGCACCATTTTCGTCCTGACTTGCAGGAATTTCACCGTTTCCATTTGAATTGCTTGCTTCTTCGGCAGTTCCGAGGAAGAGTTTTGAATAGCTTTTCCCGCCCATGGTGAGCTTTGCGGTCATGTCTCCGTCTTTTACAGTAAGAATTGCCTTTGTGATTCTGAACATTGAGGAACTAGACTCGACTTCAACTTCATAGCTGCCCTCAAGAATTTCTGAGGCAGACAGAGGAATCATGTCTTCTGTTCCGACTTTTTGAGGCGGAAGACTTTCTGATGCTACCTGAGAGAAAACTGAAGACGGAAAATTGAAAATGGAAAGCTGTAAGATTATCGCAAGGAAGATGGTTTTTCGCATGGGGGATTTCCTTAAAAAATTAACCACAGATTACACCGATTATAAATTCCGTATTACGAAAATCTCGACTTTTATACGACAATTTTTCGTAAATGAACTATTTAATCTGTGACATCTGTGTAATCTGTGGTTTAAAACTTTATTTGTTAATTGAAGCCTTTACGTGGTCAACATAAATCTGCTGAATTATTGCATCCTGGCCAAGACCTTCAAGAACGCACTCAACTTCGAAGCCAGCTTTCTGGAAGATTGACTTCCATGAATCGTCTTCATCGCCAGCCATATCGTTGTTTGCGTGATCACCTGCTACAACCATGAGCGGGTTGAGGACGACTTTTTTGTATGAGCCTTTTGCCTGAATTGCTGCGAGCAAATCTTCTACGCTTGGTTTAGCCTCAACTGTGCCGACATAGTAGTTAGCATAGCCTTTTGAAGCCAGAACTTCCTGCATTTTTGCATAAACGCCGTTTGAAGAGGCCTCTGTTCCGTGGCCCATGAAGCAGATTGCTGTTGTGCCGTCGTCGAATTTCTTTGATTTTGCTGTGATTGCGTCTGCTACGCGAGAAAAATCCTCGTCTGTTGTGAGAAGAGGTGTTGAAAGAATGACCTTTTCGAATTTGCTTTCGTATTTGGCAAGAGTTTTCTGCAAGTCTGTGTACTCAAAACCATTCATAAGGTGAGTTGGCTGAACAACCAGAGTTTTAACACCATTGTTTGCAGCCCGTGTGAGAGCTTCGTCAACATTGTCAGTCTGAATATTGTCACGCTCTTTGAGGATTTTGATGATTGTGTCTGCTGTGAAAGCACGTGCAACTGTGTAATCAGGAAAAGCTTTTGCGATTGCGCCTTCAATTCCGCCGATTGTAAGCTCGCGTGAATTGTTGTAGCTTGTTCCGAAAGATACGACCAGAATTTCTTTGTCGTTAGAAGCGGCTACCTTTGTGCTGCCACATGATGTGAAAACTGATGAAAAAAGAACGCTTGCACTCAAAGCTGCGAGTGCGACCAATTTTGAACATTTGTTCATTTGAAAAACTCCTTTGAATCGAAGAAAATTTTTATAAATCTTAGGCTGGTGTCTGGCTCTGAAAGAAAATCTTTCAACACAGTAGCGGCACTGCCTGGGATTTGCACCCAGTTCCCAGTTAGGCCCGCCCCCAACTGCTGCTGTTATGCGGGCACCTAAAATTTTATGAAAAGTCTAGCAGATATTGGAAAATCTTGCAATCATTTGCTTTAGATACGTTTTGCGAAATTTACAGATGATTTTTCTTCTATTATATCTGTATTTCCACCGTAAATTTCTCAAGCACCTGCTCCGGGTAGTAAGAAAGTTTTGCTTTTCGAAGGCCTTCGATTCCCAGGTCTTCCTCGCGATTAAGGAATTCTGTTGAGACGGTTTTTGAAAACTCGTTGTTAATCACGGTATAGCCGCCGTCACGGTCAAAGCCAGCAATGCATTTTTCAAAATGGACGTCCATCACTTTCTGGCTCAAAATGCTTGCGATACAGAATGCCACGGGATTTCCAGAAACAAAAAGAATTCCGCCTGTCATTCCGCATGATTTTGTGAACGCTTCGAAATTGTCCAGAGCAAAGGAAATGATTTCTTTTTCGGCCTCTAAATCAGAAAGAGTTCCCGCTTCAAAAGCAAGTGCTTTATTTTCCACCAGCCATTTTTCTTCGATTTCTTTGACCAGAGAAAGATTCTGCAAGGTCAAAGGCTCGTAAGAAAATTCCGGGTATTTTTTTTCAAACTGATGGATGTGATTGCGCTTCCGGCTCAGCTTTTTTCCTGCAAGTGTCGCAAGTTTTTCCGTGAGGTAAACGTAATCACCTGATTCTGGAGTGGCAGTGACTTTTGCTTCGGGATAAAGCTTAAGAAGAATATCCTTTTCACTGGCAAGGATGTTTTCAAAGGCAAGAATTTTACAGTGAGGGCACAACTCTTTTCTCAAAGCTTCAACAGCCTTTTTGGCATCATCCAGCTTGCCATGAATATTGTGAGGAAAACTGAAACAGGCTTTCTCATCTTCAAAGAATTTCTCGAAAATCCATTCCCCTTCTATTGAAATTTGGGAATGAAATTTCTTTTCGTAGAGAATAGAATTTACTGCTCCATAATTGTTTGCAAAGAAATTATTGTTCAGCGCACATTCTTGAAGAATCGCTGCATCTGCAAGGGTCGGAGTTCTCCAATCCATTTTACCACCTTATTTATTTTGAACGAAAAGCATTTTCAGGGCACCACATTCAATGAAAGTAATTGCGCCTGAAAGCCCGATATGCCACATAATATGACGAAATCAAGCAAGAATCAATTCATTTTTATTTCTCCTGAGTTTCCATTTCTTTCTGCGACAAGACTTGCGTTTGATACTTTTTCAAGGAAAACCTTGTCATGGCTTACTACAATCATTGCACAGTCCAAAGAAGAAAGCGCATTCTCCAAAGCCGTTACGCTTGTGATGTCCATGTGATTTGTCGGTTCGTCCAGAATCAATAGCGAAAGAGGCCTTTGAACTGCAAGCGCAATCATCAGTTTCCTGACTTCACCGGGGCTAAGCCTGCCCGCATCCGTCATTTCTTTTTCGGAATTTTCTGACCGGAGAAAGGCCAGCCTCTCAACTTCGCTTCCAAGCCTGTAGAGTGTGGAAAGAACTTCCCCGCGCTCGCTTTCTTCCAGTTTGTAAAAGTCTGAAAGAATAGTTTTTTCCTGCTCCGAAGAAATTTCCTGAGGAAGATAAAGCATTTCGTTCTGGCGGCCAGCTTTTTCGAGCAGAGAAATCACGTGCTTTACAAAAAGCGTCTTCCCGCTTCCGTTTTCTCCTGTAAGGGCAATTTTTGTTCCGCCTTTAATTTCTATGTGAGGAATCTTTAAGCAGTAGGAATCCGCGCAAAGAACTGTTTCCTGAACAACGACTGACTTTGAAAAGTCCGTTTCGTTAAGAGAAAAACCTTCCTTTCGTTTGAGAGATTTTTTTATCGAATCGCGTTCATTTTCGGTCTGACGAATTTGACTTGCCAAGCGGGCCTTTGCGTCTCCTGTTGAACGGTCTTTTCCTGAGATTCTTGCCACATCGATTTTTGCCTGCGCGTCGTGGTCATGCGGATCAATTGCCTTTTTTGAAAGACGCGACCTTGCCTTCTGGTTCTGGGACTCAAGTTTTGCACTTCTCGCCTTCTCAGAACTTGCTTTTGAATTAAGCCGCTCCCACTCCCCGCGCGATTGTTCCGCACCGTTTTGCCTTAATTCCAGAGCTTTTGAAAGCCCGCAAGGATACGTGTCAAAAACGGTACACTCTCGCCCATCAGCAAAAGCCGAGGCTTCGTTGTAAAGATAAATTGTTTTTGTGCAAAGGGTGTCCGCAAAATCACGGTCATGACTTACAATCAAACCTGTGCCTGTAAAAGTTTTAAGCGCGCTGCAAATCATTGCCTTTGTCTTTGCGTCAAGATGATTTGTCGGTTCGTCCAGTAAAAGCACGGCCGGATTTTCTGCAAGTGCCGATGCAATCTGAATTCGTTTTTTTTCACCGCCAGAAAGAGATTCGTAACGTTCGAGCATTTCTTCAGTTACGCAAAGAATTGAAAAAAATCTTCTAACCTCATTGTCGTCTGACCAGAAGGCATTGTAAAGGTTGTCCGGGATTTCGGAACAATCCTGCGCACAGTAAACAGAATCTCCACCAGCTGCAATTTTGCCGCCGTCCGCGCACAGAATTCCTGCAATCAGTTTTAGCAGAGTGCTTTTGCCACTGCCGTTACTCCCGGCTACGCAAGTCCAGCCGTCCTGAATTGAAAGAGAAAAATCTTCGAATAAATTTGTGTGTGAAAAAGGATAAGAAAAATTGAGTTTTGTGATTTGAATTGACATTTTGGCCTCTCAATAAAAAGAAGCCAGTTACAGCAAGACTATCGCCTACACCGACTAAAAAATGAATTGAACTGCAACTGACTTCCAGAATTATTCTCATGCGAGAAATTGCTTTGTTTACGGAAATCAGATTTACAGTATCATCGGCTACGCGACTCCTAAATTGTAAGATATTTTATGCTACAACCTTAAGTTTATTTTGTCAATTGTTCCAGTTAAATTTGTAAAAAAATCTTAAAATATGCTATAATTGTATTGAAAATATGGAGGTTATAAAAACTAATGCTATACGCGATAACCCCAGCATCAGTGCTGATATTAAATTTAATATTGAACTGGGAATTATTTACAAATTACGGATTTAATGTCAAACAGCAGGACAAACAGAAAATAGTTCACGTCCGTTACAACTGGTTTCTGCTCGCTGCAAATTGCTACCTTATCGTGGATATGACTTGGGGGCTTTTGTATGAGCACAAGGAAGTTCAGGCTTTTTTTCCATATATATACTATTTAACTGTCTTTTATTTTATGTTCATGCTCCTCACAATGCTCACGTGGACCCGGTATATGGTTGCTTATCTTGACAATAGCGGCCGCCGAAGTGATATGCTGATTCATGTGGTATGGACGTTGTTTATAATTGGAGTCGTATGCCTGATACTCAACCGTTTTTACCATTTCATGTTTTCGTATAATGATGCGAATGAATATATCGGTGAAGTCGGCAGGAACATTTCTTTTCTTCTTCAGATTGTCTTTTATACTCTAATCACCATTTACATGCTGTATGTTACCTATAACAGCACAGGAGTCGAAAAAGTCAGATACAAGGCAGTGGCCTTGACAAGTATGGTTTTGGGTCTTTTCCTTACATTTCAGATTATAAATGCGTTTTTCCCCTTTTATGCCGTGGGCCTTATAATTGGAATATGTCTGATTCACTCTTTTGTGCAATCTAGTGAAAAAAAGGAGAAAAAGATACATGACAATATTGCTTCTGCAATGGCAAAAGATTACGAAGCCATTTTCTACATAGACATAGAAACAGGCGAATATCTGAATTTCTCTAAAAGCCCAAAATATATGTCGCTGAATGTTGTGCCACTAGGAAAAGACTTTTTTAAAGAAGCTCTGGACGGTGTTGAAGTTTGCACTTATCCTGATGACCTGGAATATGCGAGACAGTTTTATAACAAGGAAACAATGCTCAAAAGTCTTGAAGGCAAGCGTTCTTTTCATTCAAATACAGAGTTTTGGTAAACAAAGAACCACGGCACTTTCTGTTCACTGTGATGCGTGACAGTAACGAACAGTATCTTATTTTCTACGAAAAAGACATAGAAGACGAACTTAGGGCAGAAAAACTTAATAAAGAAAACCAAAAACAGACGATTACATTCGGTCAGATTGCTGAAAGTCTGGCTTCTATCTATGATGTAATCTACTATGTAAATATCGCGGATTCATCTTATGTATGTTATCAGGCTAATGAAATTTTTGGTAAGCTTGAGGTTCATGATTCTGGAGATGATTTTTATAGCGAATCGCTCGCCACTATTCCACAAATTATTCATGAGCAGGATTGTGAAAGGCTTGCCGAATTCATAAATAAAGACAACATGATTTCCACAATGGAAAATCACAAAGACTGCAGCATAAATTACCGTATTGTTGTTTCCGGGAATCCTCAGTATACCCGGCTGACGGTTCGAAAAAGTAGCGACGGAACGCATTTTATCATCGGCGTTGAAAATATCGATGACGAAGTTAAAAAGGAAAAGCAGCATCTTAAAGAACTGAAAACTGAAAAAGAGCTTGCAAGACGAGA
>CACZYY010000013.1 GCA_902785455.1 uncultured Spirochaetaceae bacterium
CAAGGCCCGGGAACGTATTCACCGCGCCGTGCTGATGCGCGATTACTAGCGATTCCAGCTTCACGGAGTCGGGTTTCAGACTCCGATCCGAACTACGGCGGGATTTTTGCGCTCTGCTCCGCATCGCTGCCTCGCTCCGCTCTGTCCCCGCCATTGTAGCACGTGTGTAGCCCTGGACATAAGGGCCATGATGACTTGACGTCATCCCCGCCTTCCTCCCCCTTGTCGGGGGCAGTTCCGCCAGAGTGCCCGGCTCTACCCGGTGGCAACTGACAGTAGGGGTTGCGCTCGTTGCGGGACTTAACCCAACACCTCACGGCACGAGCTGACGACAGCCATGCAGCACCTGTTCACACCCGCATTGCTGCGCTCACCTGTCTCCAGATGATCGGTGTGTATGTCAAACCCAGGTAAGGTTCCTCGCGTACCATCGAATTAAACCACATGCTCCACCGCTTGTGCGGGCCCCCGTCAATTCCTTTGAGTTTCACGCTTCGGCGCACAGCCTCTTGGCCGCACACCAAGTGCGCATCGTTTACTGTGCGGACTACCAGGGTATCTAATCCTGTTCGCTCCCCGCACCTTCGCACCTCAGCGTCAGTCATGCGCTCGGAGGCTGCCTTCGCCACCGGTGTTCTTCCTGATATCTACAGATTTCACCCCTACACCAGGAATTCCGCCTCCGCCTCGCTGACTCAAGCCCAGCAGTATCGCGCGCGGCCACGGGGTTGAGCCCCGTGATTTCACGCACGACTTACCGGGCCGCCTACATGCCCTTTACGCCCAATAATTCCGAACAACGCTCGCACCTTACGTGTTACCGCGGCTGCTGGCACGTAATTAGCCGGTGCTTGTTCTCACGCTACAGTCACCGCGCATTGCGGAATATTCTTAGCTGCTGCCTCCCGTAGGAGTCTGGGCCGTATCTCAGTCCCAATGTGCCCGGTCGCCCTCTCAGGCCGGGTACCCGTCGTAGCCTTGGTGGGCCTTTACCCCGCCAACCAGCTGATGGGCCGCAGGCCGCTCCCCCGGCGGAGCCGAAGCTCCTTTCCTCCCGTAGCTCCAGCCTACGGGACCGTATCCGGTATTACCCTGTGTTTCCACAGGCTATCCCCGCCCGGGGGGTGCGTCACCCACGCGTTACTCACCAGTCCGCCGCTCTGGGGCAGTGCAAGCACTGCCTTGCCGCCCGACTTGCATGCTTAAGACGCGCCGCCAGCGTTCGTTCTGAGCCAGGATCAAACTCTCCATGATTATTCCAAGGTCCCGAAGGACCGAAGATTACCATTACCATAAGTTATTGCCTGACCTTATCATTTCATCTTAGATTGAATTGATTAGGAACTCCATCAGGACCAATCGGCCCCGCTGGCTTGTTTTTTTTTGTATGCTATGATGTCACACGCTGAACCAGACTTTGTTTGTCTGCCTCACGTTTGCCTTTTCTTTCCGTCACTGGTATGCTGTTCAAAGAACTTTGTGCCCGCCGCTTGTTGTCAGCGGGTGAGAATGAATATATCACGGCTTATATTTTCTGTCGAATGAATATATCACGGCTTATATTTTCTGTCAACACTTTTTAAATTTTTTTTCGATTTTTTTTTCATTTTTTTTGATTCCCCCTGCCGAAAGAAAAATGCCGTCTCCGGGCAGGAGCCTCACACAGTCTTGAAGCGGCTCACGTCCGAGACAAGCTGGGTTACGTTCATATCAAGCTCATCAACGCAGCGATCAAGATTCATACCGCTCTTAACGACACTCTGCGCATTCTCTGACATATTTGCCATACTTTCCTGAACAGCTTCAAGCGACGACCTGAGCTTATCCATTTCTTCCAGTACATGAGAACTTCCACCAGCCATTTTGAGAGAAGCATTCCGTACATTTTCTGCTGTTTTATCCATACCGGCCAGAGACTCTATTACACTTCTGGAACCGCGATTCTGATTTTCAAGTGACGCCCTTACAGACTGAACAAGCACATCCGTTTCTTGAATTCGTGAGGAAACGCCAGAGAATGCCGTGCTAGATTCCTGAGAAGCGGCAACAATCTCTCCAATACTGTCTTGAATATTTTTCAACTGTTCTCCGATTGTCTTTGACTGTCCAGAAGACGTCTCTGAAAGTTTACGAATTTCATCTGCAACAACGGCAAACCCCTTTCCCGCTTCACCTGCATGGGCCGCTTCGATCGCTGCATTCATTGCAAGCAAATTTGTCTGCTCGGCAATCGCCGCAATCGCCATGTTTGCCTCCTGGAGCATCTGAGACTGCTCATCAATCTGAGAAATCCGCTCATTCACTTTCTGCTGTTTTGACATTCCGCTCTGAGCTTCCTTATCCAAAATATTGAACGAAGATGCCATGCTTTCCATCGAACCACTAATCTGCTCAATGTTTTTTACAAGCTGCCCTACGGACGCAGATGAATCCCGAATGCTTTTTGTCTGAGAATCAATCATTTCGTTGACGGTTGAAATACTGGAAGCAACCTCACGCACAACATCAGCAGTCTCGTTGAATCCCTGTGACTGATTATGAATTTGATCCTGAACGTTTCCAATACTCAGACGAATGCAAGTCATTGAGTCAGATACAGAAGCAACACTTTCCTTCATGTTTTTTGAAACGACATCCAGGTTTGAGCTGGAAGTTTTTATCGTTCCAATCATCCCCTGAAGTTTTTCCATGAAAGTATTAAAATAATTTACGATATTATGAATCGCCTTGAACGGTGTATGAAGCTCTGTGTTGAGCCGGCGTGTAAGATCCGCTTCACCAGAAACAATATTTTTAACAGTCGTATGAACTTCTGAAAGCGGTGTAAAAAGATTGTGCATCGTGTATGCAATCATAATTATGACAGACAGAATCATAAACAATGCAAAAGGAATCAATGAATTAGCGAAGAATGCTTTTATGGTAAAAGGGACAAAAAGCACCATCTGCCACCGCAAAGATTCAATCGGGGCAATCATATAAACACCGCGCATAGTCGAATGGAAAACATTATGGTTCGAAAAAAGATTTTTAACGCTTTTGAGCTCAGGCATAGCCGTTGTAATAGGGATTTTTTTCTCAAGGTCATTAATATCAGTGGAAGCAGAAATTTCAGCATTTGAATTGTACATATACATCGTAATTCCTTTTTCCAGCGTCGCATACATTGACTGTACAAAATCCGTAAGTTCAACGCCCGTTCCCGTGATACCTGTTACCCTTCTGCTTTCATTATACACAAGAACATTAATCCACATGAAAGTCTTCTTAAGGCCAAGATCATAATCAACATAGAATTGAAACGGAAGATTTGCATCGATCGTCGCCTTATACCAGGCATTTGCCGGATCAGACTTGTCAAGGTCATATATGAATTCCATATTGGAATAGTATTTCAAGTCAGAATCGGAAATCCAGAAAGTTCGGTGCGAACTAAAAGAATCCTGAAACGTCCTGAAATCCCTGAACGCCATGTCACGAACAGCCTCATCGGAAGGATTCGCCATGTAATCGACAACAGCCGGAGACTGCGCCAATTGAATGGCAAGCTTTCGCTCAGGAAGCAGCCCTTTTTCCATTTCAAGAATCTTAGTGTACTGCATCTGTTCAAGATGCGTTTTTGCATTTTTTCTGAACAGAAAGACAGAGCCGAAAGAAACTGCAAATACTCCAGCAGCAGCAAATAGCCCAATGGCAAAGACAGATAGTTTGCTAACAGGTTTCATATTTTTCTCCTTTTTTATATAACCTTTTTTTACATAATAGAATAATATTGTGGCCAAAACAGATAAAAGTCAAACATAAACACAAAAAGCGGCATTTCTGCCGCCATTCCACGCTTACTTACATGCTTTCTTCACCGGGTAGAAGAAGCTTCTTATTTCTCTTTTGCGTATGGTGCAGCAAAGCATAAAATCCAAAGTAAAAGAGCCAAAACCAAAAAATGCGATTTATCTTTCCATCTTTTCAGTTTTTATATGAACAAGGTAAGTACATAAGAACCACCGAAAAATACAACTGAACTAACTATAACACTGTAAAAAATAAGACCTTTCATTTTTTCTCCATAACACAAAATCTGAGTTATAATTTGAGAAACTTCAAAACTAAACGATTTTTGAAATCAACTCATATATTTATACGAAGAAGCTTGAAAAAGGGCTAAAAGTTTTTGAAAAAAAATTTGATTTTTTACCACAAACTTGCGAAAGCGTTTACGGCATCCATTTTTGACACTTTTCCCTCTGCATAATCAAAGGCATTTTTTGCAAACGACTTGATGACAGCATTATCTTCCATGACAGGAAGCATCGGGTTTATAGAACCTCGGTTGAAACGAATTTTAAGAAGGGCAAAATACTGAAGGGATTCCAGCTGATTTTTTTCCATCAGGGCAGTCAGCGCTTTATTACTGACAGGAACACCTTTGTCATTTTTCTGCATGAGTGCAAAATCCTGATTGTTGACTAGAAAATTCAAAAA
Organism: uncultured Spirochaetaceae bacterium; assembly: GCA_902785455.1. GTDB lineage: Bacteria > Spirochaetota > Spirochaetia > Treponematales > Treponemataceae > Treponema_D. The sequence continues at coordinate 4,483 of CACZYY010000013.1, forward strand.
TTTTGCGGCTAATTCAGGATTTTTACAGTCTTTTTTTATCGCATACATGGATGCGGGTTTTAAGTACCAGCCGGATTCCTTCGCTCCAGGCGTTGTGATGAAATTACCAAGAACGGCATTTTTTCCAAGAGACTCAGTTTCCTTAACGAACAAAGAAATTTCATTGCACCACAAAACCGCACCGACAATTTTTTGAGTTTTCAACGCACTGATTCTGAAACCTCTCGTAGGTGAATAAACCACATGTTCCTGCACGAGCCGCCTGACAAAATCAAAAATCTGCCCCAGTTCCTCTTCAGAAACATTCAGACGGCCATTCATCAAAAACACTTTTTTAGAAAAAGTTTGCTCAAACCACGCTACAGCCAAAAAAAGAAGATGCCGGTTGCTCAAAGTGAACACATACCTGTCGTTTTGCTTTAAGATTTTTGCCAGTGAAAACAGTTCATCCCATGACGAAGGAATTTTCAGCGAATTTTCATCAAAAAAAGTTTTGTCAAAGACTGGAATCGCCGTGTTAAATGCAACAGGAATCGCATTAAGTTTTCCGTTGACGCTTCCATAATCCAAATCTTTCAAAGTGTAATTGTAAAGCTCCACATAATCAGCAAGATTATTGATGTCATAGAATCCGTTCCCATCGGAAGAATATTTATTGAGCCAGTCAAAATTAATCTGCATCACATCGGCACATCCACCAGTCTCAAAATCTTCTTCAAAATTCTTTTCGTATTGGCTCCAGGAATCAAATTTTGGCTCAATTTTGACATACGGATTTTCTGACTCAAACAATTCGATCCCTTTGAGAGTGTATTCAGCACGAAAATCATTGCCCCACCACGAAAATTGAACTGTACGAACCTGTTCTTTTTCGTCTTTGCCCGCACACCCTGTAAAAAAGACGAAAAAAATCAAAAACAATGAAAAAAAAATCTTATCTTTCCGCATAAATCTCATCCTTCAGCCCTATAAACAATTCTACGACATCCGGGTCGAAATGCTCTCCAGATTCCCGCTCAATCAATGCAAAGGCATCATCGTAGCTCATCGGCTTTTTGTAGCATCGCTCGGAAACAAGGGCATCAAAAACATCGGCTACAGCCATAATCCGCGCGCAAAGAGGAATTTCTTCGCGCGCCATTCCGTTCGGGTAGCCCTTTCCGTTCCATTTTTCATGATGATAGCTTGCAATGTCCGAAGCTATGTCAACATAATTTTTTTCCGCAACGCCACCAATAATGTCATAGACAATTTTTCCGCCCGCGCTCGCATGCGTCTTCATGATTTCAAACTCTTCCGGAGTAAATTTACCGGGTTTATTCAAGATTGCATCAGGAATTACGATTTTTCCCAAATCATGCATCGGGGCCGCCCTCGTCACGTAGTCAATGTATTCATCTGTAAGGATTTCAGTCCATTTGCCTTTCTTTTTGGCCTGCATCAGAATCATGTTAACAAGATGGCTCGTTCGCTTTACATGCTGACCTGTCTCTCCGCTCCTGCTCTCAACAAGGTCGGCGATTCCCATAATCGTCTTGTTTTGGATTTCAAGGATTCGCATTTCGTTGGCTTCGGATTTTGACTGGAAAAATTTGTTCTTTTCTTCAAGTTCTTTTAAAACCTTGTAAGTGTAAATCGTGCTGATTACAAGTGAAAAAACAAGCACGACAAATCCAATTATAGAAAAAAGTTTCGTGGACTTAAGGTAAGAATCCATGTCCGATTTTGACTGCTCGATGTATATCTTGGACATTTCAGAAAGCTTATCAATGCTGAAATTGAGCCTCGTCACAAGCGGAATAATAAAAACTTTGACGAACTGTGTGATTGCCTCCGGATTTTCGGAATCTCGCATCGAAAGAAGAACGGCATTGTAGTTGAGATAATTAAGAACACCGTCGTTCACGCTCCTGAAAAGCCGTTCCTTCCCAGAACCACGCTCCATGTTTTTCATTATCTCAGAATGTTTTATAAGCTGGTTGCGAATTTTAAGCTCAGTCGTAGAAAGTGCAGTAGAATTTTCTTCCTTATTGAGGATTGAAGCATTCAATATCGCAACCATATTGTACTCGTATTTGTACAAAAGGCTTCGGATTTCCTCGACATCCCGCTCTTCCTCAAATATCTGGTTGGTCATGGAATCATACAAAGACGCCTGTACATCCATACAATATTTGAGATAAAGAATCCCAAGAATACCGACTAACTGAGCAACAAAAATTACAACTAATGCACTTATAGAAAGACTCTTTTTCACAAATTAGTATTATACCACTCTTTTTTAAAAAGCGAGATAAAATTACACAATTTGTAAAAAATAGTCTTAAAATTAATTCCGTCGCATCAGTTTTCAGTTTTATGAGTCTTATTTGTCACAAGCTTAATGACAATCGGCCACAGCAGGATGATATAAAAAATCAACAACCCCTGGAGAGTAAATTGAGCCCAAGCTTTGCTAAAAATTGAATTTAAAACCAGTGGCAAAAATTTATTCATCAAGAAAAATGGTATCAAGCCCAGAACAAACAACGCAATCCCTTTTGCGTTAAGACCTGTCGCCTCAAAGCGAACCCATTTTTTCTCAATGAAACGACCGATACAAAAACCGACAAATATTCCGATATCACCGTGGCCATCAATCATCATTTTTTTGGGGTCAACGATAAGTTTTCCGTCCACATAATCCATAGGATATGATTTGAAATTGATGAAACAAAGCCCCAGAAACGCAAACAAAATTCCGCCGAGCAAAAACAAATTTTCCTTTTCGGGATGAGCCTCAACAAAAGCAAAAAGTTTCCACATTCCTAAAAGAACTAAAGTCATGAGAGTAAAAGCAACCAGAACGTCCTGAGGTGTATGAACTCCGAGATAGTTTCTGGAAAATCCAGTGAGCACAATCAGCAGACCAAGAAGAATTGAAACGAAGCGGGTCTTTTTATTCTGCCAAAATGCCCATGCACAAGCGCCATAAATACCTGTTGCCCTAGATGTATGCCCGCTGGGGAAAGAATAGCCCGTGGCCGTCCTGATTGCATCCCCGGCCGGAAGAACCCGCGAATCACGAATCCACGGACGATAAATGCAAGCCGTCAATTTTACTAAAGCATTTAGAGCCAATCCTGCCGTGTAACCTGCAAATGCAAACAGTCCGAACCTTTTGTTCAAGCACCAGTAGAGCAAGACCGGTATTATAATATTATAAGAAATCGCAATATACGAAACGCTTTCAAAAAATGGTGTAAGCGCGTTATCGATGCTATTTCTAAAATCCTGTAAAAAAAGCAAATAAGAAATATCCATGTTTTCCTCCTGATAAAAACTCCGCGTTAACGGCGTTGCATGGAGACAACATATCTGCCTCCATTTATTTATTAATACTGACTGTATACTCCTCTCCCACACCAAGGAATTTTTTCTTGAGCGTAGGAACAATGAGTGAAATTGGACGTTTGGAATCCGTCGTGACTTTTGCAGAGCAAATGTAGCCGGAACCAATTTTTTGTGCGGGACCTTTTGATGAAGACCATTTATAGCCGGAATAAGTCGTTGGATCAGGAATAATGCTTACCTTAACCTCGATTGGATTTTGAATCTGATGGAAAGTTCTCGCAAGACTAGAATTTTGCAAGCTTGAAACAAGATAATTATCACTAACAGGAAACTCGGAGACATCCGTTATCAACCCCTGAATGAAACCGTATTCTTCCTGCTTGACAGTTGTTGGTGCGAGACCGATTTTCATGCCAGGGCGGATTTTTTTGCCCTCGACCGCCGGAAAATAAACAAGCGCGCCGATTGTGACATCCCCTGCTCCAGATTCAATAACCGCAATGGTGCTCCCTGGTTGGACATAATCACCGCGTCGCATAGGGATTTCCATAACGCGCCCGCTCGCCGTTGCCAAAACCTGAGTCGCAGTCTGATAATTATCATTTAGCAGAAGAATCTGTTGTTTTAGCTCAGTAATCTGCTGATCAATGCTCATTTCTGCCCGACGAGAATTAAGATATTCCTGCTCAGTGATAAGCCCCTGCTCAAAAAGACTTTTCATCATCCATTGCTTTTCGTTGCCACCCCTGCTGGTAGCCTGAATCATTTCCTGTATTTTTAGGAAGCCCTCGAGTTTTTTTTCGTTCACTTTAATCTGATCAAGAATATCCTGCCGTTCAATTCGTGCAATAATCTGACCGTTATGAACCGTGTCACCATGATTCACAAAAATATTTTTGACCGCGCCTTGATTTGCATATTTTACGCTCGTAATGTGATCGCTGTTAACAAGGACACCTGTTCCGCTCACTGTGTCTGGCACCGAGCCGAAAATGCCCCACATAAGCGCCACAACGACAATGACCGCAACAGAAATCAAAGCAAGAACACTAGACGGCTTTACGACTGTCATAGTCTGGTCAAGCTGATCAAGAGAAGCAATTCTGTCCAAAGCTGATTTTCTGAAAATTGAACGTTTCATTATTTTTGCTCCCGGCTCCAAAGTACGCAATAAGCCTGTGTTCGGGCAGCAAAGCGCGCTACTTTCAGCAAAGCCCGTATTTCGGCCTTAGTGTACCAGTAGGCTTCGATTTCTTCCATTTCGGAATCGCTCGGCTTGATTTCGCCGCTCGCCGTTCCCTCAATTACGATATTTTTTTCGTTAGAGAATCCTACAGCAGAATAACTCTCAAACCAGATTTCATCTATACGAGTGAGCTTGAGGCCTGTTTCCTCACGCAACTCACGTTCTGCCGCCGAAGCAGCATCTTCCCCGCTGTCAATAAGGCCTGCCGGAAAATTGTAGACCCACTCCCCTGTCGCCATACGGAATTCACGTGAAAGAAGAATCTGCTCATTGCTCTCATCGTGTAAAATCATGACGACCGCATCAACGCGACCGCCACGCAAATCATCATAGTCAGTTATGTTAGGGTTACGGCTAATCATTTCGTAAGTCTTGCCCCTGCCGCTCACTGTCTCGTAGTCTATGTTATATCGGGTAATGAATTTTCCCTGATGGATTTTATTGATTGATTTGAATTTCATAGCTTACACACCACTTATTGTCTCATAATAAATGCAGTCATGATTGCACTGACCTTTGAAAGCTCCGTCACAAATCGGCATTTTGCAAAGCATCTGCGCCTCGTCATCGGTGCGGCTGATTCGTTTTCGGACATAGCCTATATTTTCAAAATTCGGCTCCTTGCCTTTTTCGAGTGCCGCGCAAGTGTTAATCCAGACAACATTGCAGTCATCGTGGGCACATAAATCAGAAGACTGACGGAAATCATAAGAGCCGGTTGAGAACGAAGGTACAATAATCAGCGTGAGTTTGAAGCAACGCATGAGCTGTTCCATGTACTTTGTAGTCAAAAAATCCTTGCAAATCAGAATGGCGATACGGCCGATTCCTTCATAATGAAAGATATTCACCACAAGACTCGAAAGAATTCCTTCAAGGAAGCCTGTTCCGTTTAAATCCGCGCGGAAAGGATTCTGCTTGTTCTGACGGCATATGATATTACCGAATTTATCAAGAATCGTGACAGAGTTGCCCCTTTTTTCCCAAAATGACGGTAAAATTATCAGCGACGGAATGTTTTCCCGCTCTTCGTCAGAAACAGACTTGAGTTTTTCTGTGATATAACCTGTCATCTCAGGATTTCCGAGCATCTCCGGGAACACAATTATGTCACTTTCATTCTTTGATGCCGTGACAATCTTTTCCCAGACGAGCGCGTTTTCAATCTCGTGGTCAGATTCATCGTAGGCAATTTTAAAAAACTGAACTTTATCCTCTGAATACGGAACGACATCAAAACGCCGTTCCAGCCGGAGAGGTGTGGCGGCTATTTTTAAGCTGCCCGTCTTTGCAAATTTGGGGAACAAATCTTTTTTGAGAAAGAAATGCTTGTCAATCAGCTCGCCTAAAATCGTGTTTTCCATGAGAAGCATGTTAAACAAAAAATTGTCCATGCGGTTGTAGCTGTGACTAAGCCGGTGCTTTCGCTCCCACACGCAAGAAGTTCGAGGCAAAAGACCTATTCCAGTCGTCTCCCGGTTTGTGTTGAGCACGACAGAAAAATCATCTGCCTGGAATTCGGCAATTTTTTTCTTTAATAATGATTCAACAGCCTCATCCAGAATCTGAATCAATCCTACAATCGCAAAATAATACTGGTTTTTGTAAAGTTTGTCCGAAAGAGCTTTAAGACTATCAAAAAACTCATCGGTTAAATCCTCTTCTGAAAGCTGGTGAACTTCAAAAATCCGTAATCTTTCAGTCTCTTTTTCAAAAAGAACCGGAATTTTCTCAAAAACAAGCTCATTAATCCGAAACTTCTCGGCATTTGAGATGCAACTATAGTGCACGAAAAACTCTTCCGTACAAGAAGTGATTATAAGAGAACAAAGTTCTGCGACTGTATTATAGACATTCATAGTTTAAAATGCTTTTTTTACGATAACCTCTACCTTTTTGCCCTGAATTCCGACAAGGACTTCATCGGCTATGTTTGCGATTATTGAACGTTCAAGCTCATCCCATTTTTCATTTTTTAGTTTTTGGGCATTCTGACGATAAGTTGCAAGCGACCATGCCTCACCCGAAAAATAAGGGACAGTACCAATTCCTTCATTAAAGAAAACATACTCAGAAGGAAACGTGGCAGCATTTTTTTCATAATCAATCAGCATGAATTCTATAGCAAGCTTGATTTTTGCCATGATTCCGGCAGCAGAAGCATTTTTGCCAGAAGTTGAAACAGAAAGCAGTTTTTCACGCATCTCATTATTCATCAATCCATTTGGAGTTAATGCCGTGTGAAGCTCGAAATTCTTTCCTTCGCTCTCAACCCAGAATTCACCGTCGGAAAACTCAAGAAGCTCTGGCAGCATTCCAACCAGCTCCTCCGCAAGAAGACGAAGCCGGCCAGACTGTTTTTTGTCAAGATTTGAATATGAAGCAGCTTTTTCTGTCTCATTAAGCAAAACCATAAGAGAATCTTTGTTGTGAGAAATTTTGCAAATATCAGATTTCATTCACGACCCCTGAAACTACTGAATATTAAGAATATCTTTGAAACCCGTAACATCAAAAATATCAAGGACAGTTTCGTTCACATTCTTTACAATCATACCGCCTTTTTTGGCAAAAGCTTTATGAGCCGAAAGAAGCACTCGCAGGCCTGCCGACGAAATGTAATCGAGTTTTGAGCAATCAATTACCATAGAGTTTGCAGATGAAACCCCGGCAATCTCTTTCTCCAGATCAGGAGCTGTAATTGTATCGAGACGACCTGCGATTCCAAGAGTGATTTCATTTTCATTCTGTATTTTTGTAATGTTCATAATGCCTCCATAAAGTTAGGACATTATAGCATATATCCAAATAAATTACAGAAAAAATTAAGTCTTTTTTGTAATTTTTATAGTAACAAATTTTCAACGCAAGAAAAAAACAAAGCAACATCCTAAATTTGTCTACAAATTCATACAGCTTAGTAACAAAAAATCAACGGAAAGACAAAATAACACTCGTTAGCCAGTTACAAAACACCGGAAAACGACGCTCATGTTAAGTACGGTTAATTTTCTGCAATATAACGATTTAATCAAGTAACAAATTTTCAACGCCCGCATTAACTCATAGAATTTACCGACCGGTAGTAACAAAATCTCAACGAAAGAAATATTTTGGTAACAAATTTTCAACGAAATATGAAAAACCAGCTGTAATTCAGGCAAAAAACAGAACTTTTGTTTCTATGCAAAAGAAATCTGGCAAAGAATAAATTTAAGTCACAAATTCTCAACGCTATTTTTATTATAAAACCAATGTTGAAAAAATTTAGTAACAGATTCTCAACGTTTTTCAATAAAAAAATTCTCCGGACAGAAACAAAAACAGAATTAAGTCACAAAAGGCCAACGAAAATCAACATTTATTATAGAAGAAAGAGTAAAAAAGTAACTGAGAGTCAACGCTTATGAACAAAAACGCGTGGAAAACTCCCAAAAAAGTCACAGATTTACAACGAAATTCAAATCATCGTAATCTTTTATCATACAATGAATTACAAAGGATATAAAAATTGAGCGGTAACACAATTTCAACTAAAGCGTCACAAATTCACAACATCTTCTATATAAACAAATAGAATTCAAATAGATTTAAAATTTAAAACAAATAGTAAAATCTGTTCATAAGTTCATAAACGTTGTGTTTTTGTGACTCAAAGACTATTTATAAATTTGCCGTGACAAGAACATAATGCTTGTCGTTCGGTAAAATTACAGGTTTGCTTTTTGAAAGTGTGATACCTGAATTATCATTCGCAATCGACACATTGAGATCAGGATAATACTTCTTTTTGATAAGATTAATCTGCTCCTTCAATGTGTTCCAATTGACCCTTTCCTCGGATTCATAGCTCTTTTCCTTAATAGGCAAGAATTGATTTATGAGAGACTCACGGGAAATGAAAATCGGCTCGGTGATGCTGTTGTTGCGGTAAACAAACCAAGCGTACAAATCCTTTCCGACGACACTCGAAATTTCTTTGTAAACGCCGTAATCAATCGGAACTGAGTGCTCCTTGGAAAGTTTGGTGAATTTATCTGAAAGAACGATTGTAAGACCAATGCTCTTTTTTTCCTTGCCGTTCTCGTCGATGTCAACATAGCTCATTGATTCGAAGAAAGGCACTACCCCGCTTGAATGCCATGTGGCCGTTACCTCACCGTCAAGCTTTTCGTCCTCACTGAAAAATTCTTTGAAAAGATATTTCTGCGTCTTCTGGATTTTTTTCTCACGGAATACGAAAGATGCCCCTGAGAAACATTCAAGCTGCTCCTTTATTTCTTTGCCGCGCTGTTTTGGAAGCTGAAGCTCGTCAAGAAGCTGCTGCAATGAGCTGTATTGCAGGATGACAGGCTTTTCCGGGCTTGCCTCTTTGTCGAGGACAGCGTGCGTGGTCATAATCGTGAGAAGGAGACGACCGTTTTTTCCGTAAGGAACTTTGATGTCGCTCGTGAGCTTGAAGTTAATGTTGTTGTATTTTCGCTCGAACACGTTCTTTTTTACGTCTTTGAGCGGGAGAGCCGCAGCGATGAACGGGCTTGCGATGTAACTCCGGTACTTTTTTATGATTTCGGTTGTAGTCGCCTCAATCGGAAACAGTTCCTGCAAATATTTGTTTTCTTCTTCCGACATCCTAGCCTTCCTTTCGCTTGTACGAGTGCGAGCTGATTGAAACTTTTCCGTTCTCCAGATCTTCCTTGAAGTAATCCATCGCGCACATGACGAAGTGATTCATCGATACACCTTTGAGCGCGCAGAATGACTTGAAAATGCTTCGCTCGCCTTTTGACATTGAAACGAGGAATTTTTCTTTTACTTCGCGGCGGGAAGGTGTTTTTGGTTCGGCTGCGGCTTGTGTGCTTTCGACCGGTGCGGCAGAAGTGACTTGCTGTGTATTTTGTACCTGTGCCGGCTCATTTTGAGCTGGTTCAATCGTCGAAGTTGCTTTAGCGTTGAAAATTTGTGACGTTGATTCTGATGCAGGAAAATCTGCCCTTCCCTGCCCAGACGAAGCCTGCGGTTCTGAGCTTTTTGAGAAATTGCCAGCGATTGCAGCTTCAAGAGGATTGACTTTTTTGGTTGCGCCTGCGTTGTAATTCTGTGGAACTTTCATTATTTTGTCATCTCCTTGATGATTGAATCAATTGCGTCCATGGTTTCCTTTCGGGCGGTGATTGATTTGTCCTGAATGCAGTTCTTGAGGATTTGTGCCTTTACGAAAGATGTGTCGGTCGGAATCGTGAGGAACTGAGTGTCGTCGAAGTTTTTCATGAAATTCTCTGCGAAGAGCGACTGGAACTTCATTCGTTTGTCCTGCTGGTTGAGGATGACGAAAGAGATTTTTTCGAGCAGGTCTTTGCAGCGGATTTCTTTTGTCGTGGTGATAAGGTTTTCAATCAGAGTCTGGAATCCGTCGGCTGAGAACTGGTCGAGCTTGAGGACAGGGACGATTACATCTGCGCAGTTTGCGATTCCTTTTTCGAAGTCCCCGAAAGCCGGAGAGGTGTCAAAAATGAGGAAGTCAAAATCCTTGAGATCCGGGAAAACTGTGTCCTCGAATGCGTAGTAGTTCCGTGTGCTTGAAGCAAAACTCTGGAGACCGCCGTTGATTGCGAATGTTGGCAGCAGGAAAAGATTTTCGAAATGAGTCTGAACAAGACAATCCCCTACTTTGATTTTTCCGTTGAGTACATCCGAAAGTTCATACTGAAAATTCTTTGAGAGCCATGAAGACGAATTGCCCTGAGGGTCACAGTCTACCAGCACTGTTTTGAAGCCACGGCGAGCCAGCTCGATTGCACAGGTTACGGAAATGCTTGTTTTTCCTGTTCCGCCCTTGCGATTTAAAAAAACGAATGATTTCATAAATTTCCCACCTTTTTGAAATTTTCATCCCTTACGGAATTTAGCAAAAATCACAAAAAATATATATTTATATTTATATAGCATTTTATATATTAAATCAACTATGAAAATATAAAATAAAATAGTAAAAAGAATATAGAAAAAGCTAGTGAAAAATATATAGATATATGTAAAAGTATATATTTATATAAATATAGCACAAAAATCAGTTTTAACGAATTCAAAAAATTTAATTCGAGTAATTTCATCACCGAAGGAGAAAAGACTGTTTTTTGAAGAAAATTCTGGCGCGGGATTGGAGTGGCGGCGAAGCTGTTTCAGTGGATTGGGGCAAGCTCCAATCCACTGAAATGGAGCGGTAGCGGAACCACGCAAAGCCCGGAGGAAAACGGTTCGCCTGAAATCTTAAAGATTGCTTAATCTTTTACCGATAATGAATTACTATGCAAAACAAGACAGAAAGGACACTTTACAAAATCCGTTATGTTGGTGACGCCTGCGATTATTTCGAGCGTGATAAAATTTATCTTTGTGTGGGTGAGATTGTTTCCGGCCCTCAGAAAGGCTCTATTTTCGTGATTAACGACTATGGCGTGGATTACGTTTATTCTTCTGCGGATTTTGAGCGCGTGTAAATTTTTCTTTCTAAAATTTAAAATTCGTTTTATAATTGAAGAATGAGTGAATTCTTTGATTTGATTCTTTCTCATCTTCCATGGTTTTGGGTGGGAGTAATGATTGTGTGCCTTATTTTTGAGGCGGTCACTTTTACTCTCACTACTGTCTGGGCGGCAATTTCTGCGCTGCTCATGATTTTCCTTTCCCGCACAGGTTTGCCGCTTCGCTGGCAGTTTTTGATTTTCTTCCTTATCACGATTCTTCTCATGATATTCACAAGGCCTTTTGCTGTTAAAAAGCTTCATCTTGGGCGTGTGCCTACGAACGTGAATTCTCTTGACGGGCAGGAAGTTCTGGTCGTCAAGAAAATTACAAAATTCGAAAAAGGCGAAGTCAAAGCTTCAAACGGAATTGTGTGGACTGCGATAGGGGAGGGGAGCGGAGCTGAGATTCCGAAAGGCACGGTTTGTGTGGTCTCTCGTGTAGAGGGCAATACGCTTGTTGTAAAAGAAAAATAAAGGAGAAGTAAAAAATGATGATTCCAATTTTTGCTGTAATTTTATTTGTTGTGTTTGTGATGATTGTCGCAAATGTCAGGATTGTACCTCAGTCGAGGGCTTGTGTCATTGAGAGGCTTGGAGCCTATTGCACTACCTGGCAGGTCGGTTTCCATGTTAAGCTGCCTTTTATCGACCGGATTGCAAATTCGATGTCGCTCAAAGAAAAGGTAATGGATTTCCCTCCTCAGCCTGTTATTACAAAGGACAATGTTACGATGCAGATTGACACTGTGGTTTATTGCCAGGTCACAGACCCGAAATTATACACTTACGGTGTTGAGAGTCCGAATTTCGCTTTGGAGAATCTCACGTCAACTACGCTCCGAAACATTATTGGTGAGCTGGAGCTTGATGAGACACTTACGAGCCGTGATGTTATCAACACAAAGATGCGGAGCATTCTTGATGAGGCGACAGACCCGTGGGGAATCAAAGTCACTCGTGTAGAGGTTAAGAACATTGATCCGCCAAAGGCAATTCAGGAAGCGATGGAAAAGCAGATGAGAGCCGAGCGGGAACGCCGTGAGCAGATTCTGATTGCTGAAGGCCACAAGCAGAGCGCGATTCTTGAAGCTGAAGGCAAAAAGCAGGCTTTGATTCTTGAAGCCGAAGCCCAGAAAGAAGCTGCCGTACAAAAAGCAAAAGGTGAGGCTGAGGCAATCCTTGAAGTTCAGAAGGCTACGGCTCAGGGAATCCAGATGATTCGTGAGGCAGGGGCCGATGATGCGGTAATCAAGCTCAAGAGCCTTGAAGCCTTTAAGGAAGTGAGCAAAGGCGAATCAACAAAAATTATCATTCCGTCTGACATTCAGAATATGGCGGGATTTTTGACAAGTGCGAAGGAATTATTGAAATGAAGAAATTTGCGGGATTTTTTGCGGGAATTTTAATTTGTACGGCTGCTTTTGCCGTTGATGTCAATAAAGACGAGCTTCAGTCTGCGCAGAGCGATGCGGTTCAGTTCGAGAATTATGGCGGTCCTCATGCAGTGATTGAGACAGCCGACGCCATTACTGGAATCGGAACGAATCTTGGCCGTCAGGTTGCCGCTGACGTTGAAAATCCTCTTTCGGTAGAGCCTTATTCAAAATATTCAGTAAATCATGTTGTTGGCGGCGATGAAGAGAAGGGGCTTGATGCAGACATTCTCATTTTGAACTCTACGGCTGGTGTTGACCACATCAACAACTTGCGCCGAATCATAACCGGCTTTTTGATGGCGGCATACGGATATTCACGTGAGGATTCTGAGACACTTGCGGTTTTCATTACTGTCTACAATGCCGTGTATCGCGGTCAGATTCCTGCATTCTCCTCAAAGTACAAAGCCTCGGTTCTCGCTTATCTTACGGAAGATTCTGTGGGCTTGAGCACAAACTGGGAAGAATGGGCCGGAAAGACTCAGATCGTGATTCCGCTGGGAGCGATTGCTGAAGGTACTGCCTCTGTTGAGACTTCTGAAATCAGTGATGATAAGGTAATTGAAGCTTTGCGTTCAGAGGATGATAAAAATGTCGAAATCCGTGAAAAAATGGCTGACATAAAAGAAAAAGAAGCGGGGGATGCGAGCGAAAAGGCAAAAACTGCTCAAAAAGAAGCCGCTCAGGAAAAGAAGGACGGAAAGAAAGCCGAGGCCGCTGAATCTGCAAAGGAATCAGAAAAACAGCAGAAAATTGCTGATAAAAAGAACGACGAGGTAAAAAGCGAGCGCGAGCAGATTGCAAAGGACAAGGCCGAGATAAAAAAGGAAGAGCTTTCAAAAACGAACGAAACTCAAAATCAGAAATATCTCACAAGCCTGTTTGTTGTTGATGAAAAAAACAAGCTTTATTCTTTGATGACCGTAAATCCTCAGTCCGGTGAGATTGTCAAAAAATCTTCTCTCAAACAGATCCGTGAGAAGACGATTTATCCTGTTGCCGAAGGATTTGTTGCTGTGTGCGGCGTGAACGACAAACATTCTGCAATAAAACTCTGCCTTGTTGATGAGGAAACTCTTGAAATCAAAAAAGAAAGCGAAGAAACTTTGTCTGAAAATTCTCCGCTTTTACAGCATGGCGAGGATTTCTTTGTGATTGTAAGCGATGGCGGAAAGAATTATCTTGCTTCGTTCGATAAAAACCTGGTTCTTAAAAAGAAGAGTGATGTTACGATAAACGGAGCAAGTCCTCTCAATTTTTATAGCGAGGGAATCCTTGTTACCAATGAAAAAGGACAGCCTGTGCTTCTTGCTGTTCCGAATTTAAATTCTGTCTGGCAATAGATTGATTTAAAATAGAGCGGGGCTCCCTTTTTGGAAGCCCCTTTTTTATGGATTAATTTAATTTCTGAAGATAACTTCGGCCGGAATTTGTTTTAATCATGTTGATGGCGTAAGCATCGTATTCATCGACATTGACGAATCCGTTGAGACAGCTGGATTCATTCTGACCGTCGCCCTGAACTATTGTGAGATTGAGACCAAGGAGCGGAGCGTAGTAGTTGAGGGCCGGCAAATATGAAGAAGCAAGGAAGTCATCTGAACCATTGTACAATGTGAGAAGAACCTTCTTTTCGCGGGCGTTTGTGTGCTTGATGGCGACATCTCGAGTGCCTGCTGTGTAATAGATCCAGTTGTCCTTGTTGACGCCTGTATTCTGAGCGAGCAAAGCCTTCATTGCTGGAATGTAATCGATTCCTGCGGTGATTTTATTGCCGTATTTATCTGTTTTTGTGATTCCAGTTTTGACAATTTCGCTTTCGGTGAGTCCGTCCAAAGTGTTTCGGATGAGCTGCAAGGTAGCTGCTGCCTGCGCATCGACGTTCTGAGAGACTGTTCCTGTGAGTTTTCCCGCACCGATTGCCTCAATTGCGTCTGAATTTGCATCGTAGCCAAAAATTGGAACGCCATCCGGGAAGTTTGATGCCTGCAAGCAGCCCATTGCCATGCCGTCATTATTGGAGATGACCATATCGATTGCATTTCCGAATTTTTCAACCCAATTGTTCATTGATTCTGTTGCAGCTGCAGAATTCCATGTTGAGCCGTCTGAGCCAGTCATTGGTTTGCCTTCAAGCTCAACGACTTTAAGTTCTTTGTCGCCGACAGTTGCGAGTCCTTCTTTTACTGTTTTGGGGGCTGTAGTTCCGTTCCATGTGCCCAATGCTTTGCGGATTCCTTCTGTGCGGGCTTTTGAATCGTTGTGTCCGACATCGCCGATGCAAAGCACGTAGCCGATGATTCCGTCGCCATTGCGGTCAATTGAAGATGAATCTGATGTGGCAAGAAAATCTGTAATCAGTTTGCCCTGAACGATTCCACCGCTGGCAGCATCGAAGCCGACATAGAAAGTTTTGTCATTCCAGTTCATAGAAGACATGTCGATTTCGCCTGTTTTTGGGTCTGATGGCTGTCGGTTAAAGAATATTACCGGCTTGTCCTTGTTTGCGACTACTTTTTTTGAATCATTACAAGCAGTGAATACTCCTGTAACAAGAGTGATAGCAACAAAGGAACTGATGAATTTTTTCATAGTGAAAAATTCCTCCTTTTTTTATGAAAAAAAATTTTTACCTGATTTTATTTTAATTTTTTTTAAGATTTAGTCAAATGTATTTAAATAAGAGATAAAAAAAAGCCCGACATAAAATTATCGGGCATGGAATTGTTGTTGAGATTACATGCAGGTGTATCCGCCGTCTACTGGCAGATTAACGCCTGTGACATAGCTTGAAGCCGGGCTTGCAAGGAAAATTGCCGTTGAATCAAGCTCTCCTTCGTTTCCGTAACGCTCCAGTGGAATCATCGTGCGTGCGTTTTGCTGGAAGAAATCTGAGTCCAAAGTCTCTTTGGTGAGCGGGGTGTAGAAATAGCCAGGACAGATTGAGTTGACTGTGATTTTGTATTTGCCCCATTCTGCTGCCAGAGCACGTGTGAGATTGACTACGCCGCCTTTTGCCGCATGGTATGGAGCGGAACCTGCGATTTTGTTGCCGACTAGACCGTACATAGATGCGATATTGATGATTCTGCCGTATTTTGCCGGAATCATAGCTTTTTTGGCGACAGCACGAGCGAATTTGAATGTGCCGGCAAGGTCTACATTCATTTCACCGTTGAACTGCTCATCGGTGATGTCTTCGGCCGGGGCAACAGCTCCTGTTCCTGCATTATTGATGAGAATGTCAATCCTGCCGAATTTTGCAAGAACCTCATCGACTGCAGCATTTACTTTTTCTGTATTTGTGATGTCGCACTGAATGGCGAGTGTCTCAACTTTGTATGTGTCTGAAAGTTCTTTGGCAACTGCATCAATCATTTCTTTGCGGCGTGCAACAGCGACGATTTTTGCTCCCTGATTTGCAAGAGCTTTTGCCATCTGGACTCCAAGCCCTGTTGAACAACCTGTTACAATCGCGACCTGATTTTTTAAATCGAAATAATTCTTCATGCTAACTCCTTTTATTGAATGAAAATAAGCGAGTGTCGAGTAACACTTGTATAATTATTATAAACCCGCTTTGAAATTTTTGCAAAATTTGCTATATTAATTTCATGAAGAGGGAAAAGTCAGATTATATTGTTCCGCAATCAGCTCTGAACCGTCTTTTTAATGCAAGGCGTACTCTTCAACCTGTCTATATTTATGGAATGTCATCTTACGGCAAAACGGAGCTTGTCCGGCAGTTCTTTTCTGGCAAAACTTTCTGTTATTATTCTTCCAATTCCAAAGATTCTGAGCTTCTCTCGGATTTTGAGTCTCACATCAATCCCAAGCGAAAGATGCCTCTTCCTGTTGTTTTTGATGACCTTCAGTTTGTAAATGATGAAGAAAAGCAAAATCGAATTCTGGAAATTGCGGAGCGAGATGATGTCTGGCCGATTTTTATTGCCCGCCCGCCTTTGCTTGGCTGGCTTGTTCCTTATTACACGCAGAATAATTTTGTCGTAATCGGTGAGAATGAACTGGCACTTACGATTGACCAAATCCGAGAATTTTTCTTCGACAAAAAAATTCATATCACAAATGAAAATATTGAAAAACTTCAGGAATTCATAGTCGGAAATCCCTATGCTTTAAAAGTTGCCGCAACACGTCTTCAAAATAATCCAGATGCAAAAACGCTGATTCCTCATTTAAGAGAAGTTTTTTCAAAATACATGATGAATTCTGTCACGAAGGTCTGGCCTCCTGAGTTTTTGAATTTCTTTATTCAATTGTCGCCGGTTGATTCATTCACGATAGAAATGGCTGAATATATTACGGGAAATCCTTTTGCTCCCGCTTATATCGAAAAGGCACGAAGCATTGCAAATTTTGTATACAAAAAGGATGATGTATATCTGATTCGCCCGATTCCGCTGGAAGGTTTTAGATATCAGTTCCGAAGTCAGTTTGGAACTGATAAAATCAATGAAATTTCACGAAAAGCCGCTGAATGGTATGAAAATCATGAAGAATTTGAAAAAGCAATGGTTATGTATACAAGAATTCATTGCACGTCAAAAATCAAAGAAATCCTTATAAAAAATTCTTCACAAAATCCTAGCAATGGCCAGTATCTTGGATTGAGCCGGTATTATTTTGAGCTTAGTGAATCCGAAATTGAAGAAAACGTTGTCCTGATGAGCGGAATGAGCATGATCTGTTCCATGCTTTTTAAGACTGAGCTTAGTGAATATTGGTACAACAAAATAAAAGAAAAATTGGACGAGCTTAAAGGTGAAGAGAAAACCGAGGCAAAACGTCGCATTGCATATCTTGATATTGCTCTTCCGCATCGTGGCAGCACGACAGTCCTTGATTCGATTAAGAGTATTGGAGTTCTTTTGACAACAAAGGGGCTTAAATTACCAGAATTTTCTGTTACTTCAAATCTTCCGTCTGCTATGAACGGAGGAAAAGATTTCTGCGACTGGAGCTTGAAAGACAGGGCAATAGCAAAAAAATACGGAAATCTTATTGCGCTTGTTTTGGGAAAAAATGGCAAACCGATTGTCAATCTTGCGCTTGCCGAAAGTTTTTGGGAAAAAGCGGGCGACAATGAGGAAATCCTTTCACTTTTGAGCCGCGGACAGCTTGAATCCGACCTGAATGATAATTTGGAGATGGGATTTGTTGCCAGCGGGCTTTTTATAAGATTTTACCTGATGACAGGTCAGCTTGATATAGCTTTGCTGCAATACACTGCTTTTGAACGAAAATGTCGTGATTTTAAATGCACGAAATTCTTTCCAAATCTGCTTGCGCTCCAGTGCAGGATTGATTTGTACCGTGATGATTCTGCTTCGACCGATATGTGGCTTAAAACTTCTGCTCCGGATGAGAACAAAGAGATTTTTGCGCTTTTCAGATTGCAGTATATGACAAAAATACGCTGTTACATTGCGAAAAATCGCCTGAGCGAGGCTTTTTCCTTAAAAGAAAAAATGAAATGGTATGCAGAAAATTATCATCGCACTTATATTTCGATTGAATGTGACGTGTTGGGCGCGATTATCAATTATCGGTTGGATTCTGAATGGAAAGATGTCTTAAAAAGAGCTTTGTCTGCTGCCGAAAAATATCAATTTGTGCGGATTATCAGCGATGAAGGGGCTGCAATCCTTCCGCTTCTTTTAAAAATTAAGGAAGAATTTGAAAGCAGCCCGGAAGTCAATAAAAACTGGTTTGCAAAGGTCATTCGCGAAAGCCAGAAATTGAGCAAAATATATCCAAAATATTGCGCTCCGCCGGTGATGGCTCCAGGAAATTTTTCTGAGACGGCAAGGCAAATCCTGCGGCTTCAATGCGAAGGTCTCTCAGCCGATGAAATCTCAAAAAATCTTGACATTAAGCTTGAGACCGTTCGTTATCATATTAAGCAGAATTATAAAAAACTTGGCGTAAATTCAAAAAGCCGGGCCATCATAATGGCGAAAGATCTTTATTTGGTCTGATTTGATTCTTCGCGCATCATTTTTTCGACTTCTTCTCTGGTGAGAGGCTTGTTTGCGTCGTAAGCATTTTTGTTCGCTTCAATTTCCTCGAAAGTCCAGAGCTTGCCGTTTTTATTGTTCATTCCCGGGCAGTCGCGCGCACATTCTTCCCACATAGCCTTGTCTTTGACCATCCATGACCAGAAAGGGTAGGTGGAGCATTGTACTGGACGGGCCTCATAGCATGAACAGCCGTTTTCCCAGAGAATGCAGTCGTAGTTCTTTTTTTCGAGAAGCGCAAGAACCTGCTTGCCTTCGTAATAATCTGCCCAGCGGCAATATTTTTGCACGAACTGAGTTACGCTCATTTTGAGATGTGTTCTTAATTGTGTCAAATCGCGCAAAGAGAGATAGACAAAGCCCGGTGAATGTCCGCAGCAGAACGAGCATCGCTGGCATCCGAAGTAAAGTCCGTTTTTGTAGAATGGTTGTTCCATGATTTAACCTAAAACCTCTGGACTGACAATATATTTTTTGAAAAACTCCCTGATGGTGTTTATTATTTCGGCAGGTTTTCGGGTTTTTAAAATATAACCGTCTGCTTTTTGCTCAATTGCCGCCATTACAGAATCCCTGTCGCCCTTTGCGGTAAGGAAAATTACCGGGAGCTTTGAAGATTCCTTGTGAAGACGCAGTTTTTTGAGAACTTCCGGTCCGTTGAGGTTTGGCATTTCGTAATCAAGCAGAACCAAATCAACCTTGTGCTTTGCGATGAAATCAATGGCGTTAAATCCTGAATTTACGAGATAAATTTCATATTCGTTTTCAAGCCATGTTTTTATTGTTCTGAGGATGTTCGGGTCATCATCTACTACAAGAATACGTTTGCGGGTGCGCTCATGCCATTCAATCGCTTTTGATAGCAGGGAAACGTCGATAGGCCAGGTCGTGAATCGGAAAGCCGGAACTTGTTTGATATATTCTTCTTGTACTAAGGAAAGTGCTTTGAGCGTTCCGGCCATATAAATATGAAGACCGCACTTCTGCTGCTTGGCTTTTAGGGCATGAAGAAGCTCGGGTGTAACGTCTTCGGAGAGGCTGAGCATCACATGGACTGGAAGATCTGGAATGTGAGAAATAAAACTCGGGCTCGGGTCAACAGGAAAAACTTCGATATCGTTATCTTTGAGATTTCTCATCAATGTTTGAACCACGAGACGTTTTATGTCGCCAATCAGGTAGACTTCTTTTTTCGTACTCACTTTTTACTCCATTAATAAAATTTTGAGGTTGTCAAAATCGATGTTTTCGATGCTAGTTTTGATTTTTTCGAATAAATCGGAACTTTCATCAGGAATTTCAAATTTTGACATTTCCTTTAGCCATTCATCCATTTGGATACTGTCAAAATCATCAACAATCTTCGCAAGAGAATTAAGCTTTTGGGAAAATTCTTCTGGAGAGATTGGTGTCTTCTCAGAATTACTTATTTTAATATTATTTACAAAATTTGATAATTTTTCTAGATAGCTTCTGTATAAATCCAGCAGGGCAGGAGTTTTTTCATTTACTATTTCGAGATTGTGTTCCCCACTGTCATGTTCAAGTTCTGCCGCTTTGGCCGAAAGCTCCATGGCTCCGACAAGTTTTGCCGAGCTTTTTAGTGCATGTACTTTGATGCGGTAATTTTCCAAATCTTCTTTTGCGAGAAGAGATTCCAGTTCGTCGGAAGCGGGCTGGATTGTTTTGTAAAAACGAAGGAGCATATCAGTTAGGATTTCTTTTGTTCCGCAATATTCCATGCAGGTCGCCATATCGATTCCTTCAATTTGCGGAAGTTCATCATTGGAGTCCGAAGGCGTATTGGTTCCTGAAGATTCTTGTGATGGCTCGACAGTTTCAATCATTGATTTTGGGAGATATTTTCGGATAATGTTTTCAAGAGTACGCGGACTGATTGGTTTTGTAATATAATCCGTGAAACCTGCCTTGATGTACATTTCTCTTGCACCTGAGATTGCGTTTGCAGTAAGTGCAATGCAAGGTTTGTTCTTGCAGCGGTTGCCGGAAAGTTTTTTCATTGCCGAGAGAGTTTCGATTCCGTCCATTTTTGGCATTCGATGGTCGATAAAGATGATGTCGTAAACATTTTCACAGACTTTTTCAAGCGCTTCTTCGCCGCTCATTACCATGTCGAGCTGAATTTTTGTGTTTTTGAGAAGGCCTTTTATAACTTCGAGGTTGATTTCCGTATCATCGACAAAAAGCAGGTGGGCGGCAGGTGCAATCAGAGTCTCTGTGTATTTTTCCATGAAAGAAACAGCTTTTTTGTAATTTTCCATAATGTCGCCAATTTTTTCAGAATTTGAGATTGTCTGCTCGATTTCAAATGAAAATTTTGAGCCTTTGCCGTATTCACTGTGAACTACGAGCTGGCTGTCCATGAGGTCGAGAATTTGCTGAACGATGTTAAGGCCCAGGCCGGAACCTTCGATTGTTTTGTTCCTGTTTTCTTCGATTCGCTCGAAAGGCGAGAAGAGTTTGGGAAGATCTTCTTTTTTGATGCCGATACCCGTGTCTTCTACGCTGACAGAAAGGCGGATTTTATTTGTTTCGATTGGGACAAAATCAACTGAGAACGTGATTTTTCCTTCTGGAGTGTATTTTACGGCATTTGTGAGGAGATTAAGGATACATTGTTTGATTCTGATACTGTCGCCAACCAAAAGCTTTGGGATATTAGGATTGATTTTAAGAACGATGTCCAGATTCTTTGTTTTGGCCCGTTCGGAAATCATTATAATCAAATCGATGAGAATGGAAGAAAAATCGTAAGTCTCTGGAATAAGCTCCATTTTGCCTGATTCGATTTTTGAAAAGTCGAGGACATCATTGATAATCGCAAGAAGAGAATTTCCTGCCTGTTTTATGTTGGCTGCATATTGAAGGATATTTTCATCCCTGCTTTCGCGCAGAATCATTTCGTCCATGCCGAGAACGGCGTTGATTGGGGTACGAATTTCGTGGCTCATGTTCGCGAGGAAGTCACTTTTTGCTTTTGAGGCGTTGATGGCGATTTCTTTGGCCGCCCGTTCGTTTTTGGTCTGCTCGCGGATGAATTCGATGTATTCTTTGAGCTGAACTTCCATTTTGCGGAGTGAGTCAGCGAGTGAGCCGATTTCATTGTTTGATTTGTAGAGAATTTGAATTCCGAGTTCTCCACGTGAAAGCCTGTAAGAAGATTTTGTCAAATCGGCTATTGGATTGATAATCTGAGTATGGCTTAAATATGTATTTATGATAGCTATTAGAAAAATCAAAAACAAAACCAGAGTCATGCAGATATTCTGATGGATGTTTCGCCTTGCTATTGATGAAATGTCGGTGGCGATAATCAAAATCATGCCGTTTTTAAGGATTTTTTTGATGCCGAGGTGAGGTGAATTTTGATGGATGAATTGGTGTGCATGCGAAGTTTTTCGAGTGTTGAGAATCGGTTTTAAATTCCGCTGCTCGTTGTTTTCTTCTCTTGAATGAGGTGAGAAAGATGAATTCTTTGAGCTTGTATTGTACACCATACTGTTGGATGATGTAAGGAGAATCGCGCTGTACTCTTCGTAGGGAAGCGTGTCTGAGATGTTTTTGATTGTGGCGAGGTTTATATCGATTCCGGCGACACCGAGAAAGATTCCGTCTTTGTAAACAGGCATTGCATATGTCAAAATGTGCATGTTGATGTTTTTGTTTGCATAAGGTTCAATCCATGTAGGATGGCCTGCCCAGACAGGAATGTAGTACCAGCAGACATGTTCGACATCTGTGGGGGAATAAAGGCTTAAATCTGTGGGGCTTATGCTGATGAAGCCGTTTCTTGTGTTTCCGGTGAGGAAAACGCCTGCTTTTTCGCCATAGATATTCGGATCAAGCCTGAAATATAGTGCGACAGAATCTTTTGCAACGGTAGCGATGCCTGGTAAAACTGTTTCAAGCTCCCGGCAATATTTTTGCATGGAAGATGGATTTTTTAAAATTTGCTCCGGGTCAATCGTGTCGATTACATAATTGCTGATACTGTGAACGGCTCTTTCGACTGAGGAGAAGCAGTTGTTGAATTCTTCTTTTTTTTGCTCCGCGATAAGATTGAGTGTTTTGTTTATTTCTTCTGTGTAATGTTTGTTTTGAAAATATGAATGTAACGGAAGAAGAAATATAAGTGACAAGAGTGTCGGACTGAAAATAAAAAAAATAAGTTTAGTGCGAATGGAAAGTAGTTTGCTTATTCTTTTACTTCGGATCATTGTACTTTACTCCATTGCCACCGTTTTCTTTTGCAGAATAACAAGCCTGAACTGCACGGTAATAATTTACTTTGATGGTATCGGATAAATTGATATCGATAACGCCAACTGAAATCGTTATATCAAGCTTGGATTTTAATTCAGTGCAAATTTCGCTGAATCTCTGTTGTGTTTCATCAGGATTTATTTCAAGAAGTGCCATGAAACTGTCCTTTTCCCAGCGCAGAATCTGGCCTTTGTCTTGAATTTGTTTTTTTGCGATTTGAATTGTGTTTTTGAGAAGGTCATTGCCATTTTTGTATATTTTGCTGTTCTCAAAATTGTCGATGTCGAAGAATGCCATTGTTTTGTAGCGGGTGGTGGTGAAAATTCCCATTTCGCCGTACGCTTCCTTGAAATAATTGCGGTTTGGAAGGCCTGTTATTGGATCTTCGAGAGAGTCGCCGCTGTGAATGGAAGAATCTTTTTTTGCCCAAATCTTCAGGCAGAGAAAGAAAATTGCCAGGGTGAATAAAAATACAAGAAAAAGAATAAGAATTAGTTTTTCGCCAAATGCTACATGCTCCAGTGTGCCCTGGACAACGAGATACCAGTCCAAATCTTCCATAAAGCGAACCATTCGCACGCCGTTGAAGCCTCGACGCTTGTATGTGAATGTGTCGCTGCCAGCTTTGTCCTGGATTGCCGCTGAAATGTATGCATTTTCAATATTGGCAGGGTTTGTATCGACTTGAACAAGTCCTTCGGTGTCAATCAGATTGATTTTTATGTCGAATTCTTGCTCAAGATTTTTAAAAAGCGTTTGAATTTCGTCCATTATGACGCCGACGCCGCAAACGCCGAGCAATTCTTCGTTTTCATCCTTGACCTGCGTGTTTACAAAGACTGTCCAGCGATATTCGTTTGATTGGTCGCGGTCTGTGTCAAGGTCGTATTCTTTTTTGGTGTCGAGGAAAAGCTGGTACCAGATGTCGTAAGGGACTTTTTGAGGATTTACGACTTTTGCGATTCCGTTTGATGTGTAATATCTTTTTGTGGAATTTGAAATAACAAAGGCGGAAGAATAATTGAGTTTGGCCCTTAGTTCGCCGAGATAAGCGGACATGACTTCTGCCATTTTGTTTTCTGAATTGCTGGTTTCGATTTTGAGCTTTTCGTGAAGGAAAGTGTCGTATGCCATAGTCTTTGAGACCATAATTGGCTTTATGAGCATATTATAAACTGAATCGTAAACATGCTCTGCGATTACTAAATTTTTTTTGGAATCACTTTCGATTTGATTGATTGTTAAAAAAAAGACAATGGAGCTGGAGAAAACGAAACTCAAAAAAATCATTATCGAAGCGATGACTTTTACTTTTTTCATAACATTTTCTCCCTTCACTGTCTATTTTAATGCATTTAAATTTATTTTCAAGAATCTAGGCTTCTTTTTTACCGCTTGGAGAAAGAAGAAGATTTGTTATGATTCCGAGAATCAATGCGCAGGCAACTGTTCGGATTTCGACTTTGCCGAATTTTACGACCATGCCGCCGACACCTGTGATAAGAATTACGCTCGCTACGAAGAGGTTGCGGTTTTTGTTCAAATCAACCTGCTGGAACATTTTGAGACCTGAGACTGCGATGAAGCCGTAGAGTGCAACACAAACGCCGCCCATTACGCAGCTTGGAATTGTCTCAAGGAAAGCTACGAGAGGTGTAATCAAACTGAAGATAATACAAAGAATTGCACAGCCCCAGATTGAGATTGTGGAAGCGTTGCGGGTAATTGCGACACAGCCGATTGACTCGCCGTAAGTTGTGTTTGGACAGCCGCCGAAGAGTGTTGAGATGAATGTGCCAACGCCGTCACCAAGCAAAGTTCGTGTGAGGCCTGGATTTTCGAGAAGGTTGACGCCAACGATAGCAGAAAGGTTTTTGTGGTCGGCCAGGTGCTCGGCGAAAACTACGAATGCAACAGGAACGTAAGCTGCAAAAATTGTGAGAAGGTAAGTGCCTGTAACGCCTTTGAGTCCTTCGACACCGCCCAAAGCGAATGTGAACTTTGGAAGTGAAAGGAAGCTTGAGAATTTTGAGAAATCAAGCGAGGTGAGGGCAGAGTAGTTGATTACGATGAGGCTCGGATTGTTTGTGACGTGCCCGATAATTGCGAAAATTGACGCAAGAATGTAGCCTGCAAGAATTCCCTGGATGAAAGGAATGAGCTTTCCGATTTTTGAACCGTAAGTTGAGCACATCATTGTTACGAAAAGAGTGAAAAGACCGCAGATGAGGGCAACATAAGTGCTTCCGCCTTCGATATTTGACTTCATGAGGTCGCCGATTGCGTTGCCTGAGAGTGAAAGACCGATGATTGCGACGGTTGGACCGATGATGACTGGTGGCATGAGCTTGTCAATCCATTTTACGCCGAAGAATTTGACCGCAAGGGCGATGATGATGTAGACGATTCCTGCCATCATTGAGCCGATAATCAAGCCCCAGTAGCCGACTGTGACAGAAGCGGCACCGCCGAAAGCTGAGAACATTGAGCCGATGAAAGCGAAAGAACTTCCCAGGAAGACCGGACTTGCGCTTTTTGTGAAAATCAAGTAGATGAAAGTGCCGACGCCTGCGCCGAAAAGAGCTGCAGAAGCTGTGAGACCGTTGCCGACAATTGCAGGAACGGCGATTGTAGCCGCCATGATAGCCAGAAGCTGCTGGACGGCAAACAAGAAGACTTTACCCAGACTTGGGCGGTCCTTAATGTTGTAAACTAATTCCATTTTTAACTCCTAATTATAATTAGACACGGATTAACGCAGATGAACACGGATTTTGTATTATTTAATCTGTGTCTATCTGTGTAATCTGTGGTCTCTTAATTTGTATTATCCCAAAACTGTTCTTTCAATCTCGAACATCTGGCTTCGGTACAGGCTTGAGATGTTGTGACCGTAGTCTGCGAGAAGCTGGATGATGTTTCGTGCGTGCTCTTTGGTGTCACAGCCGTTCAAGCGGTCGCCTGCGTCGCCAAGGCCTGGCATGATGTAAGCTTTTTCGTTCATGACCGGATCCATCCAGAGCGTGTAGCATGTAAGGTTTGGCAATGCACGTGTGACACGGATTGCGCCTTTGAGGGTGGAGATTGTGTTGAAGAAGGCGATTGAAGCTGGTTTGACGCCCTGTTCCTGAAGATATTTTACGACTGTTACCAGAGAACCGCCTGTTGCGTTCATTGGGTCGGCGAAAATCAAATCTTTGCCGTTAAGCTGCTCGATGTTGAAGAAAGACTTGTCCAAATCGAGAATGTATTCCATGTTGCTCTCGTTTTTGCTGTCGTTGCGGCTGATTTTGAAAAGCGCGAAAGGCGTGAGGTATGATTTTGAAGAGAATTCTTCGATTTCCTTTGAGACAATCATGCTCGGCAAAAGTGCGCCACGGAGCATAACACACATTACAGTGTTGTTGATTTTGTGATCGATGTCTGGGATTTTGTGAACTGCGTAGTTCTGAACCGGGAAAGTTACCGGAGTTTTAACAATGATGTGACCTTTTTTGTCGGTTTTTTGATTGACGTAAGCCATGCGGAAAAGCATTTCGTATGCCCGCTGGCTGTAATACATGAATTCCTGATGGTCTGTTTTTTCGTCGCGGAGTTTGGAAATTACGCGGCTTGCTTCGGCCTGTGCCTGCTGCTCCGTCTCGAATGAATACACTTTAATCTGCGGATGCTTTTTGCAGATTGCGTGCATTTCGTGACCCATTTTGTCATAGCCCTCGATGATTTTTTCTTTGTTGACAGGATCGAATGACTTCATCGTCTCCTTAAACATTGAATCAAGGCGGGCAAGATCCTCGTTATCTTCGTTTGTGAGATAACCGTCCAAATCTTCTGCTTTAAGAATGATTTTGTTGCTCATTGCTGCTCCTATTTTTTCAATCGAATATTGTAGCATAATATTCTGAATCTTTCCATAATTGAATAAAAAAAGGTTGCCCGAAAACAGACAACCTTGTAATTATTTATTTCTTTTGACCGTAATAAGCTCTGAGAATGATGCCCTGATCGTAATTGCCGAAGCCCTTGCCGAAGATGTTCATTCCTCCAAGATGTTCGGCATTTTCTTTTACGCCGAATTTTACCCTGATTGAATGATGCTCAGGAAGCTTTAAATCTGCAATCGTAACGTCGGAAAGCTTTTCGCCGTCAACGAAACTTCCTTCGTTTGTAATTGAAAAATGTTTGAGGAGACCGTACTGGCTGCCTTCGAGCTTCCACCATGACGGAGTGTATTTGCCCCGCTTGTCGCCGTAGTCGCCAGGACAAGTCCATGTGCCGATTTCAATTCTGTTAATCCAGATTGTGATGTCACTTGGCCAGTCCGGGTTGGTTCCTGGGGTTTCTGAAGAAAGTTCTGCACTGACTTCGAGTTTTGAAAGTTCCCGCTTGTCGTACATGGTGTTGTTGGGGAATTTATATTCTACTTCACCGGAATTGCACCAGAGGAGGCCGGCTTTCATGCGGTCAGGATTGAGAAAGGCGTTAGGCATGTCCAGCTGACCGATGATTTTTTCGGTTGAGCAAAGTCCGCATGGGGCAGTAACCTGACAGTCCGTGAAAATTCCGAGCGGCATTTCAATTTCCGTGCAGTCGTCTTCTGGATTTTTTGTGTCAGAGAATTGAATCAGAAGTTCATGGAAGGATGGAGAACAGATTTTTTGAGTGCCTTTTCGTGCTTTTATATTCTGTGTTACGATGAGGCCAGCTTCTTCGAGAATAGAGATGTGAGTGGCTACCGTAGACTGAGGAAAATCAAGAAGTTCCGAGATTTCATTGATGTTCAAAGGCTTTTCTTTAATGAGTGCAAGAATCTGAATTCGAGGCTCGGAAGCCAATGCTTTTAATTTTTTTATATCCTCTAAAGGTTTGATGATAAGAACAGAATTTTCAGTTTCCATAGGAGATACCTTTTTAAAGTTGATATACACCCGATGAAATTGCCTCAACAGACAAAACCATCGGTTTACCTTAAAGTATATCAGCTTTTATTGATACAGTATAGCAAAAAATTATCATTTTTGATATTTTATTGCTAAATTAGGCTGTATCCATGGGGCACTGTGGCTTATTTTGCGTCTATTTCAAGAATCGTGAGTGAGCAGGGCTTTGCCGGATATGTAAAATCCGAAGAAACACCGCTGAATGTTTCGCTTGCAGGTGCGACTTGCTTTGGAACCCGGAAACTGTTCTCGTCGTCTGCTCCGCCTGAAATCACAGTGACTCTTGCGTTTTGCGAGAGAGCCGGGGCATTTTTGAGAGAAATTTTAACATTCTGAGCTTCTTCAGTCACGTTTACAATCTTGATGATGACTTTTCCGCTTTCTGTGCGTCCGACATGAGCGTAGAGCGGGTCGAAATTCTGCACGTCAGTGAATTCATGAATGAGTTTTCCGTCGAGATAGCACCTGTAAGTTTCGCCGGTAACTTCAATCTTGATTTTGTACCATTTTCCGTTTGAAAGGTTCATTGGCTTTGAGTCGCCGATGATGCTTCGACCGCCGAGAGAGCCTTTTTCCACACAACTCTGAGTGTTTCCCCAGCCGCCCATGTTCCACCAGTAAAGATTTTCGCCTTTTACGCCAAAACTGATGAGGAATCCTTCTGCTCCGCCAGTTTTTTGTGCCTGAAGTTCAAGGGTATAATTCTGCATTCCTTCGATTTCACTTTCGTTGTCGAGTGCCATGAATGCCGGAGTTGCCATTGATTTTTGTGTGAAAACGCCTTTTGCGGCTTCCCATTCACCGCGCTGAGTTGCCTCGCTGAATGCACCTGTGTCTTTCGCATCTTTTGAGCTGTAAACGACTTTGCCTGTGTCCTTGTTAGTCACTTTGATGTCCTTGAAGTTTGCAGAAGTTGCCCATGAGCCGATTCCGACTGTGCCTTCGATTCCTTTTTTCTTCGAGTTTTCCATGACAGGCTGGGTTACGTTTGTTTTTATCGTGTAGTCGCTCTTGTGGTTCATGAACATCTGCTGGACGTAATAATTTGGAGTTCCATAAACCTGACTGTTGTCGAACCAGATTGCGTCCGGCTGCCACTGAACGAATCCGTCACGTGCGAAAAGAGGAGCGTAGCTTGCGATTTCAACAATGTCACCGTTGCGTTCGATGCCTGTCATGTAAGCGGCTTCGGTAATGGCTGCGAAAAGGCTGTTTCTTCGGCCATCAACCCATGAAGCGTATTCACCGATGAAAACTTTTGGCTGATCTTCACCTCGCGGATAGAATTTCTGGTCATCATAGCGGTTTCCGTTTGTGAGGAACCAGGTATATGGGTTGTAATAGTGCTCATCGACCAAATCCGTCAAATTTCTTGTCTTTTTTCCTTTTTCCCAGGCTTTTACCTGATTCCATGCGTTGTGGAAATTCACGTCATTGTAGGTAAATCCTGATGAAATGATTGTCTTGATGTTCGGGTACTTCTTTTTGATTGCAGACGAGATGAATTTGAATCGGTCGAGATAATCTCCGCCGCAATCTTCGTTTCCGATGCCAATATAGTTGAGCATGAACGGCTCCGGGTGTCCTGCTTCTGCACGGATTTTGCCCCATTTGCTTGAAGCATCTCCTGTCGCCCACTCAATCATATCCAGAGCGTCCTGAGCATACCACTTGTAATCACTTGATTTTTCACCGTCATGGCTCATTCCGACGCTCAAAACAGGAATCGGCTCGGCGTTCAAGTCTTCGCAGAGGCGGAAATATTCGTAGAAGCCGATTCCGTAAGACTGCTGGTAAGGAATGTTTCCGCCCCAGAAGTTCGGAGTTTCTTTTCGTTCCTCGACAGGTCCGATTGTGTTCTTCCACTGGTAGCGGTCGTTGAGGAAGTGACCGTGAACGATGCAGCCGCCCGGAAAGCGAATAAATGCGGGGTGCATGTCTTCAAGCATCTGAGCCAAGTCTTTTCGGAGGCCGTTCGGCTCGTTCTTGTAAATGTCTGCCATGAAGAGCGAGACGAAATCGACGTCAATTTTTCCTGCCTGGTCAGCGTAGAGCGAGATTTTTCCGTTGAATATACTTGCGGCTGCTGTGAGAGAAAATTCGTATTTTTTCCATTCGGAAGTGATACCGGTGATTTTAGTTGATGCGGTTTTTGCTTCGGAATCATCGGCACCGATTGTGACTGTCATGCTCTGAATGCTCGCATCAGCTGAACGGAGCCAGACTGAACCAGGATAAGTTTTTCCGGCTTCAAAATACATGCCTTTGTAGCCCTTGTTGTAGAATCCGTCTCCTGCTTCTTTTGCAGTGAAGGTTGCGAAAGTCGGGTTGTTTGCATTTAATCCGCCTTTATTGCTTGCCTTTAACCTGCTTGAAGATTTTCCGCCTTTGATATTGACTTTATCTTTCCAGCCGGTGGTCGCGCTGTTGTTACTTGCTCCAAATTCAAAAGAGCGATTTTGAACCATCTCGCCGTACAGGCCTCCATCCGCCGCGTAATTTATGTCTTCATAAAATATTCCGAACAGATTTTTGCTTACCGGACTCTGTGTTTCGCCAAAATCTGCTGTTATTCCTGCTTCCCCTGCAAGACAAGGCAATGAAAGCCCTGCTGACAGAAGGGCAGCCAAAATTTTTCTGCTTTTTGTCATGAAATGTCTCCTTTATGAACTTCGTGTTAGTGATGTTGCACGCAAGCAACGCCCCTTGTTTGTGTGTTATGAAATTCATAATGGGTCAAAAAAAATCAACTGTCAAGAAAAATATCATAAAAAATTGATATATATCAAAAAAAGTGAATTTTTTTGTTGACAGGTGGGAAAAGCTGGCTTAGGATAATATCGTTACCGAGAAAAGTCGGTATATATCAATAAAAGTGGATATACGGGTAAATCCGTATGTACCGATGGGCAAAATGGAGGAAAAAGTATGAAAATCGTGAAGTTATTAGGAAAAACTGCGATTCTTCTTGCGGCATTCAGTTTTATGGCTTGTGACATGAAACTTGATGATGAGGATTCTAGGCTTGCTGTGAAAGGTGGAGGAGGCGGTTCTGCTGCTGGTGAGGAAAGTGGAACAGATGCTTCCTTGCCAGTTATTTATGTCGGATTGGGCGGAGAAAATACATTCAACCTGACAAGTGTAAAAGTTGGTGATACAGAACAAACCATCAAGAATTCAACTTTAAAGCCAAGTGCATGGAATGCAATTTCTGAATTCGAAACTGTCCAGGTCAAGAAAGGTTCTTCGGTTTCTTTCTCATTTGCACAGACTGAAGCTGGTAAAGATGCATGGAATACATGGGCCCTTGCTGTTTATGACAATGCAGACGTTTCTGATGCAAAAGGTAATTTTATTCGTGGTGATAACTGGCTCAATAAATCAGTTGATGCTGGATTTAAGGCTGGACTTTGGTCAGAAGGTGGTGCTACAGTCGGTGGAACTTATTCAAATGAATTTACTTATGAGACTGCAGGAAAAGCTCTTACAGCTTCTGATACGGTTGTAGTTAAAGTTGAATACACGGACACTGGCGTAAAAATTGCGGAAACGGTAAACGGAAAACTTGCCTACACGGCAGAAGGCGCGTTTACTTCTTCGACAACAGCCCCATCTACAAATACTTCACAGAGTGAAAACAGTATTCCAACAGAGAAAGATTATGTAGTGGGAACTGAGGATTGTAAAACATCTTGGAATGCGGGAAAAAACTACACAATTGCGAAAGGTGAGACACAGACTGTGTATTTCAAGAATTATGGTTCTTGTGAGAATAACTGGAATAATTTTCTTATTGAAATGTTCAATGCGGATTCAGCAGTTTGCGGAGTAACACTGCGTGCTGATAATTACGGCTGGAATTACGGAGAGTCTGCAAGCCGAGAATTTTCTTATGATAATGTTGTTACAACGGGCACAAGTCTTCCTTCTGATTGGGCAGCCTGGTTAACAGCAATTAATGGAGCAACTGTTAAACTTGAAGTTTCGTACAAAGACGGAACAATAACTTTTAAGGCAACAAGTGCGGATGTGGCTGACTGGGTACAGGTTTATTCTTTCTCTGGCTGTGAATCTGAATCATTGACCTGGCATCTTAATGTTGATGGCTCATATTTGGTTGTCTTGAAGTAAATAAAAAATTTAAAGGAGAAAAAACACTATGAAATTTAACAGATTCATGCTTGGCGTTGCTGCCCTTGCTGTGGGTTCTGGCGCTTTTGCACAGACGGTAACGTTCCATTCAGGAATTGATTACACAACTTGGGGCTTGTCTCAGGCTCGCTACAATAATGATGGAGAAAAGACAAATACTGAGCCGTCTGCAGGCTATGATCCGGACGGAAACATGACTGTGGACGTTTCTGTGCGTGCTCAGAGTTTTGAATTCAACCTCGGGCTTTATTTCAATGCTGACGGTGGTGATGAAGAATACATCGACTACTCTGACGGTGGAAAAGGAACTCCTTTCTATCAGGGTAACATGAAAGTCGGATTCTTCAATGATCAGGTTCAGCTTTATACCGGAAAATTCGAGAAATTCAACGCTGGATACATTGCGAATGGTGCTGTTCTTGGCGAGCAGTACATCACAAATCTTTCTGATAAGGATTATGGCCCATATCTCACCGGTCTTGAATTTATTCCTCAGCGAATCAGCGGGCTAAAATTCTTTGCTGGATTCCCGATTCTTCCGATTCGAGGAAATGGAATTCAGGCTGACTGGGAAGGCAATCAGTGGAAAAATCTTGGCAAGAAAGTCAAGCTTGCTGCCAGCTATCAGTTTGCCAACGACATGACAATCAATGCAGGATTCCGTCCTGGTACATATTACGATGGTGTAGATCGTGGAGCTAAGGCTATTGCTACTGATGACAGCGGTTCAACAACTTTCAATGAAAAAACAGCATTCACAAAGAGCATGTTCGGTGAAGGTTATGTTCAGGCTCTCCTTCCAAATCTTGCTGATATGCTCAACCTTGTCGTGAGCTATGACATTCGTTATCGGGATGCTGAATATGCAACGATTCGTGGAACTACAAAAGAGCACAAGGCATATGCGCACACTGTCGGAATTTCTGGACAGATGAATCTTACGGAACAGTTTACTCTCGGAGTTGAAGACCGACTTTTCTATGCAGGGGATGATTACATCACAAGCGATGAAAAGCTTCTATATAATGTGTTTGCTGTAAATGGTGAATATGCTGTTGCCGGAACGCAGTGCAGTCTTGGATTCAATCTTGCAGGAATTTTTGCAAGCGATGCGATGGGAAAGAGTTTTGTTGCAAACAGTGACGGTGACATCAAAATCAATAATGGAGCCTATGCTTCAAACAAAGATTTAGCTTTGACATTGAACGAAATGGCAAGTGCTTCGGCAAAAGGCGGAGATGCGACAAAATACATGGGAGCTTATGCAAAGCCTTACTTTAAATACAATTTTGCAAACGGCGACCTGACAGTTGCTGCTGAACTTGCCTATACAAGAGCATTTACAAGTGACTATTCAAACACTTGTCTTGCTTACCGAATCCCGGTTGGCGTGAAATTTGAGTTCTAAGTCTACAGGAGGCATGAGTGATGAAAAAATTTAAATTATTTTGCTCTGCCATCGCTGCATTGACTATGCTTGCTTTGGCAGGCTGTGACTTGGAAGTGCCGGAAGGCGACAAGGTGGAATATAAGACAAAAATCAAGTATGACGCTGGTGTTACAAGTTCTGAAAAGTGGGATGACAATCTTGTTGTCGGAATCTCACCGATGTACGGTACATGGACGTTGCGTGTTACTAAAGGCGATTCCGTTGTAGTTGATGAAACTATAAAAGGTGCTGAGGCCTGGTGGGATAATCGGGTTGATTCTTCTGCCACATCGATTCTTGAAGGAGAAACTGTCGTTCTTGAGATGCGATGTATAACTGAGGGAACTGCTGCCTTAGCCTTCCATTGTCACAATGATACTGGCTGGTGGTGGTACAATCCAGGTGATGGAAATGCTTGGGGTGATGATCCTCTTGAAGCTACATATACAAAAAGCTTTGCAGGAAGCACAAGAAATGTCTCTATGGGAAGGAAATTCATTTTCACCATTACCCGTAAAGGAAATGATTTGATTTGGGATTTCTGGGAATTCAAAGATGAGGAGGCAAACTGATGAAATTACAGAAACTTTTGATTGGTGCTGCCGTCCTCGGTGCGGGCTCTGCATTGTTTGCGCAGCAAATTCATATCGGCGGCTATGTTGATTATACGAGCACTGCCGCCACTCAGGTTTTCCATAAATATCCGACAGAAGAAAAATGGGAGCACACGGAAGTTGCTTCTGAATTCGGACCTGTTCAGAACGGTATTCACTTTCTGAATCTTGATGCAACTGCACCGAACGTAGATTTTCATACAAACGTTTGGATTGGTTCTGGTGTAGGCCCGTGGTACGCTGATGTTCCGGAATACATGGATCGCACCAAGTTCAACAGTCAGGATAAGACCAATTATTTCAATGCGGATAAGGATGATACTTCTACTCCGATTGGACAAATGTGGCTTTGCACGCACTTTCTTGACGATCAGTTCCGATTTTATACCGGCGATTTTGCTGCAAACGGCTTTAACGCAGGCTATATTTTCCCGGGATATGTTCTGGGCGGACAGAAAATAGACAATCTTGCAATGCGAGGCGACGCTTCTGACTCTGCATTTAGTGGAGTGGAATTTTTGCCTTCTTCAATCAAGGGATTCAAGATGATTGCTGGTCTTCCAGTAGCACCTTTTACGAATTCTTATGAAAAGTTCAACGACTGGAGTCATCTGGCAAAGGCTGTCAAAGTTATGGCTCAGTACAGATGGCTTTTGTACAATGTGACTTTTAACGGCGGAATTCGTCCAAATACCTATTACACCAACGGTGCGGGTTTTGATGATGAGTTTACAAAAAGTCGTTTTGGTGAAGCTTTCTTGCAGGTGGATATGCCAAGTCTCTTCTATGGTTTCATGATGAACATGAGCTATGATTTGCGCTGGCGAAAGGCCGAAGAAAGTGGTTCAAACCTTCAGAGTGGCGAGGACTGGTCAAAAACTGTTACCGCGCATATCGCACAGATTTCTGCCAAGTTTACTCAGCTGGTTCCGGGTTGGGAATTTGCTTTTGAAGATCGCTTTGCTTACTATGCGCCTCACTATATCAGAATCAATGAGACGGCGATTTATAATGTTCTGGGAATAAGTGCGACACATCCGATTCCAGGAACTTCATTCGTCTTTGGCTTCAATTCTCAGTTCATGTATGGTCAGGATGCCAACGGTTACGGCAACGGAATGGACAAGGACAGCATTGCAAAATACTACGATGCCTTCTGTACAGACCTCGTTACCTTTGACGGAAACTTCATGAATCTGGATGGAGAACCGTCAACCGCCCGCGGACACGCAGGCCGCTACTACAGCATCTACGGCTTCCCGTACATCCAGAAAAACTTCGCCAACGGCAACGCCAAGCTGGGCCTCGAACTCCAGTACAAGCACCTGAAAACCAGCAACGTCCTGGAAGAATTCGCCTGGCGAATCCCGGTAGGACTTGTATTCTGGTGGTAGCGAGCGGCGGTAGCATAGCTACCGTAAAAACTTGCGAGGCAAGTTTTTAGCGAGTCTCGGTTCAAGCTGTGCTTGAACCGCGGAAGCGAGCGGCGTTCGCCGATAGGCAAAAAAACTCACGAGGCAAGTTTTTAGCGAGTCTCGGTTCAAGCTAGGCTTGAACCGCGGAAGCGAGCGGCATTCGCCGATAGGCAAAAAAACTCACGAGGTGACTCGGTTCAAGCTAAGCTTGAACCGCGGAAGCGAGCGGAGCTTATTCATATTGAAGGAGTGTATCAGAAAAATTAGATATATATCAAAAAATATGGAAAATATTGTTGACATATAGCTGATACTGCCTTAATATTTTAACAGTAACGAGAAAAACTGTTATATATCAATAAAACTGGATATATGAAAAGCTCCGTTACGCATAAAAAAGGAGGTTTATTCCATGAAAAAAATTATTTTTAGTACACTGGCTTTTTGTGCAGCCCTTTCATTCACTGGCTGTGGCTCAACATCTGGTGCTGCTGGTGGGGCTGGCGGAAAATACACTATTACGGAAGGTGACGGTGTTGTTGGTTATTACACTTTTGAAGAAGAAATCAACGAAAGTCAGGAAGTAATAGATCATTCTGGAAACGGAATTTCGGTTTACACGGCAGCCCTCGACGGCTCGGAACTTGACGAAGGCCACAACGGAAAGGGACTTTTCTTTAACGGACAGGATGAGTACATCACTCTTGATCCATCTGTTCTTGATGGTGAGGGATTCACTTTCTCGGCCTGGCTCAATCCTGAGTCTTGGAAAACATGGGCGCGTGTAATCGACATCGGAAATCAGAAAGAAGATTTGTGGATCGGTATGGACTGGGAAACAAAACTCTTGCGAATGGACGTTATCGGTGCCAAAGGTGCGGTTTCTGTTCTTTCAGCATTGCCAAAAATTGGTGAATGGACTCATCTTGTTGCAACGATTGATGGAAGCGTGGCAAAACTTTACATCAACGGAAAACTCGAGCAGAGAATTCCTTGCCGCATAACTCCGTCTGACATCGCCGCAAATGTTCAGGGCATCTATGTTGGTGCCTCAAACTGGCCGGATCCTCTTTTCCATGGTGTCATGGATGAAGTCCTTGTTCTTAACCGTGCTGTTTCAGCTGGTGAAGTTGCCGCAATCTACAATGGCGTTACGGCTCCGGACGCTGAATAAAATCTGAGCAAAAAACAATAAAGGGCTGTTGTTTAAGGCAGCCCGATTTTTTAAATTGACCAAAATTACAGGTATAATATGAATATAACCGACATCACCGAAGAAAATGAAAGAAAACCTCTCATTTTGCAGAGGGCCGACCCTTATGTTTATTTTCACAAAGATGGCTATTATTACTTCACGGCGAGCACTCCAGAATATGACAGAATTGAACTTCGCAGGTCATGGAGCGTAAAGGGATTGGCAGATGCCGAACCACTCGTAATTTGGCGCAAACATTCAAGCGGGCCTATGAGCTGGCACATTTGGGCACCAGAACTGCACTTTATCAACGGCAAATGGTATATCTATTTTGCAGCTGGCAGGGCAGAGGACCCATGGTGGATTCGTACATGGGTTTTGGAAAATTCAAATTCTGACCCTTTCTGTGGAATTTGGGAAGAAAAAGGAATGCTGGAGTCAGAATGGGACAGCTTTATGCTTGACTGCACCGTTTTTGAAAATCGCGGGGAACATTATGCGGTCTGGGCGCAGAAAAGACAGGAACGCAAGGAAAATTCAGGCCTGTTCATCGCCAAAATGGAAAGTCCGACCAAGCTTTGTCTTCCTCAAACTATGCTTTCGGTCCCGGAATTTGACTGGGAATGCAGGGGATTCAGAGTGAATGAAGGTCCGGCTGTTTTACAGCGCAATGGAAAGATTTTCATAACATACAGTGCCAGTGCAACAGACGCTACTTATTGTATGGGTCTTCTTGTTGCAAAAGATGGTGCTGATTTGCTTGACCCGAAATCCTGGGAAAAAAGCAGGGAGCCAGTTCTTGTAACGGACGAGAAAAAAGGAGTCTTCGGCCCTGGACACAACAGCTTTACAACGAGCCGTGACGGAAAAGAAGACTATTTGATTTATCATGCCCGGCCTTATGCGGAGGTTGATTTGGATTTTGCGCTTTATGATCCGAACCGCCATACCTGGGTAAAAAGAATTAAATACGATGAAAATGGAAATCCGATTTTCATGTAATCATTAGCTAATTTGAAATCAATATGAAGAAACACATAAAATTTGCTGGTCTTTCACTGGCACTCCCTATTTTTTCCTTCTTTTTGGCTTGTTCCGGGGAAGTGACTGAAAAGGGAGAACCGATAATTCAGCCCGAAGAACAAGAAACTGTAATTCCGGGCTACACTGCACCTTCTTACAATGACAATTACACTGGTTATTCAAGCTGGGCAAATAAAAACAGATGGAATCTTGCAAACACCCATGATCCGACAGTTTTTAAATGGACTGACGGCTATTGGTATATGTTTGGAACGGATGCTTCTTATGGTAATGCACACGACAGTTTTACGAAAGGAGGTCATCATTTTCAGGGAAAGCGTTCAAAAAATCTTCTTGACTGGGAATGGGTTCCTGGAATTATGGACGAAGCTCCAGATTGGGTTGTCACGAAACTGAATGAATATCGCTCTGAACAGCAGCTTCCTTCTATTAATAAGGCGGATATTTCTTTTGGCTATTGGGCACCTTGCGCGCGTGTTGTTGAAGCAGGCGGCGTCAAAAAGGTGAGAATTTATTACAGCATAGTCGTTGATAATTACATCAGGAGTGGGGCAAAGGCATCATCAGCATTTGACGGAAGCTGGACAGAACGTGCATTTATCGGCGTGGCAGAAAGCACGAATCCTAATGGCGGGGCCTCTGCATGGGAAGACAAGGGCTTTGTGGTCTGTTCTTCGAGCGACAAAGGTAAAGATGGCTATGAACGTTCTTCGGCAAGCAGCTGGAATGATGCATATTTTTATTTCAATGCGATTGATCCGAGTTATTTTATTGATGAAGACGGGAGTCACTGGCTGGTTTATGGAAGTTGGCACAGTGGTTTTGCACTGGTGAGAATCAATCCTGAGACTGGAAAAGTTGCTGCTGTTGACGGAGGTGATTGTCTTTCTGGAAATGTTACCGGCGATTTTGAAATGGGTTTCCCGTGGGCAGCAAACGGAACGAAGGAAAATCCTAAACCTGAGGAACTTATTTCTCAGGGATATGGAACACGAATTTTCAGTCGTGGAACAAGCCGCTGGCAACCATCGGAAGGGCCGGAACTTGTAAAATATAACGGCTTTTACTGGCTTTTCTTTGCAAATGATGGCCTCGACGTTCCTTATCAGACGCGGGTTGTCCGCTCTGAAAAAATTCAGGGGCCATATTATGCACTTGATGGCTCTGAGATGACAAACGATGTGGACGGCAAGCGAAATGCAAGCGTGAATATTTTTCCTATTGTGACCCATCCTTACAAATTCAACGACAGGGACAACGGTCTTGGTTCCTGCTATGGCTGGGTGGGAATCAGTCACTGCGCTGTTTTCAATGATGGCGGGGACTGGTATTACATGAGCCAGCAGCGTTTGCCGAAAGATGTGTCCGGAATAAATGCTTCAAATGCCGTGATGATGGGCGGAGTGCGTAAAATCGTCTGGTCGCCGACAGGTGGAAATCCGGATTTATGGCCGATGGTTCTTCCAGAGCGTTATGGTGTGCTTCCACAATCTTACATGACTGATGTTAAAGAAGAAGAACTTGTGGGAAGCTGGCAGCATATTGATCTCGGTTATAATTATGGAAAAATGGACGAGGCTATTAATCTGGTCATTTCTTCCAATCACACAATGAGCGGAGATTTAAACGGCAAGTGGTCTTTTGACTCTGCTTCTCAGGTGCTTACATTTACTCCAAATTCAGAAACGAGCGTAAGCGTGAAAGTTGAGCGTGAGCTTGATTGGGAATCAAGTCCAAGAAAACCGACCATTGTTTACGCCGGAACTCAAAAGACTTTGAAAAAATCATATTGGGGCAAGAAAAGCTCCGCTGTGGTTCAATAAAGGTTATAAGGATATTTCGAAAAGATTTAGGAATATCCATAAAACAAAAAATTGTCTGCCTGTTTCCCTCCTTTTTTACAGGCAGACTTTTTTTTATTCTTTTAAGGATTCAACTTCTTCTATAGAAAGACCGGTAATTTCAGCTGCTTCTTCAGGAGTCATGCCGTGTTCCAGCAATTTTTTTGCAGTAGCCTTTTTTTCGGTCAGAACGGCGTCTTCCTGCTGATTTTTTGCAGGGCTTTTTATTTTGATTTCTGTGGGTGTGAATCCTTGCAGGTTTGTTTCCCCGGACTCTGAAACTGAGAATTCAGACAGAAATTGAGTGATTACTTTGTCTGAGAGGGCAGGGAATTGTGAAACGACTTTTTCTTTGTCCCATTCGGAAGATTTGATTAAGTCCGTGTAATCCTCTGAAATTGCGCTGTATTCTTTTGAAATGATTTTTTTGCCCGTGTTATCAGTTGCGAAAACTGTCATAGCCACTCTTGGAGCAACACCCGTGTTTCGCACTCCGTCTTTTACCATGACTTTCTGAAACCTGAAATTCACGTAGATGACGCTTTTTGCACCAGTTTCC
The DNA here is from genome assembly GCA_902785455.1 of uncultured Spirochaetaceae bacterium. Lineage (GTDB taxonomy): Bacteria > Spirochaetota > Spirochaetia > Treponematales > Treponemataceae > Treponema_D. Next base: position 44,536 of record CACZYY010000013.1, read on the forward strand.
TTGCAAATCATTCTGTTCATTTTACCGTTTGAGCTTGCTATTGCTTCGTAACCTGCTGCCGGAACTGTATTTCCCAGATAATCTGAAAAGGTCTTTCCTGCGTTTTTGTAAGCGCTGCAATCAGGATTGCTTTCTGGAGTGATTGCCTCCATGCCAAAATCCCGTATTCTGGCAGAAAGAAGCTGACCTGCATAATCAATTCTCTCCTGAACGGCTTCTTTTTCTGTTTCAGGATTTTTTTTGTTTATGAGCCTGTTTATTGCACCGCTAAGGATTCCGTCTTCTACAGATTCAGTTTTTGATTTTTCGTCAAACCATGGAACTGACGGATTTGAGTATACTGTCATAACGGCTACGGGCGAATAATCCCTTAAATTTGCCGGAGTTGAAGCGCAGGCGTAAAAAAATGGGATAAGTCCTAAAAATGGAAGAATCGTAAATTTCGATATATTTTTTTTCATATTTTCTCCTGAGTAGAAAGTTGTCGTGACTGCAAAAAAATTGCCATATCACTGCTATTAATCAACATCAATTATATCACAAAGTTTCGTTTTTTGTTCCAAAAAAAGTTGATATTTATCAAAAATTTTGCTTTCTTTCTTTTCAATGCTGTGTTATACTGAATCAAGAAAAGTTAAACCGTATCAGGTTTTTTAGGAGGAAAAGATATGAATAAGGCTGCTCGGACAGGCTTCGTTGCTGCGTTTGCCTGCTGTCTTCTTTCTGGCCTTTCTGCTGCTAAAAGTGATGTTGACAAGGCCGTTCTTACAAAATATGCAAATGCTGCTTCTTTCAACGGTTCTCAGGATATTTGGGGGCCGCTCAATTGCCACGACCCTAAACTTTTTCAAGATGATGATGGAACTTACTATGTTTACTCAACTGATGCTGCAATCGGAGGAGCTGGTCAAAAAGGACTGCAAATCCGAAAATCCGAAGATTTGGTCCATTGGGAAAGCCTTTCAAAGTCTGCTATCCAGAGAAAATGGGATAAAGACTGGCTCAAATGGGTTCACTTCAATATGGCTCAGGCTTCGACATGGGCACCGACTGTCATCAAGCAGAACGGACTCTATTATTTAATCCACGGAATCATCACAGACAGCCGTGCTCCCGGAAACCCGGATGCCGCAATCGCGCTCACAATTTCTTCAAGTCCCACAGGTCCTTTCTGGCCGGCAGCTCAGGCTGCTTCAAAAGATCCAAAAATTGCTGAAATCCTCAAAAAACTCGGAGTCACTTACAAACAGTCAAATATTGTCCGCTATACCTGGTATGACCGCACTTGGGACGATGATGATCCGAGCATTGCCGGTCAGTATTGCAACAATCTGGCAAATTATGACACACACACTGGTCAGGAAGCTGATACGGCTGGCGGCTGGGCTTACGGTTTTGGCGGAATCGACCCAGAATTCGTAACCGATGTTGCCACAGGAAAAAACGTAGAGTACACAATCAAAGGAAGAAAATGTCTCGGAATGACTTATGGTTCCTGGAAAGGCGGAATTGCCCTCATGTATCTGGATGCAGTTTC
>CACZYY010000014.1 GCA_902785455.1 uncultured Spirochaetaceae bacterium
GGCCAGGTGCCGTTTCCCATTTTGTAGGAATTTTTGCCCCGCCCCACGACTGTCGGAATAATCGTGTAAAGCACGCCGGGAATATGTTCTTCCATGAGAGAGACAATTTCGTCCTGTACGGACTGGTTGGCGATAATTTCACATCTAGTCATTTTTATCCTCCGCCAGAAGCACCTTGATTCTGCTCTTGTGTATGTTCTTTTCTTTCATCACGAGCGAGTACAAAACCGGGATGAAGAAGAGCGTGATGAATGTGGAGCTTGTGAGGCCGCCTACAACTGCGACGCCGATTGGCTGAACCATGCCTGCGCTGCCTGTCGTGGCAAAACACATCGGAACCATGCCCAAAATCGTGGTGAGCGTTGTCATCAAAACCGGGCGCAAACGGCTTGCACCGGCTTCCAGGCAGGCTTCTTTCATTTTGTAGCCACGGTCAATCAAAAGATTCGTGTAATCAACGAGGATGATTCCGTTGTTTACGACGATTCCGACGAGCATAATCAGGCCGACTGCACTCATCATGCTGAATGCCTGACCCGTGAGTTTGTAAACGAACACAACGCCGATAATCAGGAATGGAATTGTCATCAGGTTGATGAACGGAGCCTTAAAACTTTCGTAAGTTCCGGCCATTACGCCGAATACGAGCAGGATTGCCATCAAAATGATAAGTCCGTAAACCTGGCCCTGCTCCTGTGTGTCCTTCCAGTTGCCTTCATAAGAAATTGTTACGCCGTCCGGGACGATGAATGTGCTTGCGATACCGGCTTTGATGTCATCTTCAACCTCGTAGTCATTTCGCTTACCGTTGTTGTCCGCGCTCACGGTGACAACTCGTGTTTGATTTGCACGGCGGATCGAAACTGGCCCCAAACCTTTGACGACTTTCGCAAAATTGGCCACGCTGACCTTGCCTTTGCTTCCGTTCACATAAATCTGCTCCAAATCTGAGACGCTCTTTCTGTCGCCCGGCTGATAAAGAAGAACCATGCTGTATTCCTTTCCGTCCTGGCGGTAAGTCGTTGCCGTAACACCGTTAATTGCATAATTGATTTCCCTTGCGACGGTTGTAACGTCAACGCCGAACGAATATGCTCGCTGGCGGTCAATTTCAATCTCAACTTCAGGCAAACCTTCCTCAGTATCTATCGACACTTCTCCGACATCAGGAATTGAATCCATTACGTCACGAACCTGCGAAGCAACTTTGAGAGCCGCATCCAGGTCATCCGAGCGGATTTTCAGCTTGAAGGAAGCACCTGTCATCTGCCTCATAAATCCCTGCGAGAATGAGAATCGGGCATCAGTGAAATCACCGAAATGTGCGCGGAGTTTCTGCTGAATCGTCTCGCTCGTATCAATCTGCTCCTCTGTGCTCGGCAAGTTAATCTGAATCGAAGCCTTGTACGATGAACTTGAGCCCCATCCGGTTCCAATCGAAGTAATCAGAGTTGTGTAGCCCTTGATTTCTTCCTCACAGATTTTTTCAAATGACTTGATTACAGCCGTAGTTTCGCTCAAAGTCGTTCCAATCGGCATCGTAAGGTTCAATGTAACGCTATCGTCGCTGCCGCCGGTCATCATCTGAATTCGCAAGGTTGGAATAAAAACAAAGGCCATTAAAAGAACGCTCACGCAGACAATACAAGTAACAAGCCTGTGTGAAAGTGCAGAATTAAGTGCTTTTCTGTAAACTCCAGTCAGCTTCACGAGCGGGATTTCGAGCAATTCATAGAATTTTTTGAGTGGCTTGAAAGTCACCGGTTTTTCCTTACGGTTTGTGAGCGGAAAGAATTTGCCCGCAAGAACAGGAACAAGGAAAATCGCTACGAAAAGCGAAGAAACCAGCGCAATTACGACCGTAAAAATGATTCCCTTGAACATCTGCCCCATCATTCCCAGATTTTTCATAAAGAAAAGAAACGGAATAAATACGCAGATTGTCGTGAGATTGCCCGAAACAACCGACATGACCATTTCCTGAGAGCCGAGAACCGCCGCGACCTTTGGCTGTGCGCCGCGAGTCCTGTAAACGTAGATATTCTCAATCATAACGATTGAGGCATCGACAATCATACCGACACCCAGAATGAGTCCTGTCAAAGTCATCATATTGAGCGTGATTCCCGCAAAATTCATGCACAAAAGGGTAATAACGATGGAAAGTGGAATCGAAATCGCAATAATCATCGTTGACTTGCCCGACTTCAAAAAGAGGAAGAGAATTATGACCGCAAGCAAGAGGCCTGTATAAGCGGACTCAATCAGAGTGTTGATTGTATCGTTGATTGATGTGGAAGAGTCGCGGATTATCTCAAGGCGGATGTCGCTCGGCAAGATTTCCTGGATTTCAGCAAGCTTTTCCCGGGCCGCCTTTGCAACAGTAACGGTATTTTTGCCCGACTGCTTTGTGATGCTCACGTAAACGCCCTGCTGACCGTTGATGTAAACTTCGCTGGACTTGTCCTTGTAGCCCATGTAAGCCGTACCGATGTCGCTGAGCTTGACTCCGTAGCCGTTCAAGGTCGTGATAATCGTATTGTTTACTTCATCGATGCTGGCAAATTCGCCTGTAGTTCGGATTGTGTAGTCGTGGGTTCCCTCTGTGATTTTTCCGCCGCCAAGCTCAAGATTCTGCTTGCCCAGAGCCGAATAAACGCCTGCCATGGTGAGGCCGTAAGCCGCAAGCCTGTTCTGGGAAATGTCAACGCGCACGATTTTCTGCCGTCCGCCTGAAACGCTGGCTTCCGCAATGCCGTCTACTTGCTCAAACAAATCGACAATCTGGTCTTCGGCGATCTGCTTCAAGTCATCATTGGAACGGTTTCCGCGCACCGCAATTCGCATAATCGGCATGGAATCCGAGTCCATCTTAAAAATCGTCGGTGTGCCCGCCTCATCCGGCAGATTCCTTGTTACGCGGCTGATTTTGTCGCGCACGTCGTTGGTCGCAGAGTCCAAATCGGTTCCGTAATTGAATTCAAGAGAAATTGAAGAAGAACCTGCTGAAGAAGTCGAAGTAAGATTTTTGAGTCCGCTCACCGAAACGAGCTGTCCTTCAAGCACCTTAGTTACGGCTTTTTCGACAGATTCCGGTCCTGCGTTCGTGTATGAAGTTCGCACCGTGATGTAAGGATTCTCAACATCCGGCATCAAACTGATTGCTACATTTTTGAGCGTGAACAATCCCATAATCAGGAGAAGAACAAAGACAATCAGCGTGAGCACAGGATGATCAAGCGTTTTTTTAGATATGCTCATAAACTATTCCTTTTTCTCTGGCTTCGCACTTTCAGCCTTGTTGCCAATGTCCTGAATTTTTGAACCGTCGCCGAGAGAAGTCTGTCCCTGAACTACAACTTTTTCACCCGCTTTTACGCCAGTCAAAATCTGAACGATTCCATCAACTGTATTTCCGAGCGTAACTTCACGTTTTGAAACAGTTGAATCCTCGTTCACAACGTATGCAAAATAGCTGTCTCCGTTCTGAACAAGCGAGTCTTTTGGCATAACTACTGCTCCGGTGTAATCTTCCGTAAAAAGTTTGACCTTTCCGAACATTCCTGCATTAACGCGCTCATCTTTCGTATCAAAATGAAGGAGAACTTCCTTTGTGCGGCTTACAGTGTCAACGACCGGGCTAACTCTCGTGACAGTCGCCTTAAAAATAACGCCAGGATAAGCCTCAACCGAAATATCTGCCTTGAGACCAGGTTTTAAAACCGCAAAGAACCGCTCAGGAATATTCGCGCTCACCTGCAAATTCGTAATGTCTCCGATAATCGCAATCGTCGTATTTGTTGAGACTGTAGTACCGTTTTTGAGAGGAGTTGAAATGATGCTTCCAGAAATCGGAGCATAAACCGGACTTTTTTTGTAATACTGACCAGGCGCGCTCGGATCAATGTAAGCAATAATATCCCCGCGCTTCACTGGAGAACCAAGCATTACATTCGTTTCCATAACTTTGCCCGAAACATCCGGGAAAACATTTACCGAGTTCTGGCTTTCAATCTCGCCGTTCGTTGAAATATATCCGTGCAGAACAGTTTCTTCAAGAATCTGAGTTTTGACAGAAACGACAGAATTTCCGCCTCGTCCTCGCCTCATTCCGCCCGCATTCTGATTTGCACCAGCCTGTTTTCTTGCAACAACGACACAAATTCCCAGCAAAGCAAGAACCGCCACAACAACAATCTGCGGTTTAGTCAATTTCAATTTCATAGTTAACTCCTAATAATTGCCACACAGATTCGAGATTCCTACGGAATCTCACAATATATTTTCAATGATTTTGCGTAGCAAAATCGAATCAGTGTGGCATTCTTTTATTTTCCCAAAGTACCGAAATCTACGCCAATCGTGTTTTCAAGATTCAGAATCGTTTTAATCAGCGTTAATGTCTCGCTCTTCAACGAAACCTGTGCGTTCAGCAAAGAAGTGTTCGCGTTCTGCAAAGTAAGCAAATCTTTTGTACCGCGATTGTAAGCCTCTGCCGTCATGTCATAAGTTTTTTGTGCCAGCGTGACATTCGCCTGTTTGTATTTGATTGACTCCTGGCTTTGCTTAATCGAACGCAAGCTCGACATTACTGTTCGCGCAAGATCTTTCTTTTCATTATCAAGCTGAAGTTCCAGCTTTTTGACCTTATCCTGAGCCGAATCTATCGCATCGTTGCGAGCCGACCATGGAAGAACGCCGTCAAGCGGAATCGTAGCAGAAAGTGATATTGAAGCCGATTTTTTGGCTTTTTTGTCCTCTGGAAGTGTTCCGTCATAACCGACATACCATTTTTCATCGCTCCAGTTAAAAGAAGCGTTCAAAATCGGAGCAAAAGCCGAAAATCTCTTTTCAAGCACGGAATTCTTCGCATTTTCAAGTTCATATTCAAGCAATTTAATAGAAGAAGATTGCACAGTTTTTACATCAACTGATATTTCGTTCAGGTTTATTAAATCATCAAGTGTTCCCGCAAGCTCGATATTCTCAGCAAGATGAAGCCCCAGAGTCTGCTTGAAGCTCGCCAAATCGTTCAGGAAAGTCGTCCTGGTGCTCTCAACAGTCGGGATTTTGCTCTTATAATTTACTTCTGCCGAAAGAACGTCAATTTCGCTGAGCCGGCCCTGATTGTACTTGGCAAGATTGTTGTTGTACTGAGTTTTCGCAATCTCAAGATTTCGTTCCTGCAAAATAATGTTCTCGCGCTCGTACAAAAGGCCATAAAAAGCCACACGCACGCCAAGCTCAACAGATTTCACAGCATCGTCAAAAGTGAGTTTTCCAGATTCATAAGCAATTTTCGCAGCGTTCATAGAAGTAAAAAGATTTGCGCTCAAAGAAACAGAAACAGTAGCCGAAACACCAAAACTGGCCGTATAGTTTGAATCCGAATCACTCAAAGCATCAATCGGAACCGTAGAAGAAGCAGAAACACTGGCAGAAGTAATCATGCTGTTCCAGGAATGAGCTTTTGCCCGCGCCACCGCATCAAGAGTAATCTGAGAACTTGCAACCGAAACATTGTTCTTTTTGGCAAGCTCCACAGCCTCGTCAACAGTCAGTGAACGGACAGTCTCATTTTCAGATTGTCCAAAACTCATCGCTGAAGCCAGAATCAGCATCAACGACACCAAAATTTTACTTTTCATACCCTTATAACATCGGCAAAAAATCTTGGTTTCAGCAAAATTGATTAATAAAACTCTTATAAAAAATTTTTCTTGCCGATTCTCTAAAAATTCTATATTTTAAAAGTATCAAAATGATTTATTTTTTGGAGGAAATATATGAAACTCAAACCATTAGCTGACCGTGTACTTCTCAAACAGGAAAAAGCTGAGACAAAAACTGCATCAGGAATCATCATTCCAGAGACAGCACAGGAAAAAACTCAGACTGCCACTGTAGAAGCTGTAGGTCCAGGAACAGAGAAAGACCCAATCACAGTTAAAGTTGGTGACCGTGTAATGTACGACAAATACGCCGGAGTTCAGGTAAAAATGGACGGCGAAGAGTACTTGATCGTAAAAAACAGCGACATCATCGCCGTTGTTGAGTAAAAGAAGAAAATAAAATATTTTTCACTTGCAGACAAATGCAAAAAAAGGCGTGAAGGAGTGAAACGGCTTACGAAAACACTCGTTTTGTGCTGCCGCGTAAGCGGCAAACGTATATAGTTACAAGCACAAAACGCGTGTAGCACAAAACGCGTGTAGCATGCTAGCCTGCGGTTTCGATAAGCCGTTGTCACGACTGGAAGCCTTTTTTTTGTTTTATCACAAAAATTGTAAAAAAGTTATTTCTTTTCTATCTGTCTTTTCAGCAATCGTGCGTCCGCGTTGCTCATATCCAGGCTCAGACTGTACCGCAAAGACGTTTTTGCCGCATTCAAATCGCCCATATCTACCTGAATTTTTGCATTTCTGTACAGCAATTTTGATTTGACTTCAGGAAGTTTTGATTTTCCGGCTGCCAAAGTATAAAGCGAAAGAGCCCTTTTTCGATCACCAGAGCTTGAATAAATCATCGCAAGGTTTGCCGCACTTGAAGAAGCTGCCAAAGGAGAAATTGAATTTATATTTCCTTTCGCATTTGAGTTCTTTACACCACCGGTTTCGAAAAGCACATATTCATACAATCGTTTTGCCGCAGAAATATTTTTTTCAAGCAAAGAGAAATAAGCCGCAAATTCGATTTCCCAGATTTCCATTCGGTCTGATTTGTCTGCCGCGCGGTCACCAAATGCAAGCCGCGCAACACTTTCTGGAATCACAGGAACAGTTTCAATTTTTTCGCCGCCAAAAATATCTGTCTTAACATTTTCGGTTGTACCCGCTTCGGAAGCCTTTTTACGATAATTCAAATCGAATTTGGCATCAATGTAGTTCATGAAAAGACTGCGGCCTTCGTCAATCAAGCCCCAGGAAAGGAATTTTTGAACTGCAAACTGAACGAGATGTGCCGGATAAAGATTTGTGCCCAGCTCATTCTGTTCAAGTTCTTCCCAAATTGCCGCTGTTTTTTGAGTAAGGTTAAGTTCAGGATTATCTTTGAGATAAAGAGAAAGCCGCTCGACAATCAAATCATCATTGTGCTTTATTCCAGCCTTGCTTTCACGCTCAAGAGTGTCCTGCATTCGGTAAAGAGCATCCGCAATCGTGAACTTTGGACGCTCATCATATTCACGCATTTTGTTCGTGCGCAGGGAAGTTTTTCGCAAAGCCTTTTCAAGCTCTGACATTTGAAGCGGCTGAGAATCCTTCCATGAAAGCTTGCCGTAAGTAATCAACGCAGGAATATAATCTGGTTCTGCAATGAGTGCATCAATCAAATATTCATACGATTTTCGGTACTGCTCGTGACGGAAAGCATAAAGTGAAGAATTGACATAAATTGACGGCTGAATCTTTGCACCTGTCTTTTGAGCATCAGCAATGTATGCCTCACGATTGGCTTCGGCACTTTCCTCGTCATCAAGCATCATGTAAGCATCAGAAGCAAGAAGAGCCGCACTACCCCTGAGCATTGGTGAGCGCACCTTCTCCAGATTGCGAACCGCAATGTCATAATTGCCAGAATCATACTGAACATAAGCCCAGAAAAGCGCATCCTGAGAATCTTCAAGCTCGCGCTGCAAAGAAGAAACCAAACCGTAATCGCCCCGAAGAAGATAAATCAACGCGCAGTTTCGGAGCCATCGGCTGTCATTAGTGCCAACGTAAGTGTCATAATAAGCCGAAGATATTTCGCGCGAAAGAAGCTGTTTTGAAAGTTCCTGAAGATTTTCGTTCTGCAAAAGCTTTTTCATAAGAGCTTCGGAACGGATAGAGCCGTATTTTGTACCTTCAAGAATTTTTGTAATATCAATTGCTTTTAAAAGCTGCCCGTGCCTGAGTAAAAAATGACCGTAAACAGCCGTAAGTTCAAGATTGTCAGGCAGTTTTTTGAGACCTTTAACCAAGACCTTTTGTGCCCGTTTTTCTTCGCCGAGAGTCATGTAACGGCGGTAAATTCCAAGCCGTGCAAAAGAACTATATGCTTTTTTTTCGTATTTTTTGAGAAGACGCATTGCTTCGGAAGAATCACCGTTTTTAATAAAAATATCGATGCTTTCCATGCCGCTCATAAAAGAAGAATCTTCTGTTTTTGAGCAGGAAGCAAAAAAAATTCCTGCCAGAAAAAGAATTGAACATAACACAAATATTTTTCTTACAGCAGGACTTTTTTTCATCTGGAACTCCAATTTTTAATCTTCATTCCATTTTATAGCGTTTTTTTTATATTGTCGAGAATGGCATTCACAAACTTGTATGAATCGTCCGGTCCATAGTTCTTTGCAATGTCAACGGCCTCATCGATAACGATAGAAGGCTCAACATCTTTTGTGAACATAAGAGAATAGACGCTCATTCGCAAAATAGCGATTGTAACTTTATTGACGCGGTTAAAATCCCAGTTTGTGAGATGGGCTTTAATTGTTTCGTCAATTTTTTCGATATTCTCGATTGTACCGGCAATCAGCATACGTGTGAAAGCAGCACTTTCATCATCAAGCTTAGCCTTTGAAACTGGTTCTTCGGATTCGGAATCTTCGCCTTCGCGAGCCTCAACCGAATTTGATTCAACCCAGTTCAATTCGAGAACGTCCTTTTCAGTCATTCCACCGACATCCCAAGAGTAAAGCCCCTGGAATGCGGTAATTCTAGATTTTCTTCGTGACATTATTTATCCCAATTAAGCAATTTTTTAAGTTTTTCTTCTTTTTGCTTGTATTCAAAGTTGCTCGGTGTACGCAAAGTTTTTGTGATGTCCTGAACAGCTGCGATAAGTGCCTGACTCTGCATCTGATTTGTAAGATTCTGTTTGATATAGTCGTAAACGGTGATTGTTGTTTCCGGCTGAACCAAATCAGAAATTGAAAGCATTTTTGCAGTGTACTTCTGGCGAACAACGTAGAACTGGAAATCAGTTTCTGTTTCGTTGAGTTTTGACATGTAGCCAATATCGCGTGTGAAAAGTTCGAGCAAATCATTGTAAGAAATACCAAGCTGCTGTGCATGCTGAGCTGTTTTACCAATCAACAAATCTCCGCCCTGATAATCTTTGCCGCTGTCAGCTTTGATTTTATCGTAAGAAAGAGATTTATCTTTTGCACCTTTAAGAAGAGCCTCAGCCTTGATTTTTGCACCTGCAGGATTGTCCCCCTTTGGAACAACTACCAGGAAGAGCTTGACCATATCATTCTGAACGAAAGAAGCTTTGTTCAAATCGTAGAATTTACGGATATCCTCGTCTTTTGGTGCAAGTTTGCCGATTTCGTCTTTTTTGTTCTGAAGAACATACTGCTGTGCAATAAGCTGATTTTTGAGATAAGCTTTGTAGTCAGCGACGTTCATTCCGACCTGAACTTTCATGAAGTCATCAAGCGACTGGCCTGTCTGCTTTTTGACAATTTCTGAAAATTCTGACTCAGTTACCGGGCGGCCAACCTGCTGGCTGACATTCTGCAAGAAATACTGATTGACCTGTGTATCTGTGATGCTCATTCCAGCCTTTTGAGCTGCCTGAACGACCAGTTTTTCGTCAATCATAGCGTCCAAAATTTCTTTTTTTTGCTCTACTGTGAAATTTGAAGTGTTATTCTGCTTCTGATAAATTTCAACACGGTTTTTAAGCTGCTTAAGCGTGATTGTCTCAGATTTATTGAGTTTTACGACAGCCAACGGCTGTAAATCCGACTGAGCGAACGCACCGAACGCCATCGAAATAGCAAGTGTTGCAGCAAGTACAAGTTTTTTCATTTTAAAATTTCCTCTAGAAATAAAAACAATTTATTTCCAATTAGTTACATAAATTATTGCCACACAGATTCGAGATTCCTACGGAATCTCTTTAAATAAATAAGACTGATTTTGCGTAGCAAAATCGAATCTGTGTGGCTATCTTTACTGAGGGTCGAGTGGAAGACCACCAGAAATCACCGCACGGATTCGGCGAACACCAGCTGAGCTTGACTGCTCTTTCTGGATTTTGAAATCACCAATCTGGGCTGTGTGCTGAACGTGCGGGCCGCCACAAACTTCTTTTGAGAACCAGTCTGACTTCGGATCTTTACCGATTGTGTAGACTTTTACGTCCTCACCGTATTTGTTTGTGAACAATGCTCGTGCTCCGGCAGCTTTTGCGGCTTCAAGCGACATGATTTCCATTGTTACAGGCAAATCTTCTTTAATCTTGGCGTTTACGATGTCCTCAACTTGCTGAATTTCTTCTTTTGTCATTGGACGCTCAAAAGTGAAGTCGAAACGCATACGCTCGTTGTTGATGTTTGAGCCCTTCTGAGCAACCTGATCGCCGAGAACATTGACCAGAGCCTGCTGCAAAAGGTGTGTTGCGGTATGATATTTTGTTGTTGTGTCGCTCTGCTCTGCAAGACCACCTTTAGCCTTTCCTGCATCGAGTGATTTTGAAGCTTCCTGATGCTTGCGCTCAGCCTCTTTGAAGCCTTCGACATCAACTGTGAAGCCGTTCTCTGCGCCCAATTCCTGAGTAAGCTCAAGCGGGAATCCGAATGTATCGTACAGACGGAATGCGACTTTGCCGGAAATCTCCTTCTTTGGATTCTTCATGAGATTTGGAAGAAGCTTCTGGAACTCAGCCTCGCCTTTTGAAAGTGTGACACGGAATTTTTCTTCCTCGGCAGTAAGTTCTTTGCGAACTTTGTCAGCGTTTGTCTCAAGCTCCGGATACGCGCACTTGAAGTTTTCGATTACAACATTTGCGACTTCTGCAAGGAATGCCTTTTCGATACCGAGTTTCATTCCGTGTCGGACAGCACGACGAATCAATCGGCGGAGAACATAGCCAGCACCTACTCGATCCGGGCTTACGCCGCGAACATCACCAATGATGAATACTGATGCGCGGGCATGGTCTGCGATGATTCGGACAGACTTGTCCTTTTCTTCATCGCTTCCATATTTATAAGAAGAAAGTTCTTCGATTTTTGCAATAATTGGCTGGAAAACTTCTGTGAGATAAACAGACTTTTTGCCCTGGAGAATACAGTTTGTGCGTTCCAGACCCATGCCGGTGTCAACGTTCTTTTTTTCAAGCGGAACGAGAGTCTTTTCGTCGATGCGGTTGTACTGCATGAAGACGTTGTTCCAGATTTCCATCCAGTTTGCAGAATCTGTGCCCTTGTTTGAGCCGACCGGAGGCAAGCCCTCGCCAACCCAATAGAAAATTTCGGTGTCTGGGCCACATGGACCTGTTGGACCTGCTGCCCACCAGTTGTCGCTTGCCGGAAGATATGCGATTTTGTCTTCTGGCATACCGTTTTCCTTCCAGTAGCCGGCAGCTTCTTCATCGCGAGGAGCATTCTCATCGCCAGCAAAAACAGTTACTGAAATCTTTTTTGGATCAAGAGCAAGCCAATCTTTGCTTGTAAGGAATTCGTAAGAAAAAGCGATTGACTCTTTTTTGAAATAGTCGCCCAAAGACCAGTTTCCGAGCATTTCAAAACAAGTGAGGTGGCTTGGATCGCCAACTTCTTCAATGTCGCCTGTACGGATACACTTCTGGTAGTCGGTCAATCGTGTTCCCGCCGGGTGCTTTTCGCCAAGCAAATACGGAACGAGCGGGTGCATACCAGCCATCGTAAACAAAACTGAAGGGTCATTTTCTGGAATCAAGCTCTGTCCAGAAATCTCAACGTGATTCTTAGATTTAAAAAACTCAATATATTTTGAGCGTAACTCGTTAGCTGTCATAATCTAAAGAGTTTACTACTTTTTCAAAATAAATTCTACACGTCTGTTCTTCCAGCGGTCTTCGAGAGCCGTTGAATTCGTTGCAGGATTTTTGCTTCCGTTGCCGACAGCCTTTAAATTTGCAGCGGATACACCGTCTTTTATGAGCCAGTCACGGACATATTGCGCACGCTGCTCAGAAAGGAGTTTGACTTCATCCTCTTCGGCCTGTGTGCCAGAAAGGTTGTTCGCATTTCCTTCAATCTGGACATTGTAATCACGGAATTTTTTGAGAATTTCTGAAATTCGCCCCAAAACTTTGACGTTGTTTTCAAGTGTCTTCTGGTCAAGGCCCCTTGTCTTTCCATCATAATCGGGATTCTGCATGAGTTCTTCGGTTGTCTTAAAATCGGCCGCATCACTTCGGAATGTAATAGAAGGAACCTGAATTTTGACTCGCTCGCCATCACGCACTACAAGGACATCGACCTTTACAAAGCCTTTGACCGTACTTGAAAGATTATTTGAGTCAGTGACCGTAAATTCGTACGGATAATCCGTAGCCGACTGAACGACCTCACCGCGCGCACTTTTTCCGTTCCAGATGATTTTTTCCTGAAGTTTGTCAGTGCCTTTTGCTATCCAGAAAGGTTTGAGCGTTGCAGGATCTTCCACAGTGAAAGACCATGATGACATCGGAGAATCACACTCAGCTTTTACCATAATCGTGAGATCATCATATTCGCCATCGCCATCCGGTGAGAAATATTGCGGAGAAATTCCAACAGAAAGTTTTGGCTCTTTTGAATTCTGAGGAGCTTCGGACTGAACGAATGACTGAATTTCTTCGACCTTAGCGGCTTCATCTTCTTTGGGCGGCGTATATTTTTTGAGCACGACAGGTGCATTCTGTTCTTTATAAAAGCCTTCCGGGCTTATTACAACCGGATTGAGAAGAATCGTGTCCCTGTCTTTTTCTGACTGGAACGAAGGAAGATAATTTTCCTTGAAGAAAGGAAGCTCATGAGCTGAGCGGAACTGAATCAACGTGCTTCCAGTAATTTCATTTGTGGTAAACCGGCCTGAATCATAGGAAGTTTTACCAGTGGCAACGTAATTGGTTTCGGAGAATTTAAGAATCGTGTGGTCATTTGCTTCCCAGTTTTCCTGCTCGATAAGGCGGGCAATACATTCTGCCTGCGGAGTTGCGACAGCCCGCTCAGGCTCCCTTGCGGTGAATTTTTTGTAATTTCCGTCCCACTGTGTGCTTTCGTTGATTAACATTCGCACATCATCCTGCAATTTGATTTTGATTTCATCAGTGCTGACCAGAGAAATATCAAAACGACGCTGAAGATTTTCGATCGACTTGTTTACAGCAGAAAAATAGATTCCGTTGCGGCGGAGAGTGCTTTTGAGCCAGGAATAAACTTCCTCGCTGTCCTCATATTCGAAAATAATTTCGGAATTCGCATAATCAAAAGAAATATAGCGGATGTTCGAGCCTGTATTTTCAGTTTTGTACCAGAGACCTTCCAGAAATTTGCCGAAAGTGGCAACCGTTCCGTCCTGAATTCGGGCAAGTTCCTTTGCAGCGACTCGATTGCCTGATACACGGAGTGTGCGGGTGGCAACATAAGAATGAGTATCTTCGCTCCACTCGTACATTGTCTGGATTTGGTCAAGCTGTGTAGAATCAGAACCAAGATTTTTAGTGTCGGAAGTATAAACCCAAACAGGAAAACTTGCGCCCCTTGACTGTGAAAGCTCGTAACTTTCCGGACGCGGAGTCTGCTGAATGAAAATCGTGCCGTCAGCCTCAAAATCGCCGATTGGTTTGAGAACGAATTCACCGTTTTTGTTCCGTGTTCCCTCGAAAATTTTGAGAACGACATTTCCGGAATCGGTTACGCCTTGATAAACAAGAGAATTTTTGTGATTTCCGATTACGTCCATGCTGGTGCAGGCGAAGGTTTTCATCTGCGTGATTTGAGTGGCAAGATAATTTGAGCGTGTATAAGTGCCTGTTTTTGAGTCATAAAGGCCGACGATAAGAACGATGTACGGACTTGAAGTGGTTTTTACCATGTTGATTTGATCGTCCGCTCCGTCACCGTCAATATCCATTTCCAAAGTGCCAACTAAGGTTTCGCCGTTTGAAAGCTGAATGAATGAAGTGTGCTCCAATCCATCTGAATAATCGCTGGATTTTTGCTCGGATTCGGGATTGCCGACGATTGGCACAACGACTTTTGCGCGAGAAATTGATTTATCGACTACGAAAAGGTTACGGCTGAAAAACAAAAGGGCAAGAGCCGCACCCGCCAGCACGAAGATGACGGGAATTAATCGTTTCATGGGAAATTATTCTAACAAAAAAGTAAGCTAAAGTACACTAGGAGCGCATGTCCTTACAGGGCAAACGTATTATAAAATACTTGCTGTCAAAAATGGCTTCCAGTCGTGAAAACGGCTTATCGGAAACGCATGCTAGCATGCTACACGCGTTTTGCGCTTGTAACCATATACGTTTGCCGCTTTCGCGGCAGCACAAAACGAGTGTTTCCGTAAGCCGTTTCGCTCCCTTGCGCCATTTTCAATATAAAACTGGTTATAATGCATTTGCCCTACATGTTCTTAAAATCCTTGTTCATAAACATGAACATTGTGAGGGCTATGAAAATCGAAACAATATCTGCGATTGGCTGAGAGAGAATCAAGCCTTCAAGACCAATCAGTTTGTTCATTATGATTGTGCAAGGAACAAATACGAAGCCCTGCCGGCTGATTGCCAAAGCCAATGACTCTTTTGCTTTGCCCATGGCCTGGAATGAAAAGTTAAGGACAAAGAGGATTCCCAGGAATGAGCTTGAATACATGAGGGCGCGGAGCATTTTCATACCCATTTCGATTACTGCTTCGTCACCGATAAACACGCTTACAATCTGACGTGTGAAGACAAAATATGCCGCCGTCAAAATAAGGCCGGCAACCGTATTGCACAAAACCGCAAATTTCATTGTGTCCTTCATGCGACGGAAATTTCTTGCACCGAAGTTGTATCCTACAAGCGGCTGAACCCCCGCACCCAAACCAAGCTGCACGAAAACTACGAGCATGTTTGCCTTCATCGCAATTCCCATGCCTGCGACGGCAACATCACCGTAAGTGACGAGGAATGTGTTCATGAGGATATTGCTCAAACTCATGAGGATGTTTGTGATTGAAGCCGGCAAACCGATTAAAAGAACGCCTTTTAAAATTCCGTTACGAATCGCGAAATATTTTGGGCTTAACGTGAGGACTGAACCAGGCTTACAGACATGAATAAAATAGAAGAGAATTGAAACAAGATTGCCGATTACAGTTGCGATTGCAGCACCGGCAACACCAAGACCGAGACATGGGATTCCGAGGAAAGAATCAAGGATGAAAATAGGATCAAGGATGATGTTTGCCACCGTTCCGGCCATCATTCCTTTCATTGAGCTTTGAGCCGCACCTTCTCCACGAATCAAGTTTGTGAAAGCCGTGGAAATTACGATTGCAGGACCGCCATAAGCAATCCATGAGAGATATGACTTTGCAAAGCCGAAAGTGTTTTCACTTGTGCCGACAGCATTGAGAATCTGTGCCATAAAAGTAAGCATCAGAATCGCGCCGATTACACCTGTGGCAAAACCCGCGTACAAGCAGAACGAACTGATTTTCTTGGCCTTGTCATATTGCTTTTCACCGAGAGCACGGCTGAGGAACGAGGATCCGCCCATACCGAAAATGTTGCCGGCAGCCATAAAGAACAAAAACACAGGAGTCGCCACACTCACCGCCGCAACCTGATTAGGATCACCCGTTCTTCCTACGAAAAATGTGTCTACCATATTGTAAAAAACAGCAACAATCATGCTCAAAACGGTAGGAAGAGCCAGTTTGAAGACCGCCTTTGGAATCGGGTCTTTTTCAAAAACATCGATATTCTTTAACATAGTGAAAATTTAGCAGAAAATGCTAAAAAATGTCAACAAATGTTAAGGAATTATTATTTTAATAGAAAAAGCTGGATAAAGTTAATTTTAAAAAATCTAAAATCTAAATTTTTTCCTATGAAAAAATCATAATATGTATTATAATTTAATAAGATTTTAAAGAGGTTTTATGGAACGAAGCATTCTTTTTGTCAGTGAAGCTCAGAACTTTTTAGTCACAGCAATGATAAAATCCCTAAAAGAAGCCCGCTTTGACGTATCAACAGCAGAGCCGGACATGGTAGAAATTTCGCTAATTCAAAATATTCCGGATATTTACATCGTTTATCTCGAAGGCGATTTAAACAAATTCAACGGAACGCTCAAATACCTCAAAAAATTAGTCACTGAAGAAGGCCATGACCGCGTGCTGTATCTTATCGGCAACCCCATGGAAATCGAAGCAGCATACGAAGTCTATCCAAAATCACTTGTATCTTCATCATTCAGTCGCCCCGTAAACATTCAGGACGTCATTAAAAAGCTCAACATGCTCATCACAAGCGAAGAAGGTGGCACTCCGGGGCGCAAAAAAATTCTCGTCGTAGATGATGACGGCGTAATGCTCCGCACCATGAAAATCTGGCTTTCCAAAAAATACGAAGTCTACATGGCAAATTCAGGTCTCAATGCGCTTCAGTTCCTTTCATCAAACCACGTTGACTTGATTCTTCTTGATTACGAAATGCCTGTCGCTTCCGGGCTTCAGATTTTTGAAATGCTCAAACACGACGTAAACCTCTCAAATATTCCGGTTATATTCCTCACTTCCAAGGATGACAAAGAAACAGTCATGAAGGTGCTTGCGGCAGGGCCTGAGAAATATCTTCTCAAATCTTCCGAGCCGGACATGCTCCTTAAAACTGTAGACGATTTCTTTAAAGGCAAATAACACTTCTCATTTTTCAGCGATGGGGGATTCATGCCAAAAAACGACTATACTTCTTACTTTTTTCTGAGTAATAGGCATTATCAGATTACGATTCCTCTCACAACATCCATTTGTCTTATTCTCTTGGTTATGATTGAGCATCTTGGAGGCCAGCCGGATTTTACTTTTCATGGCTGGCTTGTCCACAATATCCGCGTCTACCTGCAGATTATTCCTGTAATGCTCCTCACTTCTCTCTCCGGCTATGCTGTCGGTTCGCTTGTGGTGCTATTATTCTTCATCATTGAAACGATAACGGCGCACATGTTTCCGTACCACACGTTCATTCTTCTGCTCTCTTCCCTGATTGCTAACATTCCAATCTTTCATAACTGGTACAAAAAAATCTGGACTACGGTTCTCGCGCATTTCATTTTTTCAATTTTTCTTGGCAACGTCTGGCACATTCTCTTTGCCATTCTCGAAGACAGGGATATTCTGCTCCAGGCAGAACTCTTCCATTTTACGTTGGCGGCTATCCCTTCATTCGTCGTCTGTGCATTTTGTTTTCTATATTATAACTGTTTTCCTGAGAAGATTAAAAATCTTTTTTTTGCGAGCGTTTATGAATCCGAAGAACTCAGGCTGTTAAAATCAGTCCTTGCACGAAAAAAGGGGCGGCAAATTCGTCAAAAACTTTCTAATCTCATCATACTTGAAGCACTTGTCCTCCTTGTGGCAGGTTTTGCATTCGCCAATACACTTCTTGACCAGTTCAGAAATGTCACAAGCTGGCAGCAGGTTGTTTTTGCAACCCGGCTTATCGTTCTCATGATGATTTTTGCCACCCCGCTGATTCTTTTTGCATTTTCTTACACGAACATTTCAATCAGTCACCCGCTGCAGCTCATGGCAAAGGCGGTCGAAGATTCAAATCTCTGCAATATCACAGAGCACACGCGGAACGTTCCACGCCTTGATATAAAAACACTCAATATCAAATCAAAAGACGAAATCGGCATTCTTTATGAAACTCTCGTAGATATGCTTTCAACCACCGAAAGTTACATCAAAAATCTCGAACGCTCGCAGCTTCTCGAAACACAGCTGGCAACGGCAAAGGCGGCAAGCAAGGCAAAGTCAGAATTCGTATCAAACATGTCGCATGAAATCCGCACGCCAATCAACGCGGTTCTCGGTTTGAACGAAATGATCCTGCGCGAAAGCAAAGTACCTGAAATCACGCAATACTCCCGTGACATTGAAAATGCAGGCAAAAGCCTTCTCAGCATCGTAAACGATATCCTCGACTTTTCAAAAATCGAAGCCGGCAAGCTAGAAATCATCCCGACAAACTACGATTTGAGCACGGCAATCAATGATTTGGTCAATATGGTCTCAAAACGTGCAAAAGACAAAAATCTTACGCTCAACGTTAATATCGACCACTCTATTCCGCATCTTCTTTACGGCGACGACGTGCGAATCAAGCAATGCTGTCTCAATCTTCTCACAAACGCAATCAAATACACCAACGAAGGCTCGGTCACTCTTTCAATTTCAGGAAGCAAAGTCGATTACTCTCACACAATGATAACAGTTCACGTAGTTGACACTGGAATCGGCATCAAGGACAAGGATATTCCCAAACTGTTCACGGCGTTCCAGCGAATCGAAGAAGAAAAGAACCGCACCATTGAAGGAACAGGCCTTGGCTTGAACATCGTGCAAAGTCTTCTGGCTCTCATGGACTCACGGCTTGAGGTCGTAAGCATGTACGGCGAAGGCTCTGACTTTTATTTCTCTGTATTACAGGGAGTTATTGACTGGGAACCAATCGGTGACTTCAAAGAGACTTATAAAAAAGCTGTGGAAAGCAAAACCGGCTACCACGAGCTTTTCACGGCACCAAAAGCAAGGATTCTCGTCGTTGATGACACGGAACTCAATCTTACGGTTGTGCGCGGACTTCTCAAACAAACGAAGATAAATGTCGATACAGTTATCAGCGGCTACGATGCACTTGAAGCGCTCAAAAAAGAACATTACGACATTGTTTTCCTTGACCATCGAATGCCCGGAATGGACGGTATTCAGACGTTTGAAAATATGCTCCGTCTCGAAGGCAACAAAAGCAGGGGCGTGCCCGTAATCGCCCTCACCGCAAACGCAATTTCTGGCGCAAAGGAAATGTATCTTTCCAAAGGTTTCGCAGATTACATGACAAAGCCAATCGAAGGCAAAAATCTTGAAGAAATGATTTTAAAATATCTGCCGGAAGAGATGGTTGAGGACGTTGAAATCGCGGTAGAAGATGGAATCATGACGCTAGACGAAAACGGCGAAATCGAGGCAAACAAGGCAAGAGCCGAAAAAGAAAAATTCTCGGTTTTGTCAGGTATTAAT
This sequence comes from uncultured Spirochaetaceae bacterium, assembly GCA_902785455.1. Classification (GTDB taxonomy): domain Bacteria; phylum Spirochaetota; class Spirochaetia; order Treponematales; family Treponemataceae; genus Treponema_D. The sequence continues at coordinate 19,053 of CACZYY010000014.1, forward strand.
GTTGATGATGCGCTCAAATACACGGGTGGCGCGGACATTCTCGAAACAACGCTCAAAGAATTCTACAAAAATATCGATAAAAACTCCGACCGGATTCAGGAATTTGTCGTTGAAGAAGACTGGCGCAACTACACGATTCTGGTTCACGCGCTCAAATCGTCTGCCCGCCTGATTGGTGCGTCACAACTTTCTGACGATGCAAAATATCTCGAAAAATGCGGAGACGAAGAAAATACTTCAGAAATTATCAATAAAACTCCGCAGCTTCTGGAACTTTATCGCTCTTACAAAGAAAATCTCGCCCCGCTCTGCGCCCAAGATGAAGACGATTCCGGCAAAGAAGAAATGCCTTTGGAGCAATATGCAGAGGCAGTCAAAAATATCAAAGAATGTATCGAAGCGTTCGATTTTGACACAGCCGATCAAATTATCGCGATGATGAAGGATTACAAAATCCCAGACGAAAAAAAAGACCATTTCGCAGAACTCACAGAGGCAATTTCCGAAGTAGACAGAGACAAAATCCTAAGAATCGTGGGAATATAAAGAACTGCCACGCGGATTCGATTTTGCTACGCAAAATCACCAGAAATTTTTGACTGAGATTCCGTAGGAATCTCGAATCTGTGTGGCTTTTTTTATCTTTTTCATGCTAAAATACCACCTATGGCAGACTATGTCGTTCGCGCAGCCATCCATGGCGTCGCGAACTAACAAGTTTTTTTTCAAAAACTTGCGGGATTAACTTGCTTTGGAGGACGCGCCATCCGTGGCGCTATTTTAATTATGGCAGATTATCATGTCTTCGATAGTGCTCCGGAAGGCACGCCGGTTGCTAATTTTGTTCATCTTCATGTTCATTCTGATTATTCCTTGCTTGATTCCTGCGCCAAGCTTGATGATTTGGTCGCCAAGGCAAAAAGGCTCAATATGCCTGCTCTTGCGCTCACTGACCACGGAAACATGTTCGGTGCGCTCAACTTTGAGCATCTCTGCCATGTAAACGGAATCAACCCGATTGTCGGCGAAGAATTTTATGTCGCTTTCGGCTCGCACCTGGAGAAAAATTCCGTTCCATATTCACACAAAGGCGAGGACGGAGACCGGCAGGCCCGCTACTTCCACCTGATTCTTCTTTGCGAAAACGAAACCGGCTATAAAAACATGAGCTGGCTTTCTTCAATCGCCTACACAGAGGGCACCTGGTACAAACCTCGAATCGATTTTGAGCTTCTTGAAAAATATCATGAAGGCCTCATTTGTTGTTCTGCCTGTATCGCGGGCGAACTTCCACAGCTTTTGCTTGCGGGCAAGGACGAAGAGGCAAAAGAACTTGCCTTAAAATACAAAAATCTTTTTGGCCCAGACCACTACTACATTGAATTGCAGGATCACGGCCTTGAAGACCAGAAAATCGTCAACAAAAAACTGATTGCGCTGGCCCACGAGCTTGATATTCCGCTTGTCGTCACGAATGATATTCACTACATCGAAAAAGAAGACTGGGAAGCCCAGGACTGCTTGCGATGCATCGGCTTCAAAAAGAACATGAACGAGCCGCATCAGACAATGGGCGATGACAAACACGAGTGGTATTTCAAAACTGAAGAAGAAATGCGGCTTTTGTTCCCGGACTGTCCCGAAGCTTACGACAACACAATCAAGATTGCCAATATGTGCAACCTTACCATTCATCAGTACAAAACGATGGAGCTCAAAGGCACGCTTCCGCGATTTGCTTTGCCACAAGAATTCCAGACTCACGGCGAAGATTATGCGAAAAATCAGGACGACTACATGCGTCACCTTGTTGAAGAAGGATTGCGCAAACGTTACAAGGAAATCACGCCGCAAATCCGCCAGCGATGTGAATATGAAATGGGCATCATCCTGAAGATGGGCTTTTCGGGCTACTTTCTCATCGTTTGGGAATTCATCAACTGGTCAAAATCCACTTATGACAACGTAAACAACCGCCCCAAGCCTTACATGCCAATTGGTCCAGGCCGAGGTTCTGGTGCTGGTTCTCTCGTTGCCTACTGTCTTACGATTACGGACATCGATCCGTTCCGCTACAAACTGATTTTCGAACGATTTTTGAATCCTGAGCGAGTCTCAATGCCGGACTTCGACGTTGATATGGACTTCGACTATCGCCAGGACATTATCCAGCATACACGCGACTTGTACGGCGACAAAAAAGTCGGCCACATCGTAACGTTCGGTACTTTAAAGCCAAAGAACGTAATTGCCGACGTAGGCCGCACTCTGGGCATTCCGCTTTCCGAAGTCAACATGCTCAAATCAAAAGTCTCTGAGAACTTAAAAACCAAGCTCAAAAACTGCTTTGAGCCGCCGACCGAAAAATTCCCTGATGGCGGTCAGCTTGCGGAATTCAGGCACGATCCGCGATACGAAAAACTTTTTGACCTTGCCTTTAAACTTGAAGGCTGCAAGCGAAACACAGGTCTCCACGCTTCGGGAATGGTTATCGGTCTCACGGAACTTCCGAACTGGGCTCCGGTTTTCATGGATTCTAAAACAGGAAAAGTCGGCGTTCAGTACACGATGGACATCATCGAGCCGTGCGGTCTTGTAAAATTCGACTACCTCGGACTCAAAACACTTTCTCTGATTCGATATGCCGAAAATATCATCAACAAGCACAAAAAGCCCGGAGAGCCGGATTTTGTCTGTGCAAAGGTGAGCGAAACTGACCCAAAGACCTTCGAACTCTTTAAGCGCGGTGACTCTGCCGCCGTATTCCAGTTTGAATCTCCTGGTATGCAGAAGATTTTGCGCCAGTTCCAGCCGGAAAAACTTGAAGATCTGGTTGCGTTGAACGCTCTTTATCGCCCGGGTCCAATGGATTGTATTCCTGACTACATCGACGGCAAATGGAAGCCTGAGACTATTCACTATCCTGACCCTTGTTTGGAGCCGATTCTTAAGGAAACTTACGGCGTTATGGTCTATCAGGAACAGATTATGCAGGTTTCGCAGAAAATTGCAGGATTCTCTCTTGGTGGAGCTGATATGCTCCGTCGTGCTATGGGTAAAAAGAAGCCTGAAGTCATGATGGGCAAAAAAAAGGAATTCGTCGAAGGTGCGGTTGCACAGGGATTTGATGCCAAACACGCCGAGGACATCTTTGAAATCATGATTCCGTTCGCGGGCTACGGTTTCAATAAGTCGCACGCGGCGGCATATTCTGTCCTCGCTTATCGCACGGGCTGGCTTAAAGCAAACAAACCGGCAGAGTTCATGGCGGCCAACCTTACCAACGAAATCACCTCGACGGACGGTCTTCCGGCTTATATTGCCGAGGCTCGCCGTATCGGAGTTCCAGTAGATCCTCCTGACGTAAACCGCTCGGACGCAATTTTCGACGTTGTTGACGGCCACATTGTATTTGGTTTCAAGGGAATCAAGGGAATGGGCGACAGGGCTGCCCGTGCTATCGTTTATGAACGTGAGCAAAACGGCCTTTACAAAGATTTCATGGACTTTTTGGTTCGTGTCATCAAAGTAAAGGAAATTCCAGGCGAAGAGCATGGCGAAGAAGAAGGAAAATCAATGCGCCAGACCGCAATCAACAAAAAAGCGGTTGAAGTTCTCATAAAATGCGGCGGATTTGATAATCTTGACCAGAACCGCCCGACATTGATTGCAAATCTTGACCGTGCCTACGCTTATGCCGAAAAAATTGCCTTCGGTGCTGATGACGGACAGCTTTCTCTCTTTGGCGACACTGACGAAAAAGAATACGCAGACTTCGTGTTTGAAAAGATCGAGGATTGCTCTCGGCTCGAAAAGCTTAACATGGAAAAAGAACTGATTGGATGCTATGTTTCGGGTCATCCGCTTGATGACTACAAAAAAGCATACGAAAAGGCGACAGTCAATTCTCTCACAATAAACCGCGTTGCAAAGGACGACAAAGCCGAAAAAGATGCGATGGCGGCAAGCGGTCGAAATCCGTGGCAAATGAAAAATGCCGGTCGTGTTCAGTCAGCGGTGGGAATGCTCATGGAACTCCGCACAATCGTGACTAAAAAAGGCGTGCCAATGGCATTCGCTAAATTGCAGGATTATAACGGCTCATTCGACCTCACTTTCTTTCCAAAAACATGGGAACAGTTAAAAGATAAAATCGAAAACGACAAAATCTACGCTTTCAAAGGCAAAATTGATTCCAGCCGTGAAACTCCGAGTATGCTCGTTGATTCAATCGAAGACCCGAATGTTTTGCAGGAAAAGGCGATCGAGGAAGTCCATATCCAGCTTGACGGCAATTTCAACGATGAGCGGCAGATTTTCTCGCTCAAAGAATATCTTTTCGGCGTGAACGGAACCTGCGCAGTCTACTTCCACATCGACACGCCAACCGATAACTACATCGTCAAGGCATCGAACCAGCTGCAAGCCCCTGCCACAAAGGGATTTCTGGACGACTTAAAAGGAATCCCTTTAGTCAAGGATGTATGGACGGTATAAAAAAATGGCGCAAAGGAGCGGAACGGCTTACGAAAACACTCGTTTTGTGCTGCCGCGTTAGCGGCAAACGTATATAGTTACAAGCACAAAACGCGTGTAGCATGCTAGCATGCGCTTTCGATAAGCCGTTTCCACGACTGGAAGCCATTTTTCAAGCAGTAAACATTTTATAATGCAGTAAGAATTTGTCTTTTTACAAAGAAAGCATTATATTTCTTATATGTATATTTTTTCAGTTTTGGCTTCGGTCGTTTCAATTTATACACTTCTCTGCTTTGTGCGTGTAATGCTCTCATGGTTTCCGGGCGCGGAATATTCTAAGTTCGGGCGAGTTTTGTGCCAGATGTGCGACCCGTATCTTGATATTTTCCGACGATTCAGATTCCTGCGTTTTTCTTCCTTTGATTTCACTCCTGCAATTGCGCTTTGTATTCTCATGGCAGTTCAGGCATTTTTCACAAGCCTTTCAACAGGGGCTGGATTCCGGCTCTCAACGATTCTTGCGATGCTCGTGATGCTTGTGGGGAACATTTTCACATCAGTTTTGGGCTTTCTTGCAGTGATTGTGCTTGTCAGGCTCATTGTTTATCTTTTTATCGGCGACGGTCAGGGAAGCTATTCAATCTGGACGGCAATGGACAGGGCAATTTCGCCAATAATTTTCCGAATCGCAGGTCTGTTCTTCAAAAATCAGTCAATTTCGTTCGTTAAAGCACTGGTAGTCTCATTCATCACTCTGGTAGTGTTCTCAGCCGTAATTTCCTACGCAATCCGAGTGCTCGGCATGTTAATAAGCATGATCCCGTTTTAGAATAAAGGATGCCACGCAGATTCGAAATTGCTACGCAATTTCAATTTTAAATATTTATACTTGATTTTCCGTAGGAAAATCGAATCTGTGTGGCAACAGGAGAGTTACATGCATATTTCAGAATTAAACAATTCAATCTCGACTCTCCCTGGTATTGGTTCGGCTAAACAGGCACTTTTTGCCCGTCTCAACATCTTTACTATTTCGGATTTGCTTCAATTTTATCCGCGTGATTACGAAGACCGCACGCAAAAATCCACGGTCGCACAATCCATGCAGAATCAAACCGGCAAAGTCCACACGATTGTTCAGATTGTCGGCCACGAATGGTTCGGCTACGGCAAAATGAAGACTTTGAAGATGATTGCAAGCGACGGAACTGGCATAGTTGAGCTTGTGGCATTCAACCGCCCCTTCATGGAAAAAACTCACCCTGTCGGACAAATCGCCGCTCTCACCGCAAAATGTGAAATCAAATACGGAAAATATCAGTCAACTTCCTTTGAACTTGAAAAAATCGCAGACGGCGGGGAACTTTCGGCATTCACCGGGATTGAAGTGCCGAACAGTAAGGTTTTTCCAATCTATCCGCTCACAGAAGGACTCACGAACAAAATCCTGAGCAAAACAATTCAAACGGCTTTCAAACAGTTTTCCCTGGGCCTTGAAAACGACCTCCCGCCACAAATCATCGAAAAACGACATTTGCTTTCCAAAAAAGACGCAATCAGGCAGATTCACTTTCCAAAAACGCTTTCAGAGGCAATCGGTGCAAGAAACACTCTCGTTTTTGAGGAACTTTTCTTGTTCCAGAAAACTCTGGCAGAACGGGCAATCGCACACCGCGGAAAATTGCCCAGAATCGAAGTTGACACAACCGAAGACACTCAAAAGCAAGTTTCCGAAGAAGAATTTGCAAAAAATCTTTCGACAAGGCAAAAAAATCTTCTCGCACGTCTCCCATACAAGCTCACTCCCGACCAGATGAGCGTAATTGCCCTCATGAACGAGGACATTGACAGGAACTACGGATTTTCAAAAGATTCGCAGTCACTTTCACCAGAAAACCGCTTCTCCATGCGCACGCTCCTCCAAGGCGATGTCGGCTCTGGAAAAACTCTTGTCAGCTTTTTTGCAGCCCTGCGCGTGATTGACTACGGCGGACAGGTCGCTCTCATGGCACCGACGGAACTTCTTGCCCGCCAGCACGCCGAAAATGCCGCAAAACAGCTTGAAGCGGTGAGCGTGAGCGTGGCATATCTTACAGGAAACATCAAAACAAAAGGCCGCGACAACCTTCTTTCTGCGCTCAAAAAAGGCGACATCAATCTCGTAATCGGAACTCATGCGCTTTTTTCGAAAAACGTGCAGTATCACGACCTGGCTCTCGCAATCATCGACGAGCAGCATCGTTTTGGCGTAATGCAGCGTTCGGCAATCCTGGACAAAGGCCGCACTTCTGTCGTCGCAACAGACAAATACGCCCAGCCGCCTTTCCGAGAGCCGAACCTTCTGATGATGAGCGCGACCCCGATTCCGCAGACACTCGCCCTCACCGTTTTTGGCGACCTCGACGTGCGCACAATCCACACAATGCCGCAGGGCCGAAAGCCAGTCACAACATATCTTTCAAAAGCAGGCAACGAACGAAACGCCTACGAAGCCGTGAGAAAGGAACTTGCGGCCGGTCATCAGGCATATTTTGTCTATCCCGCAATCGACGCTTCCACATCGCTCAGCACGCTTGATGAAGGCACTTCGACTCCGCTCAGTGCCCGTTCCCTAAAATCTGCGGAAGAAATGTTCAGTTTTTTGCAGACACAGGTTTATCCGAACTACAAATGCGCGCTGATTCATTCAAAAATCGACGAAGAAACTCAAAATCAAATTTTACAGGATTTTCGCGAAAACAAAATTCAGGTGCTCGTGGCAACAACAGTCGTAGAGGTTGGAGTTGATGTTCCAAATGCCACCTGCATGGTAATCGAACAGGCAGACAGATTTGGCCTTGCAGCCCTACATCAGCTGCGCGGACGAGTCGGTCGGGGAAGCTCGCAATCATATTGCTTCCTTATTTACCGCTCAAACATCACAGAAAACGGAATCGCCCGAATGAAAGCCCTTCACGAGACCACCGACGGCTTTAAAATCGCCGAAGAAGACCTGAGACTGCGGGGCCCAGGCGAAATCACCGGAACAGCCCAAAGCGGCGACCTCGAATTCAAAATCGCCAACCTGGCTCGTGATGAAAAAATTATGAAAGAAGCAAGAATTGAGGCGTTTTCCTGTGTGAGAACTATTTAAAATGCCACACAGATTCGAGTTTGCTACGCAAACTCCCCAAAAATTTAAAGGGATTCCGTAGGAATCCCGAATCTGTGTGGCAACTTTTAAGCCCCATAAACACAAAAGGGATTCCGTAGGAATCCCCAATCTGTGTGGCATTATTTTAAGCTACATAAGCTTCCAATCGTCTTCTTCTCGACGGTGACTGCAACATCTGAACCGCGCCCTTTTCAATCTGGCGGATTCTCTCTTTTGTGAGGCCACATGCATCGCCAATCTCTTTGAGAGACATTGCTTTGTAACCGCCCAGGCCGTATCGCATACGAAGAACACGCTCTGCCTTTGGTTTGAGAGTTTTGAGCGCACCATCGACATCGTTTTTGAGGGCTGATTCCATTGCGGCCTGCTCTGGAGTCGGATTGATTTCGTCTTTGTAAATGTCACCCATAACTGCATCGCTTTTTGTTGCGTCAATCGGTGCGTCAAGGCTGAGCATATCCCGGTTAAAGTTAAGAAGATTTCGGACATAGCCTGCTTCCATACCGAGGATTTTTGCGATTTCTGTAATCTGCTCGTCCTCTGCCATGTCAGTCTCAACCATTGTGCGGGCTTTTTCAATCTGGTAAAGCTCATTGACCTTGTTCATCGGCAGACGAATTGCACGGCTTCGGTCGTAAATTGCTTTCTGGATGCTCTGACGAATCCACCAGACAGCATAAGAAATAAATTTGTATCCTTTTGACACATCAAAGTGGTCTACGGCAGTCATCAATCCCAAGTTTCCTTCACTAATCAAGTCCATCAGCTCAAAACCACGGCCCTGATAGGTCTTTGCGATAGCCACAACGAAGCGGAGGTTTGCGTTCACAAGCTTATTTTTTGCAGATTTTGAGCCATTTCGAGCCTCAACAGCCAGTTTTTTCTCTTCTTCCGCAGTCAAAAGCGGGATTCGGTTAATATCTTTGAGGTAAAGGTCCATCATTTCGTCGTCAAATTTCATAGCAAATCTCCTGAAAACTTGTGATTTATACACATGGAATTTAGCAAGTTTCGTGCCAAGAATTTAAAAACGGAAAGTGGAAAGTGGAAAATTGAAAGTTTTTTGGCGTTCCCGCCGCTACTTCACTTCGTTCCGTAACGCGGCGGTCGGGCTATTCGGGGTTCCGCTACCGCTTCATTGCTCCACTTTGTTCCGCAACGGCTCACGCCGCCCCTACTATCCCTAACGCATCGGCTGATTATTGTCTTTCCGAACTTGTTTCGGAATCTTTGAGTCAAAATAACACACCGGCTCGGTTCAGATTCTTTTCTGTATCATTTTGACACAGTTTGGATTTTAAGGTAGGGAGCCGGTCGCCTTAGGCGAAGAAACTTGCGAGGCAAGTTTCTAGGCGAGTCTCGGTGAAGGCTATGCCTAAACCGTGCCCTTAGGAGAGTGGGGTGCGGAGCAACGTTGGAAGCAAAGCTTCCTGAGTGCGACGTAGGGGAGAGACTTCTCCCCTTTTTTAAAAAATTTGACAATACAAAAAACTAGATTTACAATTTAAACAAAAAAAAGCCGCTTGAGAAGTTAAAAAAAGCTCCCCATCCAGCTTAGGAGGTTTTATGGTAACATTTTTTGTTGCACTGGCCATCCTTATTGGTGGCTACTTCGTTTATGGTTCTCTCGTTGAGAGAATTTTCAAGCCCACGGACAATCCCACGCCGGCCGTTGCCAATCCAGACGGCGTAGACTATGTTCCGATTCCAGCAGCAAAGGCTTTTTTAATCCAGCTGTTGAATATCGCAGGTCTTGGCCCGATTTTCGGTGCTATTTCCGGTGCAATGTGGGGCCCTAGCGTTTATATCTGGATTGTAGCGGGTACGCTGCTTGCCGGTGCAGTCCACGATTTTACAGCAGGTATGCTCTCCGAGCGAAATGATGGTGCTTCAATCTCCGAAGTCACTGGAAAATATCTTGGCCCTGTAATGCACAATGTAATGCGTGTGTTCTCGGTTGTTCTTCTTGTTCTGGTCGGCGTTGTATTCATGGTCGGCCCTGCAGGTCTTCTTGCAAAACTTACCCCAGGCATGAGCGTAAAACTTTGGACAATCATCATCCTCTGTTATTACTTCCTTGCCACCCTTCTTCCAATCGATAAAATCATCGGTAAAGTCTATCCATTCTTCGGTATTCTTTTGATTCTCATGGCAGTCGGCATCATCATCGGAACAATGATTCATTCTGGCGAGCGTCCAATGATGGAGCTTACTCTCAAAAACCTTTACCCAGGAAATGTTGACGGAACAGGCGTTAAACCAATCTGGCCGCTCATGTTTATCACCGTAGCTTGTGGTGCAATCTCCGGCTTCCATGCAACTCAGTCACCAATCGTCTCTCGCTGTATCAAGAGTGAAAAAGAAGGCCGCAAGATTTTCTACGGTGCAATGGTCGCAGAAGGCATCATCGCTCTCATCTGGGCTAGTGCAGCAGTAGCATTCTTCTGGAACAAAGACGGAAGCGGCTCTGGTCTTTCTGCCCTCAAAGCAATCGGCGGTGGAAACTCAAGCTCAGTCTACGAAATGTGTGTTGCATTGCTCGGTAAAGTCGGCGGCCCGATCGCATTGCTCGGCGTAATCGTCTGTCCTATCACATCTGGCGACACTGCTTTCCGAAGCGCACGAATGACAATTTTCGACTGGTTCAAGCTCGATGAAAAGAAAATCAAAGTTCGGCTCAGCGCGGCAATTCCGTTGCTTCTTATCGGCTACGCAATTTCTTTCATCAACTACAATGTCGTATGGCGATACTTCTCATGGTCTAACCAGACATTGGCAATGATTGTTCTTTGGGCAGGGGCTGTTTATCTCGCAACCAACTACGAGAACAAAAACCGCTGCTGGATCGCCGCAATTCCGGCAACATTCATGTCAGCAGTATCAATCACCTATTTGATGTATGCCCCAGAATGTATCAACCTCGGAGCCAAAGGCGCAACAGGCCTCACAATCTCATACACAGTAGGTGTAATTGCAGCAGTAGTATTCCTAGCAATCTTCCTCTTTACCACCTACCGCAACCCAGCCGCAAGCCTCGAACGACAGAAGGCAGTAGTTATTGGTAGAAAATAAACGGAAAATTACCGACCACTACAAAACAAGCTCCTACGGGAGCTTGTTTTTTTTCTCCCAGTAATTGTAAAATTCTGAATTTAGGCTTATAATATAAGGATATGATAAAACTTGTAGCATTTTTAGGGAACTACGGCGAAGAATACAAAAACTCTCGGCACAATGTTGCATGGCAATTTGCAAGTCAGCTTCCTTTTTATAATAAATTCTATTTCCAAAACAAATTCAAGGGTGATTATGCAGTTGTTGAAACTCGCGTTCTGGCCGAATGGATGGGCGAAACAGGCGTCTATACCACCAAAGACGGCGGCACACCGCGAGTCCCCGAAGAAGCTCCAGAAAAAATTTACTTCCTCAAGCCGCTCACTTACATGAACCTCAGCGGAGAATCAATCGGCGAACTTGCACATTTTTTCAAAATCAACAACGACGAAATCCTTGTCGTGCATGACGAGCTGGAGCTTCCAATCGGCACAGTCAGCCTCAAATGGAGTGGCGGTCTCGGCGGCCACAACGGTCTTCGCTCTGCAAAAGCCGTTCTCGGTACAGCAGATTTCTGGCGGCTTAGGTTCGGCATTTCAAAGCCCGCAAATACAAACATCGCCGACTACGTGCTTTCAAATTTTACCGCGGACGAACGGATAATTCTTGCACAGGAATTCGCTCCCACAAATGAAATGTTCTGCAAACTTCTGCTTTCAACCGATCCCAACCGAATCTTGCAGGGCTGGAGCAAAAAGAAAATCGTGGAGAAGTAAATATGAGAGAAAGCTCATTCGCACACTTTTTTGAAATTGTCAAAGCTGTTCGCAAAGGTTGTCCGTGGGACAAAGAACAGACACCTCTTTCACTCCGCACCACTTTTTTCGAAGAAACGTGTGAAGCAATCGACGCAATAAGCCAGGAAGATCCTGCGCATGTCAAAGAAGAGCTTGGCGACGTGCTGCTCAATGTAGTCCTCATCGCCTATCTTTTTGAAGAAAAGGGCTTGTTCACCGTTGACGAGACAATCAACGCAATCACCGAAAAGCTTATCCGCCGGCATCCGCACGTTTTTGCGCAAAGCGAAGGGAAATCCCAGGTCACAGATAATATCGTGGACAACCCGGAAAAGGTAAAAAATCAATGGGAACGCATCAAAGAAAATGTCGAGGGGCGCAAGTCAGAATCAGTCCTTGATTCAATTCCAGAAGCATTTCCGCCAATTCTCAGAGCTTTCAAAATGGCCAAAAAAGCGGCAAAATCAGGCTTCGACTGGAATTCATTATCCGAGGTCAAACTAAAATTCTGCGAAGAGCTGGCCGAAATGCACGATGCTTTTATTGATGTCGAGCAGATGTACGATTATGACGGCTCGCATCCGCTTTCAGTGATACCCAAAACCGAAGAACAAAAAAAAGCCATGGGGCATCTCGAAGAAGAATTCGGTGACGCGCTCATGTGTTTTATAAATTACGCAAGATGGCTTGGAATTGACCCGAACATCGCGCTTCAAAAGGGAATGAAAAAATTCGAATCGCGTTTCAGATACGTCGAAGAAAACATGAAGAACAGCAGCATCGATATGGACCACAAAAATCACATGGATATGATGGAATTCTGGAACAGAGCAAAACGAATGCAATAACTATAAAACCACAGGAGAGAGCTATGGCGAAAATTCTTATTGTTGACGATGAACCTGTAATTTTATCTCTCACAGCCCAAATTTTGTCTCAAAAGTATGATATTGTAACAGCGACTTCCGGCACTGATGCGCTCAAACTTTATTGGCGCGAAAAACCTGATTTGATTCTGGCGGACTTGCTCATGCCCGAAATGTCAGGCTTCGAGCTATACGAGATACTAAAACAAAATTATTCCATTTCAATCCCTGTTGTCTTTATGACCGGCAAGGACGGAAGTGAAGTCGAAGCAGAAGGTTTCGCATCTGGAGCAGCAGATTTTATCAGAAAGCCGTTCCGTCCCGAAGTTCTTTTGCAGCGAATCGAAAACATCATTAACACCGTAGACAAAATCAAAGATTTAATGGAAGAAGCCTGCACAGACCGTCTCACAGGATTTCTGAACAAAGGTGCTGTCACGGATAAACTGACCGATCTCTGCAAAATGAACGACGGAATCCTGATGGTGATTGACCTGGACAGCTTTAAGCTCGTCAACGATTTGTACGGTCATGAAGCAGGCGATTCAATCTTAAAAGCGTTCGCGGACATTCTGCGCTCCACAACCCGAAATTCAGATGTTCTCGGGCGAATTGGTGGTGACGAATTCGTTTTGTTCTGCGTTTCCACCACGGAAATCTCAATCATTTCATCAATTTCCAAGCGGCTCAATACACAAATTTCCAAACGAGCCAAAGAAATTCTCGGCGATGACATGAACATTCCGCTTGGAGCTTCAATTGGTGCCGTTATAGTTCCAAATTCCGGCACTGATTTTCAGGATTTGTTCAACGATGCCGACCACGCCTTGTACACAGTCAAGCAAAATGGCAAGCATGGTTACGCAATCCATGAAAAGCGGGACAGTTACGTACGTTCCGAAGTTTCCCTTGCAGATTTACACGCCCTCAACATGATTTTTGAAGAACGAAATTTAGGTTCGGGCGCGTATTTCATCGGTCAGGAAGCTTTCACACAGGTTTACAGATTTTTACTCCGCTACATCAAGACTTACAAAGAAACCGCCTATATGCTTCTTCTCACGCTTTCGCCCACAAATAATTTGAGTTTTTTCCCGATGGCGGCCGATCTTTTCGGAGATACGCTTTCACAGGCACTCCGAAAAAGCGATATTATGGTAAGAATCAGGCAAAATCAGTACCTTTTCCTGCTTCCTCACGTTTCTCCAGAAACTTTTCCGGGCCTCGTTGACCGAATGTTATCAAGCTGGAATAAGTTAAAAGAGTCGAACGATGTCGAAATCAGTCAGGAATCAGAATTCATCACTCATGAAACCGAAGAAGAATATTCGCGCCGGGCAGATGACTGAGTTTTGTTCCAAGAAAAATTCAGATTTACTTTTTAGCTATTTTTAGGTATATTTATAATATGAAAATTTTTAACGAAAACGAAGAAAAAAAATCTGAACAGAAGGATGATTCACTTTCCGAGAAGTTTTTAAAAACCCGCCAGATTATTTTGAGCGGCGAGATTAACGAAGAAAACACTGCCAAAGTCATCAAACAGCTTCTTTTGCTCGAAGCCGACAGCGACAAACCAATTTACATTTACATCGATTCACCTGGAGGCTCAATCGATTCTGGCTTCGGCATTTATGACATGATTCGTTTTATCAATGCCCCGGTTTACACAATCGGTACAGGTCTCATTGCCAGCATGGGTTCAATTATTTTGCTTTCAGTTCCAAAAGAACGTCGTTTTGCGCTTCCAAACAGCCACTACCTTATCCATCAGCCGTTGATTGGCGGTGTTGCGCGTGGAGTTGCAACTGATTTGGAAATTCAGGCCGAAGAAATCGCAAAGTCAAAAAAGAAGCTGATTAAACTTATTGCCGCCGAGACGGGCAAAAGTGAAGACCAAGTCGAAAAAGACTGCGACCGCGACCATTGGCTCACAGCAGAAGAGGCTTTGGAATACGGCTTGGTAAGCAAAGTAATTTCTAAACGAGAAGAACTAAAATAAACGAAGCCGCACAGATTCGAATCGCTGCACAATTTTACATTTGTAAGCTGAATCAAAATCGAGTCCGTGTGACACCAAATAATTTATGGCATTTGAACTTACGAAATCTATCATTGACGATATTATTTTCTCGATGGAAGACCAAAATGCAGATTTCGTATTCGATGCCAAAAATCTTTGTGTCGTGCCATTAGATTCTCTTGAAGAATTTGAAGACGGCGATGCAGAAGAAAACGAAAACCTTTATCCGTTGCCTGCCTGGAATTCGGACGACGGATTTGAAATTATGGAAAAGTTTGCAGAAACCGTGCGCGTTCCCAAGGTTCGAAATGAATTGCAGCAGGTTCTTGCAAATGGAAGGGGGGTATTCAGGAATTTTAAAAATGTGCTAAAGCAGTACCCGCACATCGAAAAACGCTTTCATGCTTTCAAAGAATCAGAAATGCGTGCGATTGTTGTGGAATGGTACAATTCGCTCCGTGAATCTTGGGGCTTGGAAAAACTGAATCAGGATTTTGAAGAATATAACGAACTGACTCAGGAAGATTTTGAATTCCACCCCTACAATCATCAGAAGGACAATGATTGTATCGTAAATGAGGCGAAGATTATCGCAGAAGAAATTAAATCAGAGTTTGGTGGCAACACGGCAAAAGCGATTGCTCATTTTTGGCTTCGCAAGTTTAATTATGAACCCCATTCTGACATCGACGGAATTATTTGCCGCACACTGTCAGAAGAATTCGCCGGCTGTATTTTATTTTCAAAATGCGAGTCCTTTGCAGAAAAGGTGGTGGCTCTCACCGCAGTTTTTGTAAATCAGAATTACCGAGGCTTAGGAATTACCAGAGAGCTTTTTTCACGCGGCATTTCCTATTTAAAAGAGCAGGGAATTCAGAGTTTTATTATTGTTGATTCTGTATTACCAGACTATTTGGAGCCATTATTAGCCCGTTGTGGATTTGAAAAAAAAGGTTCCGCATACATTCTAGAATTGACAGACAAGTAATAGCCAATTTTAAAAAGGAGATTTTATTATGGCATTCAGACGCAATTTCAGAAGAAATTTCAGACAGAACAGAGAAATTGATCTCGATCAGGCAGCAAACTATCTTAAAGATGTTGTTTCAAAGGTTAAGGCAAATCCTGATGAGCTTGAAGCACTCAAAAAAGTCTTCAAAAAGAACGTACCTCTTACAATGCGTTCTTATGTAGCCGCTTATCTTTTGCGAAATGCAGGCGGCGCCATCTTCCGTTTCAACAAATTTAACGAGCGTGAAGATTTCCATGCAAACCGAGAAGAACGCTTCAACCGCTACGAGCGAAACGAAGCTCAACCAGAAGAAGCTGGCGAAACAGAGGCTGCTCCACGCGAGCGATTCACTCGAGTTCAGATTCCAGCAGAAAATTCAGAAGTTGTATTCGTAAGCATCGGCCGCAACCGACGTGTTTATCCACGCGACCTTGTTGGTCTTTTCATCAGCGTTGCAGGAGTTGAAAAAGAGCGAATCGGTGACATCCGTGTTCTCGCAAACTACTCCTTCGTTCAGCTTTTCAAAGAAGATGCAGAAAAAGCTATCGCCGCACTGAACGGACATGTTTACCGTGGCCGACCATTGAGCGTTAGCTATTCAAAACAGCGCCCAGAAGGTGAGGAAGCCGAAGAAGAGACTGCAGAAAACTACGAGAACAACGAACCAGTTCCAAACGTTTCAAATGAATCAGCTCCAATCGTTGACAGCTTCACATCTAGCAACAACGATACTGTGGCACAGCAGGCAGCATTCGCAGCAGCTCAGGCTCAGATGACAGACGAAGAGATTCTTGCAGCACGTGCACCACGTTCTTCTTCATCAGCAGATTTGTAATTGCTTATGAACCTTCATCTTTTGCAGACAGGCCCGCTTCGGGTCAACACATTTCTTGTTCCTCTTTGTGAGAACTATGTTTTTATCGTTGACCCGGCCGGATGCACATTCTCTCGGGATGAAGGTTCAATTGTTTCCTATCTAGAGTCACAAAATCTTAAACCGGTGGCAATTGTCCTTACACACGGCCATTTTGACCACGTTTCTGGTCTTCCGGCAATCAAAAAAGCTTTCCCGGATATTCCGATTGCAATCCACAAAAATGATGCTGAAATGATTGGTCCCTCTTCCCAAATCGCACAGGGCCAGGCTTTAGCACAGATGGGCTTCGAAGAATTTCTTCCGTTCGTCTCAAATCTCCCCCAAGCAACCGCTTATTTAGAAGAAGGAAAATCTCTTGCACAAGTTTTTGAAGGTTGTAATTTTCCACAAAATATAAAACAAGCCCTTTCAAACTGGCAGGTTCTTCACACTCCGGGCCACACCGAAGGCTCGTGCTGCTTTTACAACGAAGTCGAACAAACATTAGTCTCCGGAGATACGCTCTTTTTCCGTTCATGGGGGCGCACAGATTTAATCGGTGGCAACGAACGCAAAATCCATCAGAGTCTCGCAAAAATCATGGAAAAATGTGAAGAAGAAACGAAAGTTTATCCGGGCCACGACAACACAGCCTTCACAATCGCAGAGAATTTTTAATAATCTAAAACACCCTTATTTCTCCACGTGGAGTCGGTATTTTTGAAAAAACTGTATCGCCGTACCTGTCCCAAAGGATTTTATAATACTGACAGCTTATCTTTTCTTCATCGTAAGCAACAGTGACGGTCGCAAAAGTGTTCGGCATTCCGCCTCTAGCCTGAGAACAGCTGCCTGGATTCAAAACGGCAAGCAATTCTTTTTTGCCATTCCTTACAGCATGGGTTTTGAGTGAATTTGGGACGTGAGTGTGACCATAAAGAACAATATCACAACCGCGCTCAACCGCCTCCGTACGCAATTCTGACAGGCCGTAATACACGCCGTAACGATGTCCATGCGTAAGAAATATCTTCCGTCCTGCGACAGAAAATTCCTGAAAATCTGGCACCGTAATCGAAATTCTCTGGTCTGTAAAAATTGTCGAAGTCGAATTGTCCCCATTTCCGCGTACAAAATACAGGACCGGAGGAATCTTTTTTCCGAAATCGTTGTCGTTAAAAGCTAATTCAAGAGCATAAACCAAATCAAAAATTCCATCGCCACAAAAACACATTGCATCGCACATAGGGCCAAAAGATGTAATAATTGACTGCAAAATCTGCGGATTTCCGTGCGAATCAGAAAGCACAAGCAACTTTGCACATTCCTTTTTTGAGAATTCTTCTATTGCTGTTTTAGAACCGATTGCTAAATCCGGTTGTTGTGTAAGTTCTATCAATGTTTACTCGAAAATAAAATGATTGATTGACTGCAATCCAGTTTCGCCGTCAACATAGTGAATAACCGTGCGATTTTTCTCTAATAATTTCTGAACAAATGGCATGAGAGATGCATCGGCTTTTAAAGGCTCACGGAGTTCTATCATTGACGAAACTGCATTTGTAAGAATTTGAGCGGCATCAAAATCTGGAATATAGTCCGTAACTTCATCTTCGAGAGCACCCGCTTTATGGGCATAATCCAGGACAAAATCAGATGTGGATTCAGTGCCAAGCACATCGTCCTGAGAAAAGAACGTGAACACAGGATATGGAATTTTACCGTCCTCGAATTTATCCTGAATTTTTGACAAGGCAATATGAAGGCCTTCTGGGGCACCAAGAATTACCATGCCCGCAAGATTTTTGTCTTCGATTCGGTCTGCAAGAGAACTGATTCGCTCCTTGCCGGCAACCATAAAATCAGCAGGATAAACAAAAACCGAAATCAAGCCTTGCTTTTCACTTGTCTCAACGCCAAAGTTATTGTTGAGTGACTGTGTGATTTTTGTAATATTTGCCTCATCATTGTAGCCGTATCCCAAAACTACAACGACATTTTTGCCTTCGATGTAAGCCTTTGTATCTGCAGAAATTTTTTTGAGCTTTTCAGGAACGTTCTCGGCTGACTCAGTGCCAGCCGACGCAAGGGCCTCAGAAGCCTTGAGAGATTTTTCTTTTTTACAAGAAGAAATAAAAATTGTAGAAACTGCAAGAAAAATTAAAAAAGTTTTTTTAAGCATGTTTATAGTTTATCAAATATAAAGATTTTGCAAAAGCAAAAAAACAAAAAAAAGCGGTCGCAAAGAAAAATTCTGTGCGACCGTTTATAAATCAAAAAATATTATTGTTCAAAACCAACATTTACAGTAAGTGAACCAAAACCTTTTGAGCCGTTTGCTCCACCACCATTTGAACCAGGGCCACCCACACCGCCAGGCATGCCACCAGGCATTTGACCGCCACCAACTGGACCGCCAGAACGCTCAGCAGAAGAAGCAGGCCGAGTGCCATTTCCCAAAGAAGTAGCCTTGCCCTGTGCCGTTGCATTAGGTGATGCCATGCCGCCGCCTTGCGCAGCAACCGCAACTTGATCTTTACTAACAACCATAGCCGGGCCAAGAGGCTTGTCCTCTGCATCTGCAATAGCCTCTGGTCCATTGCCATCAGGAGCCTCGCCAACCGGGCCTAACTCAGCGTCTTTAAAAGCCGCCTCACTTTTGGCAGTGTTCTTCCAGAAAGCAACTCTTCCCTGAATTGTAGAAAGATTGACTGAGCGGTAGCGTGCCTTCATGTCAAAAATTGTACCACGAACAGAAGCCGTTGCTACAGGAGAACGGACTGTAAATCCCACTCGACGGTCAGCAGATTTCTGGACGTTCGAGCGAAGAGAGCCTGTATCGAGGAAGATTGATGTTTCATCTTTGCCCTGAGCACCATTCAAGCCTTCACGCTCTGCCAGAGTCTGCAAAGTGATTCGGGAAAGAGGGGCAACAGTAACAGTAGATTCTTTGATCTTGAGAATGATTTCTGATTTAAAACCTGTTTGAATGACCGAGCCCTGATCAAGAGTATCACCGGCTTTGAGCGCAATCCATGAGCCGCCAGTCTGAACTTCTGCCTTGCCTTTTGTTGAAACAACCGTTGCCTGCATTGCAAATGAACTGAATGCAAGTGCTGATAAAATCACTGAAAGAATAAGTTTTTTCATTAAGGAACCTCCTTGTGTTAACATTTAGAATGCAATTGCTGCAGTAATTCTGAACTGAGTTCTGTTGTAGTCGGCATAATCATCTTTGCCAATGAACTGGCTGAGATTTGCTCCCAAAGAAACATCACTGACAACCTGCCAGTTAAAACCGGCCGAATACTGTAAACCAGAACGCTCAATGTTTTTTTGTTCTTCGCCTGCAAGTGTATCAAAAACAATATCCGCACCGGCAAAGAAAAGGAAATTTTCCACAGGCTTGATAGAAGCAGAAATGCCGGCAAGAGCGATGCCCGAATATTCATCTTCCTTCAAAGAATTGACAGCCGTGTTGCTCGTAAAGCCCTGGAAAGCCTCAAAGCTCCCCTGTTTGCCCGAAGCATAAAGACCGTTAAGAGAAAAAGACATTGATTTGAAATCAGGATAAACAGAAATTGCACCTTTTGTAAGATTGCCTTTTACCATGTCTTCTTCGTCATATTTTGCGAATCCCATAGTAGAAGAAATATTGTAGAAAACTGGCGTAAAAAGAGGGCCGTTGAGAGCTACAGTACCATAAAAGCGGTTGAATTTTGTTGATTCAAGTGAAAGTGCTCCAAACCCTTCAATAGAAAGCGTTTGATTTGCGGCAAAATACGGAAGGGAAAGCGTTAATGCACCAACAGCGAATTTATTTGCCATTACATAGACAGTCTTTTCTTTGTCGGTGAGGTCAGTATCATTGCCCAGGATAGTGATATTTTTGGCATTAAGAAGACCAGTGTAAGCCCCGAAAACAGAAAATTCTACGCTCGACAGAGAAGCTTCGAGTTTAACGCCATCGCCATTCTGGTTGTAGACCAAGCCGCTCAAATCAGAATTGTAGAAACGACCTGCTGAGAAAACAAGGTTGCCTGATTCAAGCTCCTTTTTGGCGACAAGCTTGAGCAGGTTTAAATCGGCGTAAAGTTTGAGCTGCTTTTCACTGTCTTCGATTCGCATATCCTTTTCAAACAAGAACGAACCTTCACCAGCGATATAGCTTGAACCGTCCTGAGAGACTGGATTTCGGAACCAGAGATTGATGCCATTCTTTTGATCGAGTTTGAGAGAGCCGTCCTTTTCGGCGTTGAGGAATTTTGAATCGTTTGTGAGCAAGCCGCCTGTTTCTAAAGCGAAAACTGACTGTGCGATTGCAAGAACGGAAATAACGGCAAAAACATTTTTTAACGTAACTTTCATTATTCGTTTCCTCCTGAGATTTCGAGGCAGCAGTTAAAAATATCAATGGAATCTCTTCCAGAAGCTGCCATTGAAGGATCCGCTTCGCTCGGAAGCACGGAAATTGCCTTAAACTCCTTGAATGCGTATCGTGGTGATTTGAAGATTGAATAGAGCAGACCGCCTTTGATGTCAAAAACCTTCATATATATATTACAAAGCTGAGACAAATTTACCTGCGAATCAGGCGTGATTTCCGCATCAAAATAGCCGTTGTCCTGCAATGCTTTGAAAGCCTCTTCTTCTGTAGATTCTTCTGAAACAAGATTTGCGTAAACAGCAGGCAAATATGAAGCTTCTGCAAAAGTGACTTTTTCTGATTTTAGAATTTTAGACAATTGTTCTGAACTTTGCGCAAAGACTGATAAAGACGCAAACAGAGCAATTGCAAAAAGAGAAATTAACTTTTTCATTTCTGTAGGCTCCCCTTTAAAAAATATTAAATTTCCTGGAAAATTTATTAAGAAAATTTACAGTTATATTATAACTTGTGTTATACTATTTGTCATGGAAAAACGACGAAAAAAATCAAAAGAAGCTAAAAAAAGTCTTCCACGTAAATTGGTAGCAACTATAATTGTTGCTAGTGCAGTTTTATTCTGGTCATTGTGCTGTGCGGTCGGAGCATTGCAAAAATTCGACTACCGAATCTACGACCTTCTTTTAGGATTCAAAAAAAGCCCTGACGTTCGCAAGGAAATTCTTCTGGTCGAAGCCGACAATGCATCAATGAGCAACGATTCTTTTGAAGAAATGAAAACATGGCCATGGCCACGAAATGTTTTTGCAAACGCCCTCATGCGCATGAAGGAATTCGGTGCAGCAACGGCTGTATTCGATATTGAGTACCTTGCACCATCAAGCCTCGCCGTCAATGAAGACGCAATTATCGAGGCCGCTTCCAATTTCGACGGTACACGCCCAAATTTCGAAAATTTCATAAAAGACAACGACGATTACCTTTCTCGGGCAATTCAGTTTTTCGGCAACACATGGCTCACAATCAATACGCTCGACATCAACATGAAATACACTGATGAAGAAATCGATTACGTCAAAAACAGATTTCTTTACAATGTCGAAGATAAAAACGACCTGATTCTAAAAGATTTCAGACAGAGCCGGCTGGACAGTATCAAAACTTCTTTCATCGACAATTTCACAGAAGACAAGCCGGACTGGGACAACCCCGATTTTCAAAAAAAATATATGATTGGCTTTTCACCGGCTATGCACAAATTTCTGAACCACGCCGCAGGTGCTGGATTTACAAACGTCATTATCGACATGGACGGAACCCGCCGGCGAATCGAACTCCTTAACAAAAAAGACGATGTTTATTCCGCTCAGCTTGCTTTTGCACCTGTCCTAAAAATCTTAAAGCCGGAACAAATCATTCGTGAAAAAGCAAGTCTCAAACTTAACAATTGTAAGGGTGCCGGTGGCAAAAATATCAGGATTCCTTTGGACTCAAAAGGAAAAATCATCATTAACTGGCTGCACACGCTTTTCATTGATTCTTTCAGGCATGAAAGCATGTATTTCCTGGCACAACTCGATTCCCTCGAAAAAAATATCGTGATTGAGCTGAAATCTCTTCAAGGATTTCTCGATTCAGTAGACCAGGCTCGCGTTAACTCTGTCAATTTTGAACCTCTTGCAGCCGCCGCAACTGTCAGACAACTTGTTTCAGATTACAACGACATCGCGGATTTTAAGGAATTTTTGCTCAACAAGTGCGAAGGATATAATATAGAAGGAAATGCGATTGGCGGTGGAGTCGAATATTCTGATTACGTTCAGTATTTCCAGGCCCGCAAAGACTTTTTTGAAAACGTCACGAAATTCTGCAACGGTGAAGCACAGGAAGAAATTTCTGAGCGGCTTCTTGCCCTGAGCGAATACATTGATCCACAAGAATATCCGTCTATTGTAGCAGAGGTTTCCCAGAAGTTCGACACAATCTCAAACGAAACAAATCTTTACAATTCAATTTTCGCCGAGAAAAAAGCAATTTATGCAAATTCATTCTGTATTCTTGGTCATACGGGAAGTTCAACAACTGATATGGGTACAACGCCATTTGAACGGGCTTACATGAACGTCGGCACGCACGCAAATGTCTACAATACAATCATGAATCAGGATTTCATATATCCGGTCAGCTGGATTTGGGGTGCCATTATTGCAACAGTTTTTGCAGTCATGCTTATTGTCCTTCCGGCAGAAAAAAGGGCTTTGGTACAGAACATAACAGGTGTAATTCTTGTCGTTCTGAGCCTCATAGTTCCGGTGATTTTGATGGTGCTTTTCAGTCTTTACATTCCGGCTCTTGCTGCGATTTTAATTGCATTCACTTCTTACCTTGCGATGACTATTTACAGATTCGCAACCAGTGAAAAAGACAAAAAATTTCTTCAGACCACGTTCGGTGCTTATGTCGCACCTGCTGTCGTTGATCAAATCGTTAAAAATCCGGCTCTTGCAAGTTTGGGCGGCAAAAGTGACTATCTTACGGCACTTTTCTCCGATGTAAAGACATTCTCTGGATTTACTGAAGTTATCAACAACGAGGAAGGCGAGGACAAGGGAGCTGAACGACTCGTAGCCATTCTGAACGACTATCTTGGTGTTCTGAGCGATGCAATCATGGATAATAACGGCACAATCGATAAATATGTCGGTGACGAAATCGTTTCATTCTTTGGAGCACCAGTCCATGATGACAACAACGCTTTCGATGCATGTGTAGCCGCAATCCGAATGTTGCAGGCTGAGCACCGCTTCAACGAAGAAAACAAAAAGAAGCTTCCAATCAATCCGACAACGGGCGAGCCTTTCTATCTGCACTCGCGAGTCGGTTTGAACACCGGAAACATGGTCGTCGGCAACATGGGTACGGAGAAAAAACTTAACTACACAATCATGGGCAACAACGTAAACCTTGCAAGCCGTCTTGAAGGAACAAACAAAGTTTACGGTTCATGGATTATGTGCTCGGAAAGCACCTGGGAAGCGGCAAATCGCGGCGAAAATGCCGGTAAAATCGTTGCCCGCAAGCTGGACTGTGTTCGGGTTATCAACGTCAAAAAGCCAGTCGGAATCTATTCAATCATCGGATTGCGTAACGAGCTAAGCGAAAAGCGAATCAAAGCGACAGAGTTGTTCAACGAGGGCATGAAATGGTATCTCAAAGGAATAGATACACCGAACGAGCCCAAAGATTCCGAAGACTTAAAACAGGCATACGCGCTTTACAAGCAGGCAGATGAAATGTATCCGCAGGATGAAAGTTCAAAAGTCTTCATGGAACGCTGTGTTGATTTTATTCAGAACGGTGTGCCCAAAGTCTGGGACGGCGTTTACACAATGAAGTCTAAATAAACAAATAACGAGTTTTGAGATTAACTGGATGTATAAAAAAACGGTTGCCAGTCGTGAAAACGGCTTATCGAAAGCGCATGCTAGCATGCTACACGCGTTTTGTGCTTGTAATTATATAAGTTTGCCGCTCTCGCGGCAGCACAAAACGAGTGTTTTCGTAAGCCGTTTCACTTCTTTACGCCGTTTTTTTGTTCTATCCGACAAGTTCAAAACTCATTNNCCAATTTTGTTGATTGATGTGTTGATTTGAGAAGAAACGTCCGTGAGGGCAGCACCTGTCTCGTTGATTTTGCGTGCACCAACGGCCATTTCTTCCATGCTCTGAGTCATGGTCATTGCGGCATTCTGAAGCTGCTGAACTTCCTTGAGAATCATCTTGTTTCCTTCGGACATTTCGTTGGAAGCATTTCGAACCTCAACAGTGCTGTCGTTCATATTGTGCAAAGCTTCGGTAATCTGCTGAGAACCTTCGTTCTGCTCTTCCATTGCCGCACGAATCTGCATGACGAGCGCATCAGTTTCTTCGAGTTTGCGCGATACAGTCTCGAATGCAAGGCTCGATTCGCTGGAAGCGGTAACAACCTGACTGATTGAATCCTTGATATTGTTGAGCTGATCGCCGATTGTCTTTGACTGAGCCGTAGACGTCTCAGAAAGTTTACGGATTTCATCTGCAACGACAGCAAAGCCCTTGCCTGCCTCGCCCGCGTGGGCTGCCTCAATTGCCGCATTCATAGCAAGAAGGTTTGTCTGAGAAGCGATTGATGCGATTGCAACGTTTGCTTCCTGAAGCATTTCTGACTGAGATTCAATCTCATCGATTCGGTCATTAACGGCCTTCTGTTTTGAAATACCAGCCTGAGAATTTGTGCGGAGTTCATTGAATGAACCGGCCATCTTTTCCATAGATGCATTTACAGAAGAAATATTGCCAATCATCTGCTCTACAGCCGCACTCGCCTGAGTAACACCGCTGGACTGACTTTCAATCATGCGTTCCAGAGACTCAATGTTTGAAGCAATCTCATTTACAGCCCCCGCAGTCTGAGATACGGACTGGTTCTGAGCGTCAATCTGATGCTTCATGCTCTCGATATTTGCAATAATCTCCGTGATTGAGCTTGCTGTATCCTGAGTGGCACCAGAAAGATTTTCTCCGGCAACCATAAGCTCGTCTTTAGAAGTCTTGACATCGCCGATGATTGTCTGCAATTTGCCGGCGAACGTGTTGAAACCACTGACAACAGCACCAATTTCGTCCTTTGATTTGAGATCAATTCGTTTGGTGAGATCGGCATCGCCAGAAGAAATGTCATTCAATGTGTCTTTTACGCCGTTGAGAGGCTTGAGCATTCTTCGTACAAAAATTGTAGCAACGATAACAAGCAAAAGCGCAAGACCAATAAGAATCGGCACTACAATTTTAATAACTGTATTTACGGCATGATCGACGATTTGCATTGATTTTGCAACGAAAAGCATTCCAGAAATTGAGCCGCTTGAATCACGGATTGGAGCATAAACCGACATAAATTTTTTGCCGCCAATTGAGTTGAATCCGTTATAGCGCTCCCCTCTTGAAAGAACCATATCGACTATATTTTGATTATCAAGAGTTGTTCCGACAAAATTTGCGCCAAGAGTGGTAGCAGCACGAACCTTGCCTTCGAACATCGTACATTCAACCTTGTAATTAGTTTTGATTGACTCAACGAATTCTGAATCAGTCATGCTGTAAGTGCCTACAACAGCACCCACAACACGATCGTTTCGTTTGACCGGATAAGCAACGACAAGGCTGTAATTATAGACTGAATTTGATTCATAAGCATATTCAACAAAGCCCTTCAAAGCATGGCTTATTGCATGAGAACTGCTGAGGTTTGTACCTTTTGGAGCGTTGCCGCCAACAATGATACCACTGTCATCAGTTACCAGGAGATAGTCGATGTCGAGAACCTTCTTTTGCTCAACAGTGAGCGTATCGGCTGTTTCGTAATCGCCAGAATCCAAAGCCGCAGCAAGACGGGTTTTGTCGGCAAGAACAAGTGTGGCCAGCTGAAGCTGCTCACGCCACTGATCAAGGGTGTCCATAACGCCTAATTCTGTAGTTTCGAGATTTTCAAGCGTAAGATTTGTAATTTCAGAACTTGATACATTGGTCGAAATTATACCAACCGCTGCAGATGAAATAATAATCGATGCCGCAGCAAGAATACTTATTTTGGTTGATAACTTTAAATTGAACATTTATTCTCCTTCCCCCACCAAGATAAATTTTTAAATTTATCCTAAATATTATCGGCAATATTTTGCAATCTGTCAAATTTTTTAAGATTGTGAGTAGTCTGCTTTAAGAAAATCAAAAGATAAATTTTCGTCCTGATTAACACCAAAAACCGCAAATTTTGAAAGCAAAACTGGCAATTATTTTCTATATATTTAATCAAAATAACAAAATTCTTATTGCAATCTTTGTAGATAAAAACTATTTTATATAGAAGAAAATTATATTTTACCAGAATTCTTAGGAATTTTGGGCGTGAGGCACGAGAAGATTGAAAGGAAGTCAGGTTTCTATTCAAAATGTACACAAACAGTTCGGTGATTTTGTCGCTTTAGACAACATAGATTTTACTATTAAACAGGGCGAATTCTTCACTCTTTTGGGACCAAGTGGCTGCGGCAAAACAACTCTTTTGCGTATTCTCGCAGGATTTGAATTTCCGGATGATGGAGCTGTTCTTTTTGATGACATTGATGTTACCGAGCTTCCGCCGAACAAACGTCAGTCAAACACAGTTTTCCAGAATTACGCGCTTTTTCCGCATCTGAGCGTTTATGAAAACGTTGCGTTCCCATTGCGTCTCAAAAAACTTCCAAAAAACGAAATTGATGAAAAAGTTCGTCAGTACGTTCACCTTGTTGAACTCGACGAGCATATCTTTAAAAAGCCAAACCAGCTTTCCGGCGGTCAGAGGCAGCGTGTCGCCATCGCACGAGCTTTGATTAACGAGCCAAAAGTTCTTTTGCTTGACGAGCCTCTTTCGGCCCTGGATGCAAAATTGCGCTCAAATCTTCTGGTTGAGCTTGATCACCTCCACGACAAAATCGGTATCACCTTCATTTTCGTCACACACGACCAGAGCGAAGCACTTGCAGTCTCAGACCGAATCGCAGTAATGAATCACGGTCACGTTCTGCAGGTCGGCACTCCGTTCGAGATTTATGAAAGCCCGGCAACTCAGTTCGTCGCTCAGTTCATCGGTGAGACAAATCTTTTTGAAGCAAAAGTCGTTAAATGCGAAAGCTACAAAGTTCCCGGCAAAGCCGACATCGAGCACATGGTCACTCTCAACGTTCCTTCCCTCGGTCTTCAGGCTCAGCTCACAGGCGACACTCAGGCCACCAAAGAAGAGGACAAAAACATTCTTGTCACGGATTACGAGCACACCGATGAGGGCCAGCAGGTCGCATTCACAGTACGCCCAGAGAAGATTCGAATCACTCTCGAAGAGCCAAATGTAAACGGCCGCAAGGACATCAACGTTTTCAAAGGTATCGTCGAAGAGCCGGTTTACACAGGTTTCCAGTCAAAATTCTACGTCAAACTCGAAAAGACAGGCACAATCGTAAAAGTCTTTAAGCAGCACCAGAATTATCTCGATGAAGGCCCGGAGATTCAGTGGAAGGACACAGTTTACATCTCATGGTCAGCCGAAGACGGATATATCGTTGAAGATATTGAGAAATAATGAGTGTGTAATGAGGAGTTAGGAGTTGAATTGGGGGAAGTCTCCCCCTCGGCTACAATGGCTGCGCCATTTCCGCCTACCCCCTCTGCGGGAGACGGTTCAGGCATAGCCTTCACCGAGACTCGCTCAAAACTCTCATCGAGAGTTTTGCCGGCTTCACCGTCGCTCCCTACCCGCAACGCCCCCATTTTTAATTTTTGAGTTTTTAGGAGATTGCCGTGAAAAAGAAAAATCCTGGTCCGTTTTATTCTTACCCGATGGGAATTTGGTTCTCGCTCTTTTTTGTCGTTCCGCTGGCTATTATCGTGGCTTATTCTTTTATGAAGCGCGATATGTTCGGCGGCGTTATCCACGAATTCACGCTTGACGCTTACAAGCAGATGTTTTCTGCAGCTTATGCCAAGATTTTCTTCCGCACGCTCTGGATGACTGTCGTGGCGACATTTATTTCAATTCTGATTGCCCTTCCATGCGGATATGCGATTGCTCGCAGCCGGCATCAGACAACGCTGCTCATTCTTGTAATCGTTCCGTTCCTCACAAACTCACTGATCCGAATCTTCGCATGGATGACGATTCTTGGCGAAAACGGCGCGCTCAACGGAATCTGTGAGATTTTCGCAAAATTCTGTTTCTTCGTAACCCGAAACAGCGACGGTGTTTTTGTTCCTCACAAGTTCATGTTCACCAAATTTGCGGTCGTTCTTGTCAGCATTTACATGTATCTTCCTTATGCGATTCTGCCGATTTTCACTTCGGTTGACCGCTTTGACTTCACTCTGCTCGAAGCAGCACGCGATTTGGGAGCAACAAAGGCAGGCTCTATTTTCCGCGTAATGATTCCAGGCATCAAATCGGGCATAATCAGCGCGCTCATTTTCACTTTCATTCCGATTTTCGGAAACTACACCGTTCCGCAGATTATCGGCTCAACAGAAAGCTATATGCTCGGAAACATCATCATGGATCAGATTCAGAAAGCGCGAAACTTGCCGCTTGCCAGCTCATTCAGCGTAGTTCTTACGGTTGTATCAATGGCTGCGATTTTGTTCATGATTTCTTCTGACAAAAAAGAAGCCAGCCTCAAAAAAATGAAAAAAGAATAGTTGAAAGAAACATTGCATCCGTGCAATTTTTCTTTCTGACGAGTTTTTACACGCAAAAACTCGCCCGGCTGCCATATCCTTGTGGCAGTACAATAGGAGTTTACAGAATGGACTTTCTTATATCCGTAATTCTTGCATTTTTAAAACGAAATCCTGTCGCCAAAAATGAGGCGAACAAACATGCTAAACGCGGCTGGAAAAAACGTGGCCGGGCATTCTCATTTTCGAATACAGTTCTTCTGATTGCATTGCTTTTTCTTTTCGTTCCGCTTTTTGTGATTATCTTCTATTCTTTTAATGCATCAAAAGGTTCGCATTTTACAGGCGTTTCACTTGTATGGTATGAAGAGCTTTTCTTGAAGTCAGGCAGATTGTGGATGTCTCTTTTTTACAGCGCCGTAGTCGCGCTCGTTTCTGCAATTCTTTCAACAGTCCTGGGAAGTCTTGCCGCAATCGGAAACAGCTGGTACAAATTCTTCGGCCGCTCTTATATTCAATCGGTCAGTTTTTTGCCAATGGTACTGCCGGAAGTAATCATGGGTGTTTCCCTCCTCATCTTCCTCAGCGGAATCCACATGGATTTGGGGCTTGGAACAATCATCATCGCGCACACAACTTTCTGTCTTCCGTTCGTTTATCTCATGGTCTCAGCCCGCGTGGACGAATTTGATTATTCAATCATCGAAGCCAGCCACGACCTGGGAGCAAACGAAACTCAGACGCTTTTCAAAGTCATTATTCCTGCAATCATGCCCGGAATCATGAGCGGATTTATGATGAGCGTTACAATGTCCATCGAAGACTTTGTAATCACTTCTTTGGTAAATGGTAATGTTGAGACTTTGCCAATTTATGTTTATAATATGATCAGACACGGAGTTAGCCCGGTTATCAACGCGCTTTCATTCGTTCTTATTTTACTAATCGGCGGTCTTGCAGTTCTTTTGAGAAAAAGTCTCAAAGGTTTCGCAGCCGCACATTAAAATATTTCGGAGAAAAAAATGAAACTTTCTTCTAAAATCGCTTTGGCGGCACTTGGATTTACCGCTGTTTTGGGTCTTTCTTCTTGCAATCAGAAAAAGACATTGAAACTCTTCACATGGACTTACTACACCCCAACAAGTGTTGTTGAAGCATTTGAAAAAGAGTTCGACTGCAAAGTTGTTATCACAGAATACGATTCAAACGAAACAATGTTCAACAAGCTGGTTAACGGCGGCGCAAAAAGTTTTGACATCGTTGTTCCTTCACAGGACTATGTTTCAATCATGATGAAGCGCGGAATGTTCCAGCCAATCGTACAAACAAAATTCACAAACCGCGACAAAATCAATCCAAAAGTTCTTGAAAAAGTCACTTATGACCCGGAAATGGTTTACGCAGTTCCATATTATTTCGGTGCAGCTGGCATCGGCGTAAACAAAAAGAAGATGCCTGCTGGTGATTATGAACGCAACTGGAACATTTTTGCAGACGAGCGGTTCAAGGGCCACGCATCAATGATGGACGATTACCGTGAAGTAATCGGCGACGCCCTCAAATACAAAGGATATGCCGTAAGCTCAAAAAATGAGCAGGAAGTTACAGAAGCTGTTGATTTGATAAAAAGCAAGTGGCTCCCGAACATCGTAAAATTCGACGCAGAAGGATTCGGAAAAGATTTTGCAGCCGGCAATTTGTGGCTCTGCCACGGTTATGCTGAAGTAATGTACGGTGAAGTTCCAGAGGATGAATGGGAAAGCACGATTGACTTCTTTATTCCTGAACAGGGTGGTGCATCTTACCTCGACAGCATGTGTATCCTCAAAGACTCAAAAGAAGCCGAGCTTGCCACAGAATTCATCAATTTCATCCATCGACCAGAAAATTACGCACAGTTCCTTGACTTCTTCTGCTTCCCATGTTTCGTAAACCTCGAGGCAGAAAAATACATGAAAACAAAGCCGCTTTATCCTGCAAGCGCAATGGACAATTGTGAGCTCAAAGACGACCTCGGCGAAAATCTCGATATGTACTACCGCAAGTGGGAAGCACTGAGATTGCAAGTGAACTAATGAAACACTGATTAATCGCTTCAAGTGTTAATCAGCTCTTCCCTGATTTCCTGCAAATTTATTTTGCTCCGCGTGCTGCGGAGCATTTTTTTTTGGATTTTTCTGACAATTTTACATTTGCATTGCCGAAAATCGAATTTTTTTGGAAATAAATATATGTAAGAAAAAGAAACTTACATATCACATTTTCAAAAAAGGAGCTTTTATGACAGAAAGCATTTTTCACCCAAAACCTGTTGACGAACTCACATTCACCGATGACGGCATGTTTCAGGAAGTCCTGAGGAACCCGGAGATTTGCGCGGAACTCGTGGAGCGGCTTCTGCACGTCCGCGTGAACCACATCGAATATCCTGAGCTGGAAAAGACAATCGCACCGTATTACACGACGAAGGGCGTACGACTCGATGTGTATCTAAAGGACACGGACAAAATCATAGATGTTGAGCTGCAATCCTATCCGCAGGACGCTCTTGGCAAGCGCACAAGATATTATCAGAGCATGATCGACATGGACAGCCTCATGAAGGGCCAGGACTATTCCGAGCTGAAAGACAGTTATATCCTCTTCATCTGCAAACGCGACCCGTTCAAGGACGAGCAGAAAAACCATTACGGCCTCCCCTGCTACACGTTCAAAAATACTTGTTCGGAAAATCCAGCCGTAAATTTGAATGACAAATCGTTGAAGGTAATTTATAATGCAAGTGCATACAATGAAGAAAAGGATGATAAAGTGAGAGCATTCCTTCACTTCATCCACACGAACGAACCAGGAGAAGATGACTTTACAAACCAACTGTCCTCACTGGTTGAGCAGATAAAAGACAACGAAAAATTCAGGAGGGACTATGCCGCTATGAATTTACACGACAGGGATATAACACGTGCCGCAAAGCGAGAAGGTCTTCGCCAGGGACTTCGACAAGGGCTGTCTCAGGGACTTGCACAAGGTGCACAGCAAAAGGCCGTTGAAGCGGCTGTAATAGCTGTTAAAGATTTCAATATTACTCCCCAGATTGCTGCTGAAAAAATGAATGCACCGTTAGATAAAGTATTAGAAGCTCTTGCTAATATTCATCTATAATGCAAGTGCATACAGTAAAGACAACGAAAAATTCAGGAGGGACTACGCCGCTATGAATTTACACGACAGGGATATAACACGCGCCGCAAAGCGAGAAGGACTTCGCCAGGGACTGTCTCAAGGACTTGCACAAGGTGCGAGCAAAGCAAAAATTGAAGCGGCTAAGAAGTTTTGGGGAAACGGAGTTTCGCAAGAAATAATTGCGCAATCTTTAGACTTGCCGTTGGAAAAAGTTGCAGAAATAATTAATGGAAAAACATCTGGAGTTTCGCCGCTATGAATTTACACGACAGGGATATAACACGCGCTGCAAAACGGGAAGGCCTTCCGCTTGAAACCGTGCTAGAGTTACAGCAAAAGCTCCTATAAGCTATTTCTCTGCTGAATCCATAATCTTTTCAACTTTTTCGACGAAGCCCGCGCCCCAGTATTCGCACAGCATGGCGTGGGCTTTTTTATTCGGTAACGGTAGACCTTATCTTTTATGCCGATATAAGAAGAAGCAAATTGTGATATGAAGAAAAAAAGCAGCGCATCTTCCGCTACTGGAATTTGACAGTACCAAAAGGGTGATATGACAGTACCAAACGGCGATATGGTACTGCCAAACGGGGTCTTTGGTACTGTCATATCGTGTGAGAGGATATGCTATATTTATTCTTTTGCAGGATGATGAAAACTATATTTATTCTTTTGCAGGATGATGAAAACGGCAGACAACAAAAAAAAGACTGAAAGGGCGGAACTCTACCGTACAATCTGAGGAAGTGTAATGCTGCATGGCGATTTTGTTTACGAGGTTAGAGCTGACGGATACGTTACAGTAACAGATCCTATAAGCTAGTTCTCTGCTGAATCCATAATCTTTTCAACTTTTTCGACGAAGCCCGCGCCCCAGTATTCGCACAGCATGGCGTGGGCTTTTTGTTGGAGTTCGGGGACTGTTTTTCTGAGTTGCAGGATATTGTTTTTTAGATAGACAGGAGCAAGTCTTCGCACACACATTACTTCGGGTTCTTCTAATGATTTTAGTTCTTTTGATTCGGAAATGACTGTAAAAACACTGGCAGTCGAACAAACCATCCGCAATTTTTTTATCGAATCGATTTTTCGGGCACTACTTATACCACTTGCTGCACGATAACGATAAACAGACGTATCTATGCCAACATATTTTTTTGCATAAAAAGAAGTAAAAAAGAAAATCAGAAAATCCTCAGCCATGTTACATTCAATATGAGGAATAGATTCAAACACCTTTTTGAGCAAATCACGTCTTATCAGTTTTGCCCATAACACACCAGAAAGATTTCCATCGTGTATCCAGGTTTTTAAAATATCATAGCCGGAAACAGTACCAACGGTAATTTTTGCATATAGATTCTTTTCTGCCGGAACAAAAGTACCATCTGATAAAAAAGCACCTGTCGTAGAACGTCCTTGAACGATATCAGCCTGATATTTCTGGGAAGCGACAAAGAGGGATTTCAAAGCCCCTTCTTCTAAAACATCATCACTGTCAACATAAGCGATGTATGTTCCAAGAGCATAAAACATAAGAGAACGCCGAACTTCAACAAGCCCCATGTTCTCACGATGCTCAATAAAACGAACTTTTATATCCGAAAGCCCCTTTTCTTTGCGAAGTTTTCGACATTCCTTATATACCGTTTTTGTGATTTTTTTACCGTTCCGCCCATTTTCGTCTTTTCCATGGCTAGCATCGGAAAGCACGATGACTTCAAAAGAATCGAAATCCTGCAAGAATACAGAACGCAAGCACTGAGCAAGCAACGGCTCAGTGCCATACATTGGCAGACAGACGGAGATAAGTGGAATCCGCACGCTAGTTGGTGTCTCCGCATGGGATGGCGAAGTTCAAATCACCAGAACCAATACCAGTAGAAGTTTTATCTTCAGTATAAAATACTGTACCCAAAAGACTTTCGAACACGTCCTGGAAACCTGTTGAATTATTAAATACTGTTCCAGCATTTCCAATCTCTTTCATGTCAGAAGTATCTTTTTCAAACTTTACTTTTGTCTCTATTGATTCTGTAATAGCAAAGTTTTCCAAGTCAACGGTAACAATGCGATTAACATTTTTATATTTTAATACACCATCCGTGTCTGTATAAAATGCTATACCGTCATCAGCAATAACCAGTTTTCTAGGTTTTATTGCTACAAATTTTACGGGACCATAAAAAGCTTCTTTCGACAATGTAGAACTAAGCGGAGATGGTGCATACAACGTTGAAAGAAGAGAAAAATCACGCCCATCCTTTGAAATTTTTGCAGGAGCATTGAATTTATTTTCTAGTTCCTTATCAGAATAACATTGTTTGTCGTCATAATAAGTGTATAATTTGACTGCCGACAAATCAGCATTATCCGAAGGCCCGAATAGAGTTTTCACAGTACCAAAAACTACATCATAACGAAGAAGTGCTCCGCGACTATTAGTGTCAAAAACCTCTCTAACAAGTATATAAACCGCGCCGTCCTGATAAAGAATGTCTGTATATGTTGCATTATAGGATAAAGATAAAGAAGTTTTGCTTAAATCAACAGCTTCTGCAACAAGAGTTTCTTTTGATAAATCAACTTTGTACATTTTATCGATTCTTGTGCCACCATTGCTTTGGCTTATTCCGTACAAAATTCCACCATGAATCGTAATAATGGCATTATCATGTCCCAGCTCTTCATTCATAGCAGTATAAAAATCTATTGATTTATCAGAACTAGAATCACATATTATCGTATATTCTTTTCGATTTTCATCCGTGCCAGAAATAAAATTTGCAAACTTATAAAGCTCAAATGTGCCCTGCATGCCGTAATACGCATACAAGATGTTAGAAGTCTGGTCAATTGTTATACCTTTAAGATTTGTTATTCCTTCAATCGCTATGGAGTCTGTATATTTTGTTGAAGAAATAATATAAGATCCTCTTTGAGTGTCATAATCTAGAGCATACAAATTTCCATCCGAATCAAAGCAGAATGAATTTTTATCACTATAGCTTGTTGTTACTGTTGCAGGAAGTGAAGAAATATCTGATTCAGCATTTTCTGTGAGATAGTACTTATAGCCAGTAGTTATTACATCTTCGCCATCAACAGTAGTTGTCTCAGAGTAAGTTCCATACAACACATTCTTCGAGGTAGTCACAACCTCCGTTCCATACCCTTCAATCAGGGCGTCGGTGATTGTGAAAGTGCCGTCTTGCATATATGGGGAAGTACCCAGCCATGTGTCAGTTGTGAATCCGCTGAATACTGTGATTGCTTCTCTACAAGTGTAGAGCGTATTGCCATTTGCATCATCGAATGAAAAGACTACCTCATAACTGCCAGCAGGAACATTGCTTTGTGCGATTAGTGACTCACCAGACGTAAATGATTTTTCACCAAAGAGCTTTTTCATTTCTTCAGGATCGTCATCAATAATTAAATCAAACAAAGGCGTAGCCTGAACAGAAACTTTAGCGATCTGTTCTGAATCATCGTGTATTGTGAGACTGATAGAACCTGGCAAATTTGAATTATAAACCGGTTCCATATCGAAATCATATTCCATTGAAGTAACTTCTTCTTCAAAGGAAACAGACATATCATTTTCCTTTGCATGAAGAACATCAACACCCTTAACTTTCAACTGACAAGTTAAATTCCATTCAGACCCCACAGGGAGCACAAGTTTATAAGAAAGAATGCCGTCAACTAGGGTAACAGGAGCAGTTATAGTTTCATCGCCTTGTTTTGCAATTACTTGAAAAGAAGATTCTTCTGACGTCAACTTGCTAATGTCAAATGAACTCGTGGCAGACCTTGATTCAGAGTTTGTTGTCGTAATAGCCTTGTTTACCAGAGAACCAGGAACTGCGTTGCCCAAAGAAACAGTGCCGCTTACGGTGTAAGTCTTTGTACCCTGGGTAGTCTCATTTGAGTTGTCCGAAGAATCAGAACAACCCGCAAACAAAGCGACCGAGAGAACCATTAAAAGTCCAGCAATTTTTTTCATCACGTTTTTCATATTTCCCCCTTTCATTACTTTCCGTTTTTATACAATTCATCGCAAGATAAGTCTAAGTCATCATTCCAGCTTATTCCGTATCCGCCAGAATCAACTTTTACTTGCTCAAACAAGCCCTTCACAGTGCTCAATATTTTGAACGAATCCCATCTGTTAAAAACTGCAGAAACATCATAATTTCGTTTTTCCCCATTGGTGAAAACAATTGCCAACATGAAATTTTCCATTGGCTTTACAGAAGATACTTTATGAAACATAGACACTCCTTATTCCAATGCGTTCTCTACCTTCTTCACGAAGCTTTCGCCCCAGAAGTCGTAGAGCATAAGTTTTGCTTCTTCCTGCAGCTCCGGGATTACGGATGCCGTGACCTTCCCAAGATGCTCAATGTCACTCGGCGAAAGAAGACCGTCGTTGTTCTCCTTTAGCCACTGGGAGATGATGCTGAACACGCTTGACGACGTGCAAATCATCTTCCATTTTTTGAGCGTGTCGATTTTGCGGTGCGAGCTCATGCCGCTGTTGATTCGGTAGCGGTAGATTTTGTTCTCGATGCCCACATATCGGCGCGCGTTCATGCCCACAAAGAAGAAAATCAGAAGGTCGTCCGCCATGTTGCACTCGGTATACGGAATCTGCTCGAAAGCTTTTTCGTACACGACTTTCTCAATCAGCTTGCCGCAGACGTTCCCGTTGAAAAGCCCTGAGAACCACGAGCGGGCAATGTCCAGTCCTTCCTTTGTGCCGTAAAAAATCCTTCCGCACTTGGTTTCTGCCGTGGCATGAAAGATTCCTTCGCTGTCATATTCGCCCGAAACAAAAGTTCCGTGCACGATGTCCGCGTTTTTGGAAATTGCCGCCTCGTACAAGCACGAAAGCGCGCCTTCCATATACTCGTCATCGCTGTCTATCATCGCAAGGTATTTGCCTTTCGACTCATACACAAGCGTCCGCCTCACTTCCACGCAGCCCCGGTTTTCGCGGTGCTCCAAAAAGCGGATTTTCACAGGCGGAAGATTGTGGCTCTTTCGCCATCCGTCACATTCTTTTTGCGCCAGCCTGACGATTTTCTTGGCACTCCGCCCTTTCTCGTCCTTGCCGGGGCTTCTGTCACTCAGCACCACCACCTCAAAGCTGGCAAAATCCTGCATGTAGACCGAGCGCAAGCAAGCCGCAAGATAAGGCTCGGTCTGAAAAACTGGAATGCAGACGGTGATTAGCGGGGTGTTCTGCATGATTGGCTACTGGTTATCTCCGTTCTTAACAGCAAGATAAAAATTACTACCAAAACCTATAGTTCCAGACTCCTCACGAGAAGAAGAATCATAATAATAAACAGTAGCCCCATAATCATAATAAGTTGCACCACTTCTGATCTTATCAATAGAACTATCAGACTTAAAGTAATCAGTTAATTCAGAGTCAAATGTTGCCTTTGTTAACTGAACAGTTTCAATTACAAAGCGTTCCAAATCGATTGTAACAACACGATTCACATTCTTATAATACAACATATCTGAATCAGTGTAGAAGGCATAACCATCATCTGCAATAACAAGCTTCTTAGGCTTTATACCAATAATCTTTGTCGGGCCTACAAATGCAGAGTTGTCTAATAATGAAGACTTAGCAGACATTGCATAAACATTCGGGAAGAATTTATAGCCATCTTCAATTCCATAATGTTCTCCGTTACCATCTTTATCATTATATGATGTACTATCAGCAAGCATAGTCTTAAGAGTTTTACGTTCAGAAGTTGCCCAGACTGTTTGAGGATTGCCCTCTACATAATTCAAATACATCTGTGTTATAGATTCTTGAGCAACAGTCTTCTCAGTATACAAACCGCGAACAGTTACATCAGATTCACCGGGAATCCATCTTACAATAGCTCCACTGTAAATATTTGGATTCGTTGTTGTCCACTTTGTAAAAGGTTTAAGAACAAGGTATAAAGCTCCGTCCATTGCATAAATATCACCGTAAGGAGATGGTGAAACTGAACCATTATTCACAATAATCTTCGCATACGAAAGTTTTGAATCTTTCTCTATCAGTTTAGAATCCAAATCGCAAGTATACTTCACATCTCCAAAACTTCCACTTTCAGGTATGTCATAAACCATTACTCGCCATGTTGCATTTTTTTGTTCATTGTCAGTCCAATATCCAAATACATAAAGTGTACTATCGTTTATAGCAATTTGACTTGGATAAAAGGATCCCTCAGATACATTTATATAATTATAAGCAACACAACCTTCGTTAGAAGCACTTGAGATGAGATTTGGATATTTGTACAAATATAATGATGTCATATTAACAGCACAGCCATAAAGAATATTTGTAGTCATATCAATTGCAAAATCACAATAGGTTCCATTACTAGTGCCACCACCATCTTCCAATGGAAGCTGTACACCACCACTCTTAAACGGAGAAACATCTGAACCACTTGGTTTAACAGGATTAGTAGAGAAAATCCTAACACCAGGAGCCAAGCCAGAGTCGTTATATTCTGCTACATAAAAATATCCAGATGCATCGAAAGCGGATTTTGCCATATTTGCACCTAAAGTTTGCTCTCCAAGCTCTTCGTCCACTTTATCAGAATCTTTCAGATAGTAATTATATGCCCCCGAAGATTTGTTATACAACGCAATCTGTGTCTCAACTCCATCCAGCAATTTCACATTAAACGTCTGGCTGCTTGTAACTGAGTTGCCAGCACCGGAAAGTGCTCGCGATGCCGTTACATAAAGCTGATAGTTTGCCTCTGGGAGCGGGGTTGTCATGCCGTTCAATATGATAACGCCCTGTGTTTCGTCTACAGAATAATATGTCTTTCCACCAAGCTCGTTTATATCCTGCCCTTTGTACAAAATCTTGGCAGCGTATGTAATAGAATCCGTAACAGACTCGCCAGCAGAATCTGTTACACTGAGATTGATTTTGCTGTTCTGATAAATCGTATCCCCTGCGTCGGTTTTGATTATGAGTGCGCGGTTGTCAGTGCTGAGATTTCCGCCCGCTTGTTTGCCCCAGATTGCGTAAAAAGTGTAGTCTTGTGCACCCATTTCAGGGCCAATCATGATTGCATCAGAAGATATTCCTTGAGAAAGGTCTTCGGAAGGTTCACCGCCTTCAAAAGAGTACCAGCCAACCAATACCAAATCACCGTTTGAAACTTCTTTTGGAGGAATGAAGCCGGAATACATGTTGCGGGTCGTTGTTATAGAGTCTTCAGAGCCACCTTCCCAAAGGCCGCCGTTCGGGTCAAAAGTAACTTTATATTGAAGATTCAAATTAGCAAATTCAAGAGGAAGGTCGTATTTTGTTTTGTAACCGTTGACTTTGATGATGTCCGTGATTGTGTTGAAAGGAGTTGTTGAGCTTTCACTGTCATACAAGGAAAGTTTTATCAGATAACTTCCGCTTGGAACAGATGCATACGAGCCTGTCGCCGTTACCACAATGTTACCTTCTTCATCTACTTTTCTAGTTATATCAAGCGACTTTACTGCCGTGTCGCCAGTGATTTCAACTTCGGTCTTTCCATTGCTTGCAATTGTATAAAGGCCAGCTTTAATCTTGCCGATTCGGTTCGTTTCGTCCCTAAGCCCCCAAGAAACTGCAATTGAAATATCGCCAGAATCTTCCTGCATATTGAAGACAAGTTCTTTTGTGTCAGCATTAATCTCTTGATTTTCAAGAGTGCAGGTCTGAACCAAGACTGTTTTATTTTCTTTTTCATCTTCAATGCTAAGATTGAGGACAAAAGTATATGTGCCGTAATCAATATCAATAGAAACATTTTCTAACTCAGAAAGACTATTCCAAGAAAGCTTTTCGTTTTCACCATTAAATTTATAGGCAGTTTCCTCACCTTTCTTTTGAGCCGTTAGCTCGATCAATTTAATATCCTCTCCTGCATAACTCTCAGGCATAATCGTGCGCGCACCGCTCTTACCAACAGAAAAATGAACGCGAGCCTTGCCGTTTGGCACTCCCTCGTTATCAGAACTTGAAGAACTAAAGAAATTGCTGCAAGAAAAAAACAACAAAGACAGAGCCGCAACCAGCGAAACACAAAAAAATTTTTTCATACAATTCCCCCTTTTTTAAATGGAAACTGAAAATATCCTTAGTATATTATTATGACATTTTTTCCGATGAATTCAACCTTTTTTCTATTAAATTTACAAAATCTTCAGCTTAACACGACAAAAATCGCCAGGACAACAAAATAGCTCAATGCAGAGAAATTATTTTTTTGGATTTTTCTGACTTTTTCTGTTTTACATTGCCGAAAATCGAATTTTTTTGGAAATAAATAGGTATGGGAACTTGAAGAAGACTTTGTGACGGCCGCGCTAAGTTTTCTGATTTTTTTCAAATTCTATTTGTCTGGAGGAATTCATGAAAAAACGAATTCGAAACAAAAAGAAAAATCAGTTCAGAAAAATGCGCAAACGGGAACCAAAGCGTACTTACCGGGACACTCTTTTCAGAACTATTTTCGGTGGCAAAGATGACCGAAGTAAACGCTGGCTTTTGTCCTTGTACAATGCGCTGAGCGGGAAGAATCACACGAATATCGAAGACCTGGAAATCACCACGCTCGAAGATGTGATTTATGTCTCGATGAAAAATGATTTGTCGTTCCTGATTCACTCGCAGATGTGTCTGTACGAGCATCAGAGCACGGTGAATCCGAACATGCCGCTCCGAGGATTGTTGTATTTCTCACAGCTGTATCAGCAGTACATCGACAAACACAAGAAAAATCTCTACGGTAGCGTGCTCGTGAAAATCCCAGCCCCGCAGTTCATCGTGTTCTATAACGGCGATACTGAACAAGCGGATTTAGTCAAATACAGACTCTCGGATGCTTTCATTACAGACGAACAAGTTTCAAAGGGTGCCGATTTTGAATGGACTGCTACTGTGATAAACATAAACAAAAATCACAACGAAAGCCTTTCAAAAAACTGCGAGCCGTTGTATTATTATTGTGAGTTTGTAAATCAAGTGAAGGAAAACCTTTCGCAAGGGATGACATTTGATAGCGCGGTAAACGAGGCCGTTGACTTCGCAATCAAAGGTGACTTTCTGGAAGGATTTTTCCGGGAGAAGCGCATGAAGATTTTGGATGACATTTA